>CAYYDX010000050.1:0-24404 GCA_964470735.1 uncultured Anaerolineaceae bacterium
TGGTAGCGCGTAGGGGATTCGAACCCCTGATCTCCGCCTTGAAAGGGCGGCGTCCTGGGCCTCTAGACGAACGCGCCGCGAAAGAAAAGCCTAGCATCCAGCCACCCTTACCCGCCACTTTCTCGGCCGTCCACCGCGATTCCGGCCCGTCCGTCCCGCGAAAGCTGCCCGTCAGGCCGATTTGACCCGCCGCCGAACCGCGCATTCTGTGCGCGTGACTGCGGCGGCGGCCGTAAGGACCACGCCATACCGGGTTCTCCCCGGCGGAATCTCCAGCTCCTCCGCTGGAGTGCGCTGGTTCTCCCGGGCGAATCAGCCGGTTTCGTGCTTCCCGGCCTCGCCTGGCTCGCCATCACGGCGATGAACGTCCCTCCGTTACGTTTCGGCCGCCGTCGTAGTCCCAAACCCACCGCCCGCGCGTTCGAAGACGAGTAGCGCCACTACAGTCCCTGGTTGAAGTCGGCGAACGAGAAGTAGTCGTTGAGCCCCGTGAGCCGCCCGGAGATCAGCAGCACGCCGACGCCGATGAGCATCACGCCGCTGAGCACTTCGATGACCGGCGTATACGGCTGGACCCGTTTCATGAACCGGTTCACGTCGGATATCGCCAGCCCCGCGATCAGGAACGGCACACTCAGCCCCACCGCGTACCACGCCAGCAGGAACGTCCCCCGGGCTGCGCCACCCGAGTCCGCTGCGAGTGTCAGGATGCTCCCGAGGATCGGCCCGACGCACGGCGTCCAGCCCAACCCGAAGGCGCCACCGACGAACGCCGACCGCAGGTAGCCCACCGGCCGGTTCGTCGCTACCCGCACTTCGAATGTCCGCGCGAAGAAGTGCAGTTGCAGGTAGCCCGCGAACCGCAGCCACACCGCCACGAGTACCCCGGCAAGCAGCGCCAGCCGCAACCGCTCGTCTTTCATCCCGGTGACCTGTGCCAGGAAGAAGAAGATCGCGGTCAGCCCAATGAGCAACAGCCCCGACTTCAACGGGTCGCTCCGCCCGCGCGGGGGCACCACCAGCACACCCATGAGCACCAGGATCGCGCCCGCGATGTCGCCCAGTTCGCGCTTGTTGTCGACCAGGAAGTACGAGCCAAGCAGTCCCGCCACGGCGCCCAGTGCGATGAATACGAGTGACAGCCCGCTGACAAAGGCGACCGCATGGGTGAACGTCACGCGGCGGTCGGCGGTGAAGTTGCCGTTCGAGATGCTCGAGCCCGAAATCTGCGCGATGAAGATCGGCACCATCGGCAGCACACACGGCGAAACAAAGGAAAGCACGCCCGCCGAAAACGCAAGGAACGGCCCGGCGGGTCCTTTGAGGCTGAAGCTCGAACTCGTGAGCGGCCCGACCGCGAACGCCACTACCGGGATGAGCGCCAACACGCCGAAAATGATGTACAGCGTCCTGCGCGACCCCACCGGTTGTCCGAACACCCGTTGCGAAGCCATTAGTTGAAATCGTACTCCCGGCGCCAGCGATGTTCAGTGACCAAAGTGGTCATCGGAACGGATTCTCGTCGGGATTCGCCTGCGATGGTGACGCTGCCTCGAGCCCGAGCAGACGGAGGCGGGCCGCATCGTACTTCTCCTTCGCGCGAGCTTCCCGGTTGAGCAGTCCCTTGAGCTGATCCGGCTTCAACCGCTCCTCGCCCAGGAAGACACTGTGCACCCGGTCAAGCTGTTGCCGCCAGGCTTCCCATGCCTCCCGGTAAAGCGCCGCGGTTGATTCATCGGCGAAGGCCATGTCACTCTCCAACCAGGTGCGACCGACAGTCATCGTACAAAACGCCCGGAACTCCGGACAGCAAACGAGCAGGGCTGTTGCCCTGCTCGTTTGGGTGAGGCTGGTAGCGCATAGGGGATTCGAACCCCTGATCTCCGCCTTGAGAGGGCGATGTCCTGGGCCACTAGACGAATGCGCCGTACCACTCAGGATAGCCAACCACACCGCCAGCGGGCAAGGTTTGGCCCGTTCGGGCGCGATTCGGCGGACTTTGTCGGCCACGCTCGTGGCCACCGCCGTGGCATTTGCGTCCTGCACCGGGGGCGGCGAAAACGCGCCCGCTTCGAAGGCGCTCCCGCCAGACCTCCAGGCCGTGCTCGAACAGGTCTCGACTATCCGCGGGCTGCCCGCGCCAACCGGCATCCGCGCTGGCGCGATCACCCGCGAGCAGGTCCCCGGCACGCTCAAGGCCACCCTCACCGATGATGACCGCGAGGCATTCGCTCATCTCACCACGCTCTACCGCCTTCTCGGGCATCTCGGCCCCGGCGAAGACTACGAAGGCGCCTATCTCGCCTTTGCCGGTGATGCGCTCATCGGCTTCTATGCTCCGAAAGATCGTGCGCTGTGGGTGGTCACGCCCGGCGGTGGCGCCATCAACTTCGCGTCCCTCGAACGGCAGGAGCAGTCCACCATCGCCCACGAGCTGACTCACGCGCTGCAGGATGGGAACTTCGACGTCCAATCACTCTTCGCGAAGGCGAAGGATGACCTCGACTGGACCCTCGCCCTCAACGCCGTGCTCGAAGGCGACGCGGTGAACATCGAAGGAGCGTGGACGCGCCAGTACGCGTTGCGCCCCATTGGCGCTGTCCTCGCAGCGTTCGGGCAGACCGAATCGGCGCCGGTTTCGATCGAGCGCGAACTGCGATTCCCTTACACCAATGGCCCCGAGTGGGTCAGCATCGCCCGCACCCGCGGCGGAAACGGCCCGATCGATAACGCCTTGCGTGGCCAGCGGCTCACCACGGCGGAGATCATCCACCCCGGCCTGTTCGAAGCAGGTTTCCAGCCCGAAACCGTCGCACTGCCAGACCTCGCACGGGCACTCGGCGACGGCTGGAAGCATACGTCTGGCGGGGCATTCGGCGAGTTCCAGTTGCGAAACTACCTCCAGCTCGAACTCACCGCTCTCCCCGCCACCCAGGCCGCCACCGGGTGGGTTGGTGATCGTTATGACGTGTACTCGCACGGCGCCGAAGCAGTGGCGGCCTTCCATGTGCGGTTCTCTTCACCCGAAGAAGCCGGCGAGTTCATCACCGCCCAGGACGCGTTCTTCGAAGCTGCGAAGGCCACGGTGACCTCCACCCCCACGCGGACAGAAGCCACCCTGCCCGACGGCCGCACCACGATTCGCGCCACGGCCCCGGGAGCCGGCGTGATCTTCGTCATCGGTTCGAATGCGAACGTCGCACGGACAGCCTTCGGCGCCCTCAGCGGAAGCTGATCACACCGGGCGGCAGTCCTCGCATGGCGCAAAACCGGCCTCGATCGCCTCTTCCGGGGTCTTGAACCCCCGCAGATTCGACGGCTCCTCCAGTTCGACTCCCGTACAAGCGGGGAGACAGAACGCCATCGAGTCGAGTTGGCCAATGAACCTCGGCGCCGACTGGATCCAGGCCAGGCGCCCTGCGGTCATGCCTTCCATCTCGAGCACGCTGTACTTCACGCCGGGGCCGCCCGCCGAGTACTTCCCGAGCGACCAGTCCGTGTGGACCACGCGGTGGCACGGCACGATGAACGGCACCGGGTTCTGCGCGAGTGTGGTGCCAGCCGCGCGAACGGCCCCCGCACTCCCGGCCTCTCGCGCAACCCACGCATACGGGCGGATCGCCCCGCGAGGAATGCGCGACGTCGCCCGGAGCACAGCCTGCTGGAACCGTGTGAGTTGGCCGAGGAAGACGATGTCGCTGCCCCGCTTCTCGCCCGCGAAAACGCGTTGCGCCGCCTCGCGCAACCGGGGCGACTCACCATGCGCGGGCGCGAAGCCCAATTCATGCTTCGCCCGGAACTCGTACCGCCGCATGTCGTTGTCGACCAGGTGAACCAGTTGCTCGTCGTGGACGATACGGATACTGCCGACAGGCAGTTCGACATCGAACCACCAGAGGTTACCGGTGGCGCGCGCCTGCCGGCCACGAAGCGCGCCGCGCAGCCGCTCCGCGAACCCCGGGTCGGGCTCGCCCCTGATGCCGGCGAGAAGCTCGTCATTCAGCGCTCCGGGTTCGAAGTCCGTCGTCTCAGCCATCGTGCTCGTACCCCGCTTGCAGAAGCAGTTCGCGCAGCCGGTTCACCGCACGATAGGTGAGCTGCTTCACCGCCGCCTCGCTCTTGCCCAGTTCATCCGCTACCTGCCGTACGCTCCACTCGTGCCCGAAGCGCAGCACCACCACGCGCCGCTGCACATCCGGCAGTTGCCGCACGGCCGTCCGCACGGCACTCCGCCGTTCGTCGCGTTCGAGTTCGAAGGTGATTGGCTCATCCACTGCCTCATCGTGGTCCATCAGCGGGAGTTCGCGACCGTTGCGGCGGCCCTTATCCCGCGCCAGGTTGCGCACGATGGTGAACAGCCACGCTTCGAACGGCTTCCCCCGGTGCTCGTACTGGTGCAGGTTCGCGAGAGCGCGCCGGTAGCACTCCGACGTAAGGTCTTCGGCGCCGGGATGACTGCCCGCGAGCGAGTACGCGAACCGGTAGACCGCTGGCTGTGTCCGGTCGTACAGCGCCGCGAACGCGTCCGGCGAGGTGCGGGCCGCCGAAATCAGCGCGATTTCATCCATACACAGGAAGCCTAACGCCGCGGCCGGCGATTGGTAACGCAGCGGCGCCACGTGTACGCTCTCGCCCACCACACCCGGGGAGGCCCCCATGGCGAAGTCCACGAAGCCGCAGTCCGTATTCGCATCCCGCTATCCGCGGATGGCGAAGTCTGGCGACGCCGAGTTCGAACTGAGACTCATGGGCCGCGACGACGCCGCGGCGATGGTCGCCTTCGCCCGTGCTCTGCCGCCCGACGACCTCCTCTTCCTCCGCCGCAACATCACCGAACCTGCTGCAGTGAAGGGCTGGATCGACAACATCGAAGCCGGTACCGCGGTCGTCGTGCTCGCAACAGCCGGCGGGCAGATCGCCGGGTACGCCTCGATGAATCTGAACCTGGCGAACTGGATGCGCCACCTGGGCGAGATCCGCCTGCTCACGGGCACCGCACACCGCGGCGTTGGCCTCGGGCGGTTGCTCGCGAACGAAATCTACGCGGTCTCGCGCTCACTTGGGCTGCGCAAACTCAGCGCCCAGATGACACTCGACCAGGCAGGAGCTCGCGCCACCTTCGAGCGCCTGGGGTTCCGCCCCGAAGCTCTCCTGACCGACTGGGTGATGGACGCGAAGGGCCGCACCCGCGACCTCCTCGTCATGGCCTATGACCTCGAAGGCCTCACGAATACGGTCGACGGATGAGCGTTCTCACCCCAGCGCGGTTCGAACCTCGGCGACCTACCCGGCAGACCGACGCGATGCCATCCTAAACCGCCGCCATCGCTGCCGCCTTCAACCCCTCGAATGCACCCTCAACGTGCCGCGCGATCACGCCAACATCCGGCACAAGTTCCGGGTCGCCGACGAGACCCCAGTAGAGCACGCCGTTATAGCTGGTGAGGCAGACGTTCATTCCCAGTCCCATGCTCAGCGGCACCAGCGGGTAGTTCGCCTCCACCTTCCGGCCCGCCATGTAGAGCGGGATCTGCGGCCCCGGCACGTTCGTGCAGATCAGGTTGAACAACGGCTGCGCGTTCGGCACGAAGCTCCCCGCCAGCGCCTGCAGGAACGGCGGAACCTGCTCCGAAAGCCGCGAAAGCACCGCGAATCCCCCCGCCTGGTTGGCGCCCTTCAGCCGTTCCATGCCCGCCATCACCGCCTTGTGCCGCTCGGCGTGGTCTTCGATGCCCACCGGCAACGGCGCGATGAGCATCGACACCTGGTTCCCGAGCGCCGACTTGTCCGTCTCGCTGCGAACGTTGACCGGCACCATCGCACGAACTTCGACCCCGGCAGTCGGCTGCCCAAGCCCGCGAAGGTACGCCCCAAGCCCGCCGGAGAGTGCCGTCAGCACCACATCATTGATCGTTCCGCCAAGCGCGCCGCGTACACCGCGAATCTCGCCGAACGGCATCGCCACACAGGCGTAGTTGCGCCCACCGCCAACCGGCCGGTTGAACGGCAGCGACGGCGCCGGCCGCAGCAGTTGCGGCGCAGCCGAGGTCATCGCGCCGATCACCGCCTTCCAATCGTTCGCCTGCTGCTGCGGGTCAAGCGACCAGCGGAGCGCCTCGGCGAGCCGCCCCGCCGACTCCTCCGCGGCGTCGCGCCAGGCCGCGCGCGAACGCTCGAACGGCGACGGTTCTGGCTCCGGTTCGAATGGCGCCACCGCGTCGGGCTCAACGTCGCGTTGAAGGTCGCACACCGCCGTCAGCAGTTCGATGCCGGAGACACCGTCGACCATGCAGTGGTGCACCAGCGAGGTCACGCCACTTCCGCCGCCAGGCAGCCCCTGCAGCAGGATCATCTTCCACAGCGGCCGGTCGCGCGGGAGCATCTGCGCGTGCAGCCCGGCGATCGTCGCCAGCACATCTGCTTCCGTGGCGCCGGCTGGCAATACGACCTCCTCGATATGGCGGCCCACATCGAACTTCGGGTCGTGCTCCCAGCGCGGGTGCGCGACGTTGAGCGAATCGAACGCAGCCAGTTCGCGATAGCGCGGGATCCGGTTGAGCCGCGACGCGATATGTGAAACCAGCGTTTCGCGATCGAGCGGCTCATCGAGCATCAGTGTCGAGCCAATATGCAGCGGCAACGATGGCTTCTCGAAGTAGAGGAAGCTGGCGTCCATCGCGGTCATTCGGCGGCGAAGCGCGGGTGCGGGCATGGGGTTTCTCCCGCCGGAGTTTCGGGTAACCCCCGGCTCTGCTGTAGCATAGAACGTGTCGATGGTTTGTATAGTGCCCGTTCTCGACAGCCTACACTTCGCCCAAACGCGAATTGTTAAGTTGCCGGTTGTCCGCGCGGCCTGTAGCTTGCGCCCGGTAAGGACGTTTGTACTTACCGGGCGGCAAACAGGGGGTTGGAAGTGAGTACTGCGCAGTATTCGTTTACCACGGCTGCGGCCGACCCATTTTCCGAAGACCCGTCGCTCCAGGTCTCGATGACTCCGATCTGGCGCGAGAGCATGTTCCCTCTCGATTGGATGGCACTTCGCTCATCGCCCATCTACTACGGATGCGGTGTCCCGCGCGGCCAGGGCGAACCCGTCGTTGTCGTTCCCGGCTTCCTCGCCAGCGATGTCTCGTTGATGGAGCTCTACTGGTGGCTGAGCCGCATCGGCTACAAGCCCTACTTCTCGAACATCGGCCGCAACGCCGACTGCCCGGATCACATCGCTGGCCTGCTCCTCGAGACCATCAAGCGCGCCAACCGCGAAACGGGCCAGCGCGTGCGCATCATCGGCCATAGCCTCGGCGGAATGCTTGGCCGCAGCGTCGCCCTCGACTACCCCGAGTACGTCAGCCTCGTCATCTCCATGGGTTCGCCGTTCCGCGACGTCGTAAAGGCCCACCCCGTGCTGATTTCGGCAGCGGCTGCGCTGCGCGGCGCCAACGGGCGCCACGTCGCCAGGAACGTGAAGCCATCCTGCTTCAGCGGCCACTGCACCTGCGCCTTCGTGAAGAATATGCTCGCCCCCGAAGAGTACGAGGTGGCGCATTACGCTATCTATTCGAAGAACGATGGCGTGGTCGAATGGGAAAACTGCATCGAAGACGACCCGAAGCTCAACGATGAAGTGAACTGCACCCACATCGGCATGGCCTTCCACCCCGGCGTCTACCGCGTCCTCGGCCAGCGGCTCCGCCAGCCCGCAAGTTAGCCCACCAGCGCGTCCTCTTCCATCTCCGCGTCAAGCGGGTGGGTTTCGTGCCCGCCGGGACGGTCGATCGAAGCAATGGCGCAGCGCGTGTGTTCGAACACGTTCTCCGGCCCGAGCAACGCGAGAATCCCGAATCGCTCCAGCGTTTCTCGCAGCTCCGGCTGAATTGCCGTCAGGATGATCCGCCCACCGTTCTTCTGCCGGTGTTCGATGACGCCCTCGAGGGTGATCAGGCCCGACGCATCGATGTGGTGGACGTCCTTCATCCGCAGGATCAGCGGGTTCTTCTGGTTACCCGCGAGTTCGTACTCGAACGTCGCCGCGCTGTAAAACGACAGCACGCCCTCGGCGTTGAAGAACGACAGGTCCGGCCGCGATTGCATCAGTTCCGAAAGCTCCGGCGTCACCTGGCGAATCCGGCCTGTTTCGTCGGGGAGCATCTGTTGCGCGGCCGGCACGCGGATGAGCTGCCGCACAAGCAGCACCATCGACGCGACGATGCCGAAGCCGATCGCGTACGTGAGGTCGAAGAACAGCGTGATCAGGATGGTTGAGCCGAGGACGAACGCGTCGCCCCGGGCCGATTTCCGCAGCAGCCTCACCACCTCCGGCGCCTCGGCGATGTTCCAGGCTACGAACAGGAGGACGGCGGCGAGTACCGTCATCGGCACGTGTCCGGCCACTTCGCCGATTAGCAGCACGCCCGCGAGCACCGTCAAGGCATGGACCACGCCGGTCAGCCGCCCGGTCGCGCCGCTGCGAATGCCCGCAGCGGTGCGCGCGATGGCCGCCGTCGACGGCACGCCGCCCATGAACGCCGACGCCACATTCGCCAGCCCCTGGCCCCGCAACTCGCGGTCCGAGTCGTGCCGCTCCCCACTGCCCGACATCCCGTCGGCCACTACCGCGCTCAGCAGCGATTCGACACCGGAGAGAATCGCCACCGACACCGCCAGCGGCAGCAGTTCGAAGAGCAGGCTTATGTCGATGAACCCGGCATCGAACGACGGCGGCTTCTGGGGAATCACACCGTACCTGGCCTGCACCGTCGTCACGTCCAACTCGAATACCCACGCGATCGCCGTCGTGACCGTGACCGTCGCGAGCACTCCCGGGATGACGTTGACCTTTGGGAGCTTCGGCCACGTGAAGAGCATGACCAGCGCGAGCACTCCGATCGCCGGGGTAGTGAACCCGACCGTGTCGATGTGCCGCAGGCTGTCCCACACCCGCTCGTGGAAGTGCTCCACCTTCGGGTCTGTGCCGGTAATGCTCAGGAAGTTGTTCAACTGCCCGAATGCGATGGAAAGTGCAATGCCGGCGGTAAACCCGACGACGACTGTTCCGGGAATGTAGCGCACCAGTCGCCCGGCCCCGAGCGCGCTCATCACGACGAGCATCACCCCGGCCATCAGTCCGAGGATCGGCAGGACGTCGGTCCCGTAGCGAATGACCGCGTGACTGAGCACCGGCACGAGCGCGGCCGTCGGGCCGGTGATGTTGTAGCGCGAACCGCCGAACGTCGCTGCTACTGCACCGGCGATGACCGCCGTGTACAGCCCGGCGATTGGCGGGACACCGACCGCCACCGCGAGCGCGATGGACAGCGGGAATGCGATCACGCCGACGACCATGCCCGCGAGCACGTTCTGGCGGATGTTCCCGGGGATCGAAGGGGTGAAGGTCAGCCGTGACAGGGCCGCATGCAAGGGGCGTCATCCGGGAGGGGTTCGAGCCGCCCCATTTGCTCGTATTCATATATTCGAACATACGCAACTATGCACAAGTGGTAGAGTGGGGACAGATGGCGACACTCCAGGACTTCAAAGCCGACCTTTTCCGCACGCTGGCGAACCCGGTGCGTATCCGCATCCTCGAAGCGCTCCGGTCGGCAGGCAGCCTCACCGTCGGCGAGATTCAGCTTGAGGCAGGGATCGAAGCAGCGAATGCCTCGCAGCATCTCGCCATCATGCGCAGCCAGGGCATCGTCGAAGCGCGCCGCGAAGGCGCCAGCGCGTGGTACTCCGTCATCGAACCCGATGTGTTCACGCTGCTCGACGCCGCCCGCGCCATTTTCGAGCGCCGGGTCGCCGCCCAGGCCGAACTTCTCGAATCACAGGTCAGCGCCCCGAAACGCTGATGCGCGGCCCACGCCTACCGGAACAGCGTCATGAGCGGCGTCTCGCTCCCGGCTGTGGCAAGCCGGCGCGGAGCAACACGCGGCTTCGGCGTAATAAGGAAAACGGCCCCGCGGAGAGGCGAGGCAGTTCATCCCGGCAGGTCGTTAGCAGGTTCGAGCCGCGTTACCGAGCGATGCTCCATGTTATCGATGCCTGTTCCAAACTGGCCAGCTCTGCCCGGTCTTCAGCATTTAGGTCCGCGAACGCGGGCGACATTGGGTCAGCGCGAACCTTCATCTCCAGGGTCGCTGGCTGGTCGACCGCCGGATAGAGCAGACTGAACTGAGCCAGTCCTGCTCCGAAGCCGTACCGTCCGACCACGATGGGAACGTCATTCCCGTCATTGGTCGTCACCTTGGAAGTAACAGTGACGGCCGCAACCTGGCTCCCCGTAAGCCCGTTGAGATGTCCCTGCACCAGGGTGCCCGAGCCCGAGAATGTCACCTTTTCAACCGAGGGCGCCAAACCGCTGGGGAAGAGATCCTGGACACCGGACGGAACTGTCGCGGCGCCGGCAAGTTGCTCACCACCCGGAAGCTCGAACTCTTGTGCGGCAGCGAGAGCGTTCTTCGCGGGGCGGTCAGGATTGCCTGCCGGGTACGTCGGGCCGAGACGGAGAACCATCTTGCCGAAGTCCAGTGGAGGGAAAGTGAGGGTGATGAGTGATGGGTCATCTGCTTTCGCGGAGGACCGCAGTAACGGTACTGCTGTATCTCCGGAAACCAGGAACGTCGGCCCGAATGTTACGGCGCCGCCCTTTGAGTTGGCGGTCTCCACTCGAATCGTCACTCTAACCTGGACCGGGTCCCCTTCGACTTTGACCACCGAGATTCTGGCGCCTGCATCCTTCTCAGGAGTCGGCGCCACCCGCTGGTGCTGATCGACTGCGGCCCACACCCCAAGAGCGGTAGCCACGGCCAGTACGGCAGGAAGCCCGACACGATAGATCAGTTTGCGCATCATGTGTTTCTCCTACCCGATCCCAGTCTATGGGCGCCCAGAAACGCTGATGCGCGTCCCACGCCTACCGGAACAGCGTCATGAGCGGCGTCTCGCTCCCGGCTGTGGCAGCGACGAGGGTAGGCGTGGCACACGTCGAACTCACCGGGAACGATAGCCAGCCACTCACGGGCGAGTTCGCCGTTACCTTCTTGTCCGGCTGGTAGTTCGCCGCCGAGGGATAGTCCTGCGCCTCCACGTTGACGCCACCGCCGCAGGCAACGGCCACCCGTGGCGAACGTGCATCCTTGGTGGCTGTGGTGACCGTCACGCGGACATTGACGAACCGGCCACCGCCGGGGTCGGCCATCGTGGCCTTCCCACCCTCGACGTGCAGCGCCGTGCCACATGCGAGGTCGGCCAGGCTGATCACGACGCCGCCGGCGTCCACCGGCCCGCCTGGCGCGGATCCGCAATCGACCTCATACCCCGGCTCAATCCCCGGGGGTGGAACACCCGCCGCTCTGCTCGACCCGCCGCAGGAAGCAACTACCAGGAGCGTCGCCGCCGCCACCAGCAGCACCCGGCCGCGACGCCACGCGCCGCGGTCGATCCGGACTGAGTCGTCGCGTCCATCGCATGCTTCGGTCATCGTGCCACCTCTCCCCGATCCGCAGGGCACGTTGTTGGCGACAACCGTACCCCTATTGATTTGTCCTTGCAAATGAAACCAATGCAAAACGCCCGGCCAGATGGCCGGGCGTCTTGACGGACCTTCGGTCCTTCGACTGGTGCGTGGCGCAGCCTAGACGGCGGCCTTTTCCTTCTTCGCAGGCTTTGCGGCGACGGGCTGAATCGCTTCGAAACCCTTCTTCACCATGTCGACGACCGGGTTCACGGTCGCCCAGGTGCGGGCAACTTCGACGGCGGCCTTGGCGGTGTCCTGGTTCGCCTTCACGAGCTTCTCGACCGTTTCGCGGGCTTCGCCGCTGGCGCCGAGGGCTTCCTGGTAGGCCGTCTGGGTGAAGGCGAGGGCGCGGCCCTGCGCGGCGGTCGTCGCTTCGAGGACGGCGGTGTAGAACTGGCCGAGGTCGCTCGGTTCGCCGGCAAGCTTACGGCCGAGTTCGAGCGCTTCGCGCTGGCCCTTGGCGACGTCAGTGGCGAACTGCTTGCTCACCTTGATGCCGCGCTCGTTCGCCTTCGCCACCGCATCGACCAGGAGGTCGTAGCTGGTGATGAGGCTGTCGTAGTACTTCTGGACGTATTCGTTCGAGGCCATGGATTAGGGGTTTCCTTTTCGTGGTTGAGCGCGTGTGGCACTCCAGCTAGATGCAAAGTACACATAGCTGCGAGACTTGTCAACACTTCGCTGCTAAGTGCATACTGCATGTACCTCAGGAGTTTACCTACCCTTGGCCGAAGACACCCCCGACCTCAAGCCCCGCCTCCACGGCGAAATGCTCTCCACGAGCCTGCTCGCCTTCCTCAAGGGCTGGAACGCCTACGGCTACCAGCTCGCCCAGAAGCTCTCCGCCGCCGGCCTGCCCGAATCCGACAGCGGCACCGTCTACCGCACTCTGCGCCAGCTCGAGAAGTCCGGCATGGTCTCCTCGTTCTGGGACACTTCGGAGAGTGGGCCCGCACGCCGCATGTACACCCTCACGAAAGCCGGCGAACTCTTCCTCTCCGGCTGGATCGACGTTCTTCAGAACTACCAGAAGATCCTGCACAACGCCCTCGAAGGTTTCCTTCCACCCGCCGAAGTTGATGACGCCGACGCCGGCGCGCACGAATCCGCCGCAAGCTAAACTACGCGACCAACTCGCCCCAGGAGGCACACGCACAACATGGCAGACCAGGCTAACGTCGATCCCCTCGCTCTCTGGCGCGATTGGGTGGCCAACTCCGAACGCCAGTGGAACTCTTTCCTTAATAATGCAATGGCGACCGATGAGTTCAGCCAGACCATGGGCCGCATGATGGACGTCTACCTCAACGTCCAGAAGCAGATGAACGAAGTGATGGGCCGTTACCTTCAGCTCATCAACGTGCCAACGCGCAACGACATCCTTGCCGTTGGCGAACGGCTCTCGCAGATCGAAGACCGGCTCGCCTCGATCGAGTCTGCCTTGAGCGCCGCCGCGAAGCCCGCACCGGCCACGGTGGCAGCCGCCGCGCCCGCGGCCCGTCCCGCTCGCACACGCAAGCCCGCGAAAGCCTGAGCCGCTTCGTAACGAACCCTTCATCCCAAACGCCCTGGCCTGAACGTCTCCCGGCGATAGGTTCGGCTACACTACGTTTTTCCCGGGCGCGGCCATCCCCGCAGGAGGTTCGACATGACAGCGCCAGCATCTGAGGTCTCCGTTGAGCAACGCGTTCGCCAGGCGGTGGAACGGACCATCCAGCGCAGCATCAAAGGCCTGGAATACATCTCCACCGGCGACCCGGCCGTTGGGCTCACCCCGAAGGACACCCTCTACCAGAAGGGCACCCTCAAGCTCTACCACTACCGCCCGCAAACCGAGGACGTCTACCGCGTACCGGTCATGCTGGTCATGTCACTCGTAAGTAAGCCCTACATCCTCGACCTTACCCCCGGCCAGAGCCTCGTCGAGTTCCTCGTCCAGAAGGGCTTCGACGTCTACATGATCGACTGGGGCGTGCCCCGGCCCGAAGACAGCCGCCTGCGCCTCGAAGACTACGTGCTCGACTTCATCCCCGACTGCGCCGAGCGCGTCCTCAAGGACAGCGGCGAAGACGAACTCTCGATTGTCGGCTACTGCATGGGTGGCCAGCTTGCCACCATGTACGCGGCGCGCCACCCCGATGGCCCGATGAAGAATCTCGCCTGCTTCACCACGCCGGTCGATGCCAACGGCATGACGCTGTTCCGCCAGTGGACCGACCGGCGCTACTTCGACGTCGACCGCGTCGTTGATACGCTCGGCAACGTCCCGCCCGAACTGCTCTACGCCTCGTTCGACATGCTCAAGCCGGCCGCCCGCGTCGCGAAGAACATCCAACTCTGGGACAACCTCTGGAACGACGAGTTCGTGAAGTCGTACCGGATGTTCGACCGTTGGGCAGCAGACCAGATCCCGTTCCCCGGTGAGACCTTCCGCCAGGTGACGAAGGACATGATGTGGGACAACAAGTTCGTGAAGAACGAGATGGAGGTCGGCGGCAAGCGCGTCGACCTGGGCGCCATCAAGAAGCCCTTCCTCCACGTCGTCGCCGAACACGACCACATCGTCCCGTATGAAGCCGCGAAGCCGCTTGTCCCGATGGTCGGCAGCGAGGACAAGAAGGAAGTGATGCTGAAGGGCGGCCACGTCAGCCTTGTTGCCGGCGGGAACGCAATTTATCGTCTGTGGCCACAGCTTGAATCCTGGCTTGGAGAGCGCTCCGTATGACTATCGACGCGCGTCGCTACCCCGTGACTCACAAAGCGGGCAATAAGGACATCACCATCCGCCTGATGACCCCCGCCGACAAGGCCAGGATCCTCGCGTTCGCCCGCGACCTGCCCGAACACGACCATCTCTTCCTGCGCCGCGACATCACTCAGGAAGACGTCGTCGACGACTGGATCAAGGAGATGGCTACCGGCGAAATCATCACCATCGTCGCCGAACACCAGGGCGCCATCGTCGGCTACGCGACCATCCACCGCAGCCTCCTTCGCTGGACCGCGCATGTGGCCGAACTGCGCGTCACCGTCGCCGAATCGATGCGCGGCGGCGGCCTCGGCCGGGTGCTCACGCAGGAGGCGTTCGCCAACGCCCTTGCCAGCGGCATCGAAAAGATGGTCGCCCAGATGACCCTCGACCAGAAGGGCGCAATCGCGACCTTCGAAGGCCTCGGCTTCCGTCCCGAAGCGCTCCTTCGCGACCAGGTGAAGGATCGCGACGGTAACAAGCACGACCTCCTCGTGCTCAGCCATGAAGTAGCGACCTTCGAAGCCCAGCGCGCCGCCTACGGTGTCGCCCAGGCGTTCGAGTAGCCTACTCCGGCGCCAGCCAGTTCACTGGCCTCTCGATAGCGTCCGCGAGTTCCGCAAGGTACCGCTTCCGGCTGACCTCCACCGCGCCCATACGCGCGGTGTGGTCGGTCAACACCTGCACATCGAGCAACTGGACGCCGATCATTCGTGCGTGCTGGACGAGCGCGACCATCGCCGCTTTCGAAGCGTCGGTCTGCCGGTGGAACATCGATTCTGCTCCGAACATCGCGCCCACCGCGAGCCCGTACAGGCCCCCGGCCAGCTTTCCATCCTGTGACCACACTTCCACGCTGTGCGCCCAGCCCAGCGCATGCAACTGCCGGTAGGCGTCGAGCAGTCGCTCGGTGATCCAGGTGCCCTCGGTGTGCTCAGTCGCGCACGACCGGATGACGCGCCCGAACGCCGCATCCACCGTGAACCTGAACCGCCCGCTGCGAAGCGTTCGTGCCAGTCTCCGCGAGATGTGCAGTCCGTCGAGCGGGATGACCGCGCGCGGATGTGGCGAGAACCACCCGAACTCGGCGTCTTCGCGCGGCCACGGAAAAATCCCCCGCCGGTACGCGGCGACGATGGTCGACGGCGCAAAGTCGGCGCCGTAGCCGACGAAACCGTGGGCTTCCACACCGAGAGGATTCGGGAACTGCCACGGCGAGTCGGGCAGGTCCGTGGGCGGCAGCGAGGTATGCACCTCGATAGCCAGTTCTAACGGCCTGCCCCGGGTGTCCCGCTGTGCGCCTTCCACACCACGATCGTGGGGGCACATCGCCGTGATTCGCAATGAACACGTCACGGTTCGACGCGCCGGACGGTAGAGTGACGACATGAAGCGCGCCTCATCGTCCGGACCGCTCGCTCGCCGCCGGGTTGATCGCCTTCGCGCGCTCCGCGGTGACCCGGCCGCCCTTCACGATTTCGCGCTCGAAGTCCTCCGCGACGAAGCCAACCCGGACATCGTCACCCTCGCGCTCGAATCACTTCGCGAACAGGTCCGCGCTTCCGACCACACGGTGCTGCGCGACCTCTACGACCACTTTGACGCGGGCGGCGCGAAGAAGGACCCGGGCGGAACGGTGCGCGTGGCCGTCCTCAACGTGCTCTGGGAACTCCACAACACGTCTGACATCGAACTCGCGCTCCATGCTCGGAGTACGCGCGAGCCATCGATGCAGGGCGACGGCGAGGTGATCCGCGCGGGCGGCCTGGCACTGCTCGCCGTCCCCGATCCACCGCGCGCGGCCACTGAAGCCGCCATCATCCTCGGCCGCCGCGACGCGAACCCCATGAACGGCGAACCAGCCGCGACCGCCGCGCGCGTCCTCGCAGCCGCAGGCGAATCGAACGCGCTGCTGCTCTACGTCCTGAGCGGCGCCGCACCCACGCCCGAAGTCACCGCTGCCGCGCTGAAGGGTCTCGTCGCCGTCGACCTCTCGATCCTCCGGCCGCTCCTTGCCGAACTCGCCACCTCCGACGACGACGGCGTCCTCATGGCGGTCTGCGACACCCTCCTCGAACTTCCGCCAGACCCGGGCCTGAAGTCGATCACGCTCTCCTTGCTCAACGCACCCACACGCGGCGAACTCTACGAATTCATCGCCTCGTCCATCGTCGCCAGCCGCCGGGAGGAACTCCTGCAAGCACTCCTCGAGTCGCTCCCGAACGAAATGTCACGCAAGCGGCTGGGCTCGGCACGCCGGGCTCTCGAACTGGCGCCACGCTCGCCAGCGGTCGAATCCGCAATCGCCGCGCTCGACCAGCGGCTCACCACGGCATAGCGCGGCGCGAGCCTCGCCGCTTCTTACTCGACAGCTTCCAGGCCGCTAGCACACTCGCGATAGCCACGGCCACATTCGCCACAGGCCAGGCTGGCCGGCAAAGGGTGCGCACAGGCGCATACCCAGCCACGTTGACGGGCCGGGTTGCCGGCCACGATCGCGTGGTCGGGGACGTCTTTCGTCACCACCGAACCCGCAGCGATGAGCGCCCACCGCCCGATCGTGAGCCCCGGAAGGATCACCGAGCGCGACCCAACCGCCGCTCCGTATTTCACCACCGAGCCCTGCAGTTCCCAGTCTGTCGCTGCCTTGAGCGAACCGTCGGGATTAATCGCGCGCGGGTAGCGGTCGTTCGTGAACACCACTTCGGGGCCAACAAACACCCCGTCTTCGAGCCGGTTCCCTTCGTACACGCACGAGTAGTTCTGCACCTTGCAGTTCCGGCCAAGCGTCACATCCGCGCCGATGTAGACGCCCTTGCCGATGATGCAACCTTCGCCAACCGTCGCCCGCTCGCGCACCTGCGCCTGGTGCCAGACGCTCGCGCCATCGCCAATGCTGGCCTGGTCGCTCACGTCAGCGGTCGGGTGCACGCGAAACGTCATGAACCGCTGGTTCCAGCAGCCGCCGGGGCGTCCTCCGCCGCGTCGTTCGAGAACTTCCGCGCGACGAGGTGGATACGGCGCTTGAGGTCTTCGGGGTCCTCGGAGACGACGGACTCCACTTCGCCGATCAGCCGCCGGATTTCGGACTCTGGAACTTCGACCGAGGCAGTCAGCCGCATCACCTTGGGGTGTTCGGTTGACTCCATCTCTTCGAAGTCCGCGACCAGCTCCTCGCGCAGCTTCTCGCCCGGGCGTGTGCCGGTGAATACCACCTCAATGTCGGCGCCAGGCCGGAGACCGCGCAGGCGGATCATGCGCTCCGCCAGTTCGAGCATGTTGATCTCCTGCCCCATGTCGAGCATGTAGATCTTCCCGCTGCCGCCGAACGTGCCCGCCTGGATCACCAGGCTGACGGCCTCGGGAATGCTGATGAAGTACCGCATCATGTCCGGGTGTGTGATCGTGACCGGCCCGCCCCGTTCGATCTGCCGCATGAACGTCAGCGGCGCGGAGCCGCGGCTTCCCATCACGTTGCCAAACCGCACGGCGACGAACTTCGTGTGCTCGCTCTCCTTCGCCAGCGCCAGCACCATCAACTCGGCGATGCGCTTCGTCGCGCCCATCACGCTTGTGGGCCGCACCGCTTTGTCGGTCGAAATCAGCACGAACGTGCCCGTTTCGAACGTCCGCGCCGCGGATACAACGTTGAGCGTGCCGAGAACGTTCACCCGGAACGCCTCGTCCGGGTTCGACTCGAGCATCGGCACATGCTTGTACGCGGCCGCGTGATAGACGAGGTGCGGCCGGACATGATTGAAGATGTCCTGCACCTTCTGCTCGTCCACCACGTTCGCCGGCCAGAGCTTGATGATCGTCTGCGGCGAAACGCCCGCCAATTCGGCCGCGAGGTCGAACAGTCCACTTTCGTTGTTGTCGAGCAGGTGCAGTTCGAGCGGCAGGAACGTCGCGATCTGCCGGGATAGTTCCGAACCAATCGAACCCGCCGCGCCGGTGACCAGCACGACGCGGTCCTTGACCGACTGGCTGCATGCCACGTAGTCGACCTGCACCGGCTCCCGGCCAAGAAGGTCGTCGAGCGTAATCTCTCGCAGGGCGTCGTTCGTGTGGCCGCTCGAGATCCAGCGCTCCACGCCGGGCACGATGCGAACTGGCACCGCTGCCGCCTGGCAGGTCGCCACGATCGAACGGATCGTCGGGCCGGGCGCCCGCGGAATCGCGATCGCCACGGCATCGACGCTTCGCGCGCGGATCTCGCTCGCGAGTCCCGGAACCGGGCCGAAAACGCGCAGGCCATGCATCCGCCGGTTCTGCTTGCGCGGGTCATCGTCGAGGTACCCGATCGGCTGGTAGTTCAGGCCCGGGCTGTTCTGCAACTCTCGCGCCAGCGCCTGGCCGGTGTGCCCCGCCCCGATAATGAGCAACCGCTGCGAAGCCACCGCTACACGCGGCAACCGGATGAGCAGCCGCGAACGCATCTTCACGAACGCCATGCCGGGAAACACCAATTCGCCCGCGATGAGAATCACCGAGAGCGGCAGGTCGCGGTCCTTCACCCAGAAGTTCACGCCGAAGATGACGGCAGTCGCGACAACCACCGGACGCAGTAGCGCCAGGATGTCGCCGAGGCTGCCATACGCCCAGACAGTCCGATAGACGCCGAACAGCAGGTTCGCCGCCACGTAGACGAGTGCGATGAGCGGGAATACCTTGAGCACGAAGTCGAGGTTCTGGCGCGGCACTTCGGCGTCGAACCGCAGCATCAGCGCCGCCGCATAGGCCATCCCGACAACGAACACGTCGAGCGCCATCGCGAACAACGCGCGCGCATTGTCGCCGTTCAGAACTGGGCCGTTGAACCTGCGAGGGGAGTCTTCGTTCATCGCGCACCGCTTCCGCGAACCACCAGGAATGCGGTTTTCACAAGAATGTGGATGTCGCCCCATAGCGAGTGGTTATCCACGTACGCAAGATCGTAGGAAGCGGTTTCTTCGTAGGTCAAATCTGAGCGGCCACTGACCTGCGCCAGCCCGGCAATCCCAGGAAGCACAGCGTGACGCCGGTGGTAGGCCGCCGGGTATTGCGCCACGATCTCCGGAATCTCCGGACGCGGCCCAACAAGTGACATCTCGCCCTTCAGCACATTGACCAGGTTCGGCAGCTCATCGAGCGATGTCTTCCGTGCGAACGCGCCAAGCCGCGTGATGCGCGCGTTCGGTTTGTCTGCCGGCGCGAACACGAAGCTCGAAAAGTCGCCGACCGCATAATGGTCTTCTTCGCCTGGTTTGGCGTGCCGCATCGTCCGCAGTTTCCACATCCGGAACGGCCGGCCGTGCAGCCCGACACGCTCCTGGATGAAGAACGGATTGCCGCGCAGTTCAATCGCCAGGGCTACCGCCATCAGAACCACCGCCGGCAGCCAGAGCGGCGCCGTCGCCACGGTCAGGCCCACGTCGAAAATCCGTTTCAGCACGGTCCGAAGGGTACGGTCGACGCCATCTAGGAGCGAAGCAACACGACCGCCGTCGCGGCCATCGCCTCGCCCCGGCCAATCTCGCCGAGTCCCTCGGCGGTCTTCGCTTTCACACTCACGTCGTCGACACCAACGCCCATGATTGCCGCGATCCGCTCGCGGATGTGGGGGATGTACGCTGCGAGCCGCGGCCGCTCCGTCAGCACGGTCGAATCCACGTTGACGATACTCCAACCGGCTTCGCGCGCCAGTTCGAGGGCCTTCCGCAGGAAGTCCGCGCTGTCCGCGTGCGAATAGCGGGGGTCACTCGGTGGAAAGTAGTGGCCGATATCGCCCAGCGCCGCCGCTCCGAGCACAGCGTCGGTGATTGCGTGCAGCAGGACATCGGCGTCAGAGTGTCCGGCCAGTCCCGGACCCTCTTCAATAATGACGCCGCCAAGCACGAGCGTCCGCGAGTCATCGACCCGGTGCAGGTCCTCGCCCTGCCCGACGCGCAGGTTCATCGAGCCGCCTCCCTCTCTGCAAGGATGAGCGCCGCAATCTCGAGGTCGAGCGGGCGGGTGATCTTCAGGTTTTCGTTCCCGGCGTCCACCACGGCGCACTCGAGTCCAAGGCGGCTGAGCATCGCCGCGTCGTCCGTTTCGTCGTTGTCACTCATGCCGGCAGCATCGAGCCACGCCTGGCGAAGCACAACCTGCGGTGTCTGTGCCGCCCACAGCCGCGAACGATCCGGGTGCCCGGCGATGCGATCGCCGGCAACCTCTTTGATCGTGTCAGTGACCGGCGTCGCGGCAATCGCGCCGGGTTTGTCCTCGGCCGCGGCAACCACGCGCTCGACGAGTTCTGTCGTGACCAACGGCCGTGCGCCGTCCTGGATCGCCACGTAGCGCGCACGACAGGCCCGCAGACCTGCCTCCACGCTGTCCCGCCGCCTGGCGCCTCCCGCCACGACGTGGACATCAGCGCCCGCCGCCCAGCGTTCCGCGATGTCGCCGAATTCGGCGATACGGTCGGGAGCGACCACCAGCACGACCGTCCCCACGCCCCTGGCCCGTGCGAACGCCCCCAGCGTCCATGCCACCACCGGCCGTCCGCAAAGCTCCGCCGTCAGCTTGTCAGCGCCGCCGAAACGTGCCGAAGAGCCAGCGGCGACGATCACAGCGTCGAACGTCATCGCCGCACCCTAGCACGAACCCCGTCTCTCGTTCGAACGCTATAGCCGGGCAAAGCTGCAATCCCCGCCGTGGCTGTTACCATGGAACTTCGCCTGCACCGGCACGCCGCACGCCGCCCAAGGAGGTCGCCATGCCCGCAACTATTGATACCCTGCTCTCCCGAGTTTCGAAGCCCGCCCGCTACACCGGCGGCGAATGGAACACCGTCACCAAGGACTGGGACGCCACCAACGTCCACATCGCGCTCGCGTTCCCCGACGCCTACGACATCGGGATGTCGAACATGGGCCTCGGCATCCTCTATGACCTCCTGAACAAGGTCGATGACATTGCCTGCGAGCGCACCTTCGCGCCGTGGGGCGACATGGAACAGGAGATGCGAAACGAGGGTATCCCGCTCTGGAGCCTCGAAACCCGCGCTCGCATCCGCGACTTCGACGTCTTCGGCTTCACGCTCCAGTACGAGATGACCTATACGAACGTCCTGAACATGCTCGATCTTGCGGGCATCCCAATTTGGGCGCGCGAACGCACGGGCGAGCACCCGATCGTCATCGCCGGTGGCAGTGGCGCCTTCAATCCCGAGCCGCTCAGTCCGTTCATCGACGCCTTCTTCCTCGGCGAGGGCGAGGATGCGGTCGTCGAACTGGCAAACCGTGTTCGCGAATGGAAACGCGCCGGCACACCCCGTATGGAACGCCTCCGCGAACTGCTCGGCATGCCGGGCGTCTACGTCCCTGCATTCTATGAATCGCGTTATGACGCGCAGGGCCACTTCGCCGGCCTCGAACCCACCGTCCCCGAAGCGCCCGCGCGCATCACTCGCCGTATTGTCGAGACACTTCCACCGGCGCTCGTGAAGCCCATCGTCCCGTTCCTCCAGACCATCCACGACCGTGCCTCGGTCGAAATCCAGCGTGGATGCACCCAGGGCTGCCGCTTCTGCCAGGCCGGCATGATTTATCGCCCAACCCGCGAACGCTCTCCCGAAGAGGTCGTCCAGGCTGCGCGCGACCTCATGCGCAACACCGGCTACGACGAGATCTCGTTGCTCTCACTCAGCACCACCGACCACAGCCAGATCGTCCCGATGGTCAACCAGCTGACCTCCACCTTCGACGACCTCAAGGTCGGCATCCCGAGCACCCGCGTCGATAGCTTCTCCGTCGATGTCGCGAACGCAGTGGCGAAGGGCAAGAAACACACGCTCACCCTCGCCCCGGAAGCGGGCAGCCAGCGCCTCCGCAACGCCATCAACAAGCTTGTCAGCGAGGATGACCTCCTCGGTGCAGCCGAAAACGCGTTCGAACGCGGGTGGACCGGCATCAAGATGTACTTCATGGTCGGCCTCCCCACAGAAACCCACGAGGATGTCCAGGGCATCGTCGAAATGGGCAAGAAGGTGAAGGCCATCGGCAAGAAGCACGTTGGCGGCCGGGCACGGGTTCGCGTGAGCACCAGCAATCTTGTTCCGAAGCCGCACACTCCATTCCAGTGGGCCCGACAGGACACCGAAGCCGAACTCCAGCCGAAGCACTTCATCCTGAAGGACGGCTGCCGCTCGGCCGGCGTCGAGTTCAGTTGGAACAACCCACTCGACGGCCTTGTGGAGTGCGTCCTCAGCCGGGGCGACCGGCGAGTCGGCAATGCCATCTACGAAGCCTGGCGGCGCGGCGCGAAGTTCGATGCCTGGGGCGAGTACTTCAACGCGACCCGCTGGCAGGAAGCGTTCGCCGCTACCGGTATCGACCCGAACTGGATCGCACACCGCGAATGGGACACTGCCGAGCCGCTCCCCTGGGACCACATCGACTGCGGCGTCGCAAAGAGCTACCTCAAGGGCCAGTGGCGCGACGTCCACTCGAACAAGACCGTCGCCGACTGCCATCACGGCGCCTGCAACGTCTGCGGCATGCAGAACTTCGACTCGCTCCGCGGTGAATCCGGCGTTGCCGACTGCGTCGTGAAGCTGGGCAAGCTGGTCGAACTCCGCCGTGGCGCCCGCGCCTACGAAGGCGAAGCCATCGAACTGGTGTAGGGCGGTTCGGAGGCCGTCTATACTGGTGTCACGTGGCATTCACGGTCGTTGACTTCCAGGACCTCTTGAAGTTGCTCTCGGATCACCCGGAGTGGCGCGCTCAGTTGCGCCCGTTGGTGCTCGGCGAAGAAGTGCTGGCCATCCCCTCACGCATGGACCGCGTCGAAGCCACGCGCTCGACCGGTTGACCGGGCACGTCGACGAACTGACAGTGCGGCTCGACCGCCTCACCGGAGAAGTACGCGAATTGACAACCGCGGTCAGCCAGCTTGTCAGCCGGATGGATCACACCGACGGCCAGCTCGGGAATCTCCAGGGCACGATGCTGGAATGGAAGTTCGAGCGCAACCTCGGCAACTGGCTGCGCGAGTGGGTGCGAAGGCCTCGAAAGGTGTTCGTCGACGAACTGTCCAGGTTCGACGAAGCGGTTGAGCGCGGGCTGGTCGCGGAGGCTGAAGTGTCTCAGCTGGCGTGGTCAGACGCCGTCGTCCGCGCCCAGGACGCGAGCACCCAGGACGAAGTTATCCTCTCGGTCGAGCTTTCGACGACGGTCAACGAAGACGATGTCGAACACTCATCTGCCCGCGCCGCCGTGCTCCGTCGCGCCGGTTACGACGGCCGCGGTTTTGTCGCAGGGCACAGCATCAGCACGAGAGCTCGAGAACTCGCTGAGGCCACCGGAACGACCGTCGTCCTCATCCGTCCCGACCCCTGAACCTCTCGCATGAGCGACGAAGAACGGGCCTCCCTTTCGGGAGGCCCGTTCTCATGCTGTCCGGCTGCGGATGCTACTCGTCGTCATCGCCGATCGTGAAATCGTCGTCGTCTTCGAGCGGCAGTGCGCCAATCTCTTCGTCGTCATCGTCGAGCAGGCCAACGGCGCCAGGGCGCTTGTAGGCCGAAGCTTCGCGCTCGGCGAGGATCCGCTCGAGATCCTCCTCCTCTTCGAGAAGCAGCGACTCCGGAACATCGAGTTCGGCGTAGTGCTCGCGCTTCGGCACTTCGATATCGCTCCGCGCCGGGATGAGCTTGCCGATGATGACGTTCTCCTTGAGACCAAGGAGCTTATCAGTCGAGCCATCGATGGCGGCGTTCGTGAGCACGCGCGTCGTCTCCTGGAAGGAGGCGGCGGCGAGCCACGAATCCGTGTTCAGCGATGCCTTGGTCACACCGAGGAGCACCGGCTGAGCCGTCGCCGGCTCGCCACCCTCGGCGATCACCTTGTTGTTCAACTCATCGAACGAACGGCGATCCGTGAGGTCGCCCGGCAGCAGGCCGGTGTCGCCCGGGTGGTCCACCTTCACGCGCCGGAGCATCTGCCGCGTGATCACCTCGATGTGCTTGTCGTTGATATTCACGCCCTGGGCCTTGTAGACCTTCTGGACCTCATCAACCATGTACTTCCGGACCGCGTCCCGGCCCTGGATATGGAGAATGTGCTGCGGGTTGCGGGCGCCCTCGGTGAGCTGGTCGCCGGCGTACACCATCTGGCC
>CAYYDX010000051.1:0-24254 GCA_964470735.1 uncultured Anaerolineaceae bacterium
AATCTCCCCGTTCAGTGGGTCGGGCGACCGCTGCCGCTTCCGTGGTAGAGGAAAGTCCGGACTCCCGCGGGCAGGGCGCCAGGTAACGCCTGGGCGGCGCGAGCCGACGGAAAGTGCAACAGAAACATACCGCCGTCTTCGGACTGGTAAGGGTGAAATGGTGCGGTAAGAGCGCACCGGCGCGCTGGCAACAGTGCGGCCGGGCAAACCCCGCCCGGAGCAAGGCCAAATAGGGGAGAAGGGCTGCCCGCCCCGTTCGTACTCCCGGGTTGGCCGCTAGAGCGCCGCAGCGATGCGGCGTCGAGAGAAATGGTCGCACAGTCCCTCTCCGGAGGGATGGACAGAATCCGGCTTACAGACCCACTGAACACCCTATGATTGACGCCCACAGGAGGCCCCACTTGGCACTCGAAGACCTCAAGCCCGGTCAGACCGCGACTCGCTCCGTGACAGTCGCGCCCGAACATTTCGCCAGCAAAATCGTCATCGGCACACCCGACGTGTTCAGCACGCCCGCCCTCGGCGCGCTCGTGGAGAAGACTGCTGCGGAGTGGGTCGGTGAACACCTGGACGCGACCCAGATGACCGTCGGCGCTCAGATTGTGATCAACCACACCGCAGCGACGCCCGAGGGGCTCACCGTTACCGCGACCGTCACACTGGCCGCCGTCGAAGGTCGCAAGCTCGACTTCACCTGGACAGCCAGCGACGGAGTGGACGAGGTCGGCAACGGGACGCACCAGCGCTTCGTTGTCGATCGCCCGCGATTCGAACAGCGGCTGGACGCGAAGCGCCCGAAGTGAGCGTGATGGATCGCCTCCGCATCGCCATCGACGAGGCGAACCTGGACGCGCTCATGGTCTGTGCGCCCGGCGAGGAGAACATCGGTGCAACATCGCGCCGCTACCTCAGCGGGTTCACCGGGTCGGCGGGGGTACTGCTCGTCACACCACGGCGCGCGTTCATCGCCGCCGACTTTCGTTACACCGAACAGGCGGAACGCGAGTGCGGACCGCGAGGCTTCGAGGTGTTCCCCGCACTCGGTGTGCGTACGGACTGGTTCTCCACGTTCGCGGGCGAAGCGGGCATCGGCGGAAAGCGGGTCGGAATCTCCACCGGTGACATGACCTACGCCGCCCGGCTCAGCCTCGCGAAACTGACGCGGTCACTGCCGGCCGGGCTTCGTCCGCAGTGGCGGCCGGCCCCGGACATCGTTGGCAGGCTCCGGAAGTTCAAGGACGCCGGCGAGCTTGCCCTGCTCCAGCGAGCCATCGACATCTCGGACGCGGCGTTCGAGCAGCTTGAATGCGAACTGACGCCGGCCACGACCGAGTTGGAGGCCGCCGCGCGGTTTGCCGCCAATGTCAAGGCTCTCGGGGGCGATGACATTTCGTTCGATTCGATCATCGCCGCGGGCCCAAACGGCGCGATGCCCCACGCGCATCCGACCCCCGGCGCCGTCGGCGCCGGCCGGCCAATCGTTTGCGACCTTGGCGCTCGCTATCGCGGGTACTGCAGCGACCTCACCCGCACGATTGTCCTCGGCCAACCCGACGCGAAGTTTCGTGAAATCTACGAGATCGTGTTCGAGGCGCAGCGCGCCGCCATCGCCGGCATCGAGCCGGGGATGAAGGGCAGCGCCGCGCACGAACTGGCGCAGGGCGTCATCGATCGAGCCGGTTATGGCGGTCGGTTCGGGCACGGCCTCGGACACGGAGTCGGACTGGATGTTCACGAAGCCCCCTATCTTGGCAAGACGTCCACGGATACCTTGGAAGAGGGAATGGTGTTTACCATTGAGCCAGGCATCTACCTTCCCGGCTGGGGCGGCGTCCGCATCGAAGACGTCGTCGTCCTCGAAAACGGCCGGGCGCGCGTGCTCAGCAAAGCGAAGAAACTCACCCCCACAGGAGTGACCTCATGATTTCCACCGCCGAATTGAAGAAGGGCGCGACCATCGAGATGGATGGCAAGCTCTGGGCGATCATGGACTACAGCCACATCAAGACCGGGCGCGGTTCGGCCCAGGTCAAAATCAAGCTCCGCGATGTGCGCTCCGGGTCCATCATCGAGCACACCGTCCAGTCGGGCACGAAGTTCAATCGCGCGCGGGTCGAACGCCGCGAGATGCAGTACCTCTACAGCGACGACCAGTTCTACTACTTCATGAACACCGAGAACTACGAGCAGATCCCCGTCGGCGCCGAGAAAGTGGCCGACGCGAACAAGTACCTCAAGGAAAACGACACCTGCGAGGTCGTCCTCTACGGCGACGAAGTCATTGGTATCGAACTGCCGATCTCGGTGGAACTGACCATTACGCAGACCGACCCCGGCTTCAAGGGCGACACCGCCACCGGCGGCACGAAACCTGCGACACTCGAGACCGGCCTTGTCGTTCAGGTGCCGCTCTTCCTGGAAGAAGGCGCCCGGATCAAGGTCAACACCGACTCCGGGAACTACATCGAGCGGGTTTCGTAGTCCCGGCAAGGTTCCCGGCATCGCTTCATGCGCTGCCATTCACTGTCTCGCGCCGGTTGCCCACGACCTCGGCATCGGGTTCGAACCATGAATCTCCTTTTCGCTACGCATCACCGATGAACCCTCCCGCCGCTCTCCCCGTCTCCGCCGTCGTCTCCGTCTTGCGCGAAATGCTCGACGCGAACGAGTTCTTCGGCGACCTCTGGATCCAGGGAGAAGTCTCGAACTACTCCCGCTCGCAGGTGGGACACCGTTACTTCTCGCTCAAGGATGCGCAGTCGGCCCTGCGCACCGTGCTCTTTCGCGACAACATGCCCGGCTTCCAGCTGAAAGACGGCGAGCGTGTCCTCGCCCACGGCCGGGTCACCATCTACACCCCTCGTGGTGAGTTGCAGTTCGTCGCGGACTTTGTTCGGCCCGAGGGTGTCGGCATCCTGGCTGCGAAGTTCGAGGAGTTGCGCCTGCGCCTGGACGCGGAGGGGCTCTTCGACCCCGCGCGAAAACGCCCCCTGCCACGGTTCCCGCGGCGCATCGGCCTCGTCACTTCGCCGACGGGGGCCGCGCTCCAGGACATCCGGAATGTGCTCGCACGGCGCTGGCCGCTGGCGGAAGTACTGCTCGCGCCAGCACTCGTCCAGGGCGACCAGGCGCCGGCCCAGGTGGTCACTGCCTTGCGCAGGCTCGCTGCCGAGCCGGCGCTCGACCTCGCTATCGTCGCCCGCGGTGGCGGCAGCGCGGAGGACCTCTGGGCGTTCAACGATGAGCGGGTCGCACGGGCTATCTACGGGTTCCCGGCGCCCGTCATTTCTGGTGTCGGCCACGAGACAGACATGACCATCGCCGACCTTGTCGCCGACCTGCGCGCGCCGACGCCGAGCGCCGCAGCCGAGCGCGCCGCGCCCGATGTCGCCCAACTCGACCGTGCGCTGCGAGTCATCGACCGCCAGATGGCGTCAGCCGTGCGCGCGACGCTCTCGGAGCGCGCCACTGGAGTCGAGGCAAAGCTGCGTCGGCTCCAGCGTTCGGCCCCGGACCCCGAGGACGTTCGCATCGCCATGAACGCGCTGCTTCGCTCAATGCGAAGCGACCTCGAGAAGCGCTGCGCAGCCGACCGGTCCCGGTTCGAGACGCTGGCTGCCCGCATGGCCACGCTCGATCCGATGGCGACGCTGGGGCGGGGTTTCGCGATCGTCCAGAAGGAAGGCGCCAGGCGAAAACCGGTGGTCAACAGCACGCGAGGCATCAAGCCCGGCGACCGGCTTTCCGTATCCGTGCGCGATGGCGCATTCTGGGCCGAAGTGAGTTAACCCGATGCCCGAACCAACATTCGAATCCCTCTACACCGAACTCGAAGAGAAGGCCCGCAAGCTCGAGCAGGGCAACCTGCCGCTCGAAGAGTCGCTCAAGCTGTACGAAGACGGCGCGAAGCTCGTCGACTCGTTGCGAACCATCCTCGAACAGGCCGAACTGCAGGTGCGCACGCTCCAGAAGCGGCTCGAGAGCGACGAACTCGAGTTGCGTGAAGTCGAAGATGCCTACGAGGCCGGCGAGTGACTCCTCTGCGCATCGCGTGGCTGACAACCGGTCGCGGGCCCGGGTCATACGGCGCCCTCGAGTACACGCTCAATGCCATCGACCGGGGGTTACCGGTCAAGGTCGCAGTCGTGTACATCAACCGCGACCGGGGTGAGGCCGAAGCGACCGACAGGCTCATCGCGATGGTCGAATCGCGCGGAGTCCCGGTCGAGGCGCACTCCTCGGTGCGATTCCGCAAGGCAGTCGGCGGCAAAGTCGGGAAGCCCGGCGAACCACTTCAGCCATGGCGCTCCGACTACGACCGGAAGGCGGCCGGCATCCTCGGGCGCTACGAGTTTACCCTCGGTGTTATGTTCGGTTACATGCTGATCGCCACCGAACCTCTCTTCGGGCGATTCACGTTCATCAACGACCACCCGGCACTCCCGGACGGCCCGATTGGCACGTACCAGGAAGTCATCGCCGAACTGATGAAGAACCGTGCGCTCGAATCGGGCTGCATGATGAACGTCGTGACCGGCAACGTGGACCGCGGCCCGGCAACGAGCTTTTGCCGCTTCCCCATCCACGACGAACTGAACGAGTTAGCGTGGGAAGCGCTCGCCGATAGCGCCCTGGAAGCCGCCTCACTCGACGAGATGATGGCGCTTCCGCTCTACGCCGATATCCGCGCTCGTGGTGTGGCGCGCGAACGGCCATTCCTCGTCGAGACCCTTCGCGCCATCGCAACCGGGATGAGCGTCCCGCCGGATAGACCGCTTGACCTGACGGCGGAAGTCGAGCGAGCGGTTCACACCGCGCGGCCGCTATAATCGCGGCCATGTCTCAGACGCTGCCCACCTGCCCCGACTGCCAGAGCGGCTTCCAGCCGGATGACAACTATTGCCGGCAATGCGGCATGTACCTTGCCGCACTGCGCGATACGGCCATCGTGCCCGTGCCGGCGCCCAATCTGCCTGCGCGGCAGCCGCGCCAGCGCGCAACGCTTCCCGCGCCTGTGCGGAAGGCGGCAACGGCGTTGGCCGTCGGCACCGCACTGCAGATCGGCGTGAGCCTCACCGGACGCTACCTGGCACGGCAGGCTGGCAAGCAGGCGGTCAACGCCGTCGTCGGTTCACGGGGGAAGGGACAGCGCCCGGCACGTGCCGCCAGGCAAGTAACCCCGGCCCCGGAAGCACAACCCGTCGATCCGTACCCTCACGCTGGCGCGGTAAGTGAGACCGTAGTCATTCGCAGGGTCTGGATCCGCCGCTGAAAGCCAGTCGCGCCCCGGAACTCCGTCTCGACAGGGCTCTCCCGCCACACGGACAATGGTGCCGTGCCCCGCGTACGTGTAGAACCGCTCGACATTGAATTCGACGCTCCCTTGAACGAAACGGTGATGGATGCTGCCAACGCCGCGGGCTACTGGTGGCCGATTGGATGCAACCGAAATGGTGAGTGTACAAACTGTGCGATGGACGTCGTTTCGGGGATGGCCCGGCTCAGCCGTATGGGGCGGTTCGAACGCGCCAACCTCGTGCGCCAGCGCGGCCAGGCTGCGGTCCAGGATCCGCGCCTCCGGCTGGCCTGCCAGGCGAGAGTGGAAGGCGACGTGGTTGTGTATAAACTTGGAGTTCGCCGCGACTCGTTCTAAGGGAGCCAACCGTGCCGTACATCATCACTGAGCCATGCATCGGAGTGAAGGACGCCTCCTGTGTCGAAGTCTGTCCCGTCGACTGCATCCACACTACCGATGAGTCCGAGCAGTACTACATCAACCCGGACCAGTGCATCGACTGCGCTGCATGTGAGCTTGCATGCCCTGTTTCGGCCATCTTCGACGAGAACTCGCTGCAAGGGGATCAGCGCCGGTTCATCGCGATCAACGCCGACTTCTATCAGTAAGTCAAAATCGCCGGGCCGCGGCCCTGGGGGAAAACATTGGAACTGGCCCAGCTCGAAGCCTTCATCCAGGTGGCGCACCACCGCTCGTTTAGCCGGGCGGCCGAAGCGCTCTTTCTCACCCAACCTTCGGTCACCGCTCGCATCCAGTCTCTCGAGCGGGAGATTGGCGAGCGCCTCTTCGAGCGCACCGGTCGCAGCGTCACCTTGACCGACGCCGGCCATGCCTTCATGCCGCACGCCCAGCGTGCCTTGACCGCCGTCCAGGAAGGCAACGACGCCATCGAAGCGGTGCGCCACGGCGACATCGGCAGCATCCGCATCGGGGCGAGTTCGTCGATCGCGACCTACGTGCTCCCGGCGGTACTCCGTCGCTTCCGCCAGGAGCGGCCGCGAGTCCACGTCCACCTCAGCGCGGGCCTCACCGAAGACGCAATCGAGAAGCTCATCGCGGGTGAGATTCATGTGGCGGTGACACGGCTAACGCAGCACCCGGAAGTCGAATCGCTCCACCTCTACAACGACGACCTCGCGCTCGTGGTAGCCCCGGAACACCCGCTGGCCAAGCGCGGCCGCGCCACGATCGCGGAAGTGGCCAAGGAACCGTTCATCTTCTTCGAACGGAACTCAACCTACCACAGCCTGATCTACAGCATGTTCCTCCGTGCCGGCGTGGTTCCCGAATCGGTCATGGAACTCGATCTGATGGAGGCGACCAAGTACATGGTTGAGGCCGGCCTCGGCGTGAGCATCCTGCCGCGCATCTCCGTCAGCCGGGAGATTGCCCAGGGTGGGCTCGTCGAAGTCGAGATCAAGGACATGGACCAGCCGGCGCAGCGCGAAGTCGGCGTTCATGTCCTCCGCGGGCGTATCCTCGCCCAGCCGATCAAGGACTTCCTGCGACTCCTGGCTGCGGACTACGGCGTCCAGTACGTCGAAAAGTAGCGCTCGTTTGCTGCGAGCCCTGGAAATGCTCTCAGCGTGTTCGCCGCCAGCTGCTCGCGCGCCTCGTCGAACGTCCAGCCACGCAGCAGCGCGAGCGTTTCACCGCCACTGCGGACGTGCGCTGGTTCGGTCATTCGCCCCGGCAACGGGTAGCTATCGGTCTCGACCAGAAGCAGTTCCGGCGGGTAATCTCGCGCGCTCTCTCGCAAGTCAGCTCGCCTCCGTAGCGGGTTGCCGAAGGCGAGATAGTGGCCACGTTCCCGGTGCCACACCGCCTGCGCTGAGTCGCCGGTGAAGTAGTGGCGCACCACGGACACTCCGGCCATGGCATCGGCTGCGGCAAGCAAGGATTCCCACGCGCCGCCCCCATCGATGTGGAGCACCAGTGGCAACCGCAGTGAGCGCGCGAGTTTGCCCTGCTCGCGAAAGACGAGCGCCTGCTGTTCGATGTTCTCCGCGCCTGTGTCGAACCCGCATTCGCCGATGGCCACCGGCGTTGCCCGCCGGGCCAGGTCTTCGATTCGTCCGTCGTACGTGTCTGCACGCAAAGGGTGGACGCCAACCGAATACCCCGCGAGCCCTTCCATTTTCGCAAGCGCCAGCGACGAGTCGAGGTCGACAGCGACGCCCACCACGGCGACGCCAGCTTCGAACGCACGCGACAGAACCGCCGCGCGTTCGGCCGGCGCGTAGCGGTCGAGGTGGACATGGGTATCGAACCAGGGCGTCACACGCGCATCGTGCCACGCCAGGCGCGCGTGCGCCGATCATCAGCCCGCGTAGAATCCCGCCGCATGGGAACTTTTGCATTGCGCGGCGGCCGCGTTTGGGATGGACTTGGCGCAGGGCTGATCGAAGCCCCGGTCACCATCGATGGCGACCGCATCGGCGGCGCGGACGGCGCGCCCGAAGGTATCGACATCTCCGGGTGCAGCGTGATCCCGGGACTGATCGAGGGCCACGCACACCTCTGCTTCGACGCCACTTCGCACTGGCGCGCCACATTCGACGGCGATTCGCCCGCGAAGATGCTGTTGCGCATGGCCGAAAGCGGCCGCCGCATGCTCCGGGCGGGGATTACCACCGTACGTGACCTCGGAGCGCCGACCGGGCTCAGCATCGAACTTCGGGACGCGATCGCGGACGGCCTCGCCGAGGGCCCACGCCTGCTTGTCGCCGGTGCGCCGGTCACCACCACCGGCGGACACTGCTGGTTCATGGGCGGCGAGTGTGACGGCGAGGTCGGAATCCGCAAGAACGTTCGCGAGCATGTGAAGGCCGGCGTGGACTGGATCAAGGTGATGGCGACCGGCGGGAACATGACGCCACGGACGAACACCTTCGCGCCCCAGTTCAGCGTCGACGAACTGCGCGCTCTCATCGAAGAGTCCCACCGGCTGCGCCTCCGCGTCGCCGCGCATGCGCACGGCGTCGAAGGCATCCGCGTTGCGACCGAAGCGGGCGTCGACTCCATCGAGCACTGCTCGTTCACCACGCCAAACGGCTACGCGCCCGACCAGGGCGTCATCGACCAGATCGCACACAAGGGCATCCTCGTCTCTCCAACCGTCTCCATCGGGTTTCGAAACTGGCCAGACGATGGGCGCAAGCAGCAACGGGGGGCAGTGCTCAAGGCGCTGCTCGCCGCGAATGCGAATCTCCTGATGAGCACGGACTGCGGAATCCCGGGCGTGCCGCACGAGACCCTCGCGGGCGGCATGGAGGTGTTCCAGGAAGCCACCGGCCACCCGCCCGTGGAAGTGCTGAAGCTTGCCACCAGCCGGTCCGCGGAGTTGCTCGGCTTGCCCGACCGCGGTGTCGTGGCGGCAGGGCGCTTCGCCGACCTGCTCGTTCTGGATGGCGATCCCACCACCGACCTCTCGGCGCTGAACAGGGTGCGGATGGTCATCAAGGGCGGCCAGATCGTGTTTCAACGGGGGTAAGGCGGTCCTTTGGCCGCGCTTTCGTTCGCCCGGAAAGTTCCGCCGCCGTAGACTGCACCTTCGTGATTTCTGGAATTGTCCTCGCTGCCGGCATGTCCACTCGCATGGGAAGGCCGAAGGCACTGCTGGATTGGGGCGGCGTGCTCCTCGTGAACTACCAGGTCGCCCAGCTGCGAGAAGCCGGGTGTGATGAAGTGATCGTCGTGCTCGGTCACAAGGCCGACGAGATCTCCCGCGAGATGAAAACGACGGAGTGCCGGACGATGCTCAACCCGCGCTTCCAGCATGGTCGTGCGGGTTCGCTCCGCATCGGCGCCAAGGCGGTCAACCGCGAGACCGACGCCATCGTCATCACCGACGTCGATGCGCCGCGGCCGGCCGCATTCCTGCGCGCGCTGATCGAGGGCCACCAGCCGCAGTCAGCCGTTACCCGCCCTGTGCACGACGGTCTGCGCGGCCACCCGATCGTCGTCGCTGGCCGCCTCCGTGAAGAACTCATGGCCGCGACCGACGATTCGGAAGGTCTGCACGGCGTGCTTCGCGCCCACGCGACCGAATCGGGCGAGGTGGACGCTGGCGAACTCCTCGACCTCGGCTTCAACACGCCCGAGGAGTACGACGAAGCTCGCCGCCGGTACGGCCTGGACGCGTGAGATGGCATGGGTGGGCGGGGATCGCCCCCATCCGCGAGCTGTTATCTTCGACCTTGACCGCTGCCTGATAGATTCGCGCAACGCCTGGCGGTACTGCATCGAAGAGTCGATCGCAGCGGCGCTTGGACGGCGCACCGACGTCTCCCCCCTCGTCGAGGAGTACCACATCCGCCCCTGGCGCGACGCACTCGGCATCCTGACCGACCCCGCTGAATCGAACCGTTGCATCGATCTCTGCGACACCATGTTCGGCCGCAGCGCCATGAAGAAGTTGCTCGTGCATGAGGGTGTCGGCATGGCGCTCGATGCGCTGCGCACCGAGAGGATCGAACTCGGGGCGATCTCACGGCTCCCGCACGGGCTCGCGGTCAAGCAGGTGCAATCGACCGGCCTCGACCGGTTCCTCGCTGTCGTTGCCACGACTCCCGCGAGCGAGCGATGGGACCCATCCGCGCGCATCAACCAGTGCCTCGCCTTCCTCGAGGCAGCGGCGCCGGGGGCTGCATTCGTGAGCGGCGACGCGCACGATCGCGACGATGCCGGCCGCACCGGGGTTCGCTCCTATGCCGCCGCCTGGGCGCCAGCCGCCGAAGTGGACAGCCAGCCGGTTGAATCGGCGCGCGAAGTACTCGCGCGGGTGCTCGACGATTGGCGGAAGCCCGGTCACGGAGCGTAGCGCGCCGGGCGGCTGAAACCCGGGAGCAACGCAACGTTCACTAGTTCCGATAGATCCATAGTCTTGGCGTATGAGTTGCAAGGGATCCATCGGAACATTCATCTATCTCGCCATTTGGCTGGAAGCGACTCTGACCACAGGAGCTCGTGCGGCCCCACCCCCTCGGGCCGCACAGCTACTTCACGTGGGAGACCAGAGAAATGAACCGGCGCACCGTTGTATGCCCGAACTGCGAACTCAAGTTCATGAGCGCGCGCGAGAAGACCTACTGCCCCGGCTGCCATCAGATGGTGGAGCCCGCTCTGGCGAAGTAGTCCATCCGTTCGCCCCCTCGGCCCCCCTCTCCGCCGGAGATGGGGGCCTCTTCGTGTCCACCATGGTGCGTGGTGGCGCACACCGAATCCTGACCATGCGCACGAACGCTCGATACCTTCGAACGCGGGCAAGTTGTAGCCTATAAGCACGGCGTGCGGCGGCCCCGCGCAATTCTTCACGGAGTTTCGAGAATCATGGCAACCAGGGTTGGCATCAACGGTTTCGGGCGCATCGGGCGCCTCGTTCTCAAGGCGATTACCGACCGGTACCCGGGCAAGCTCGAAGTCGTCGCCATCAACGACCTCGTCGCCACTGACGTCAACGCCAACCTCCTGAAGTACGACAGCAACTATGGCCGCTGGGACAAGGACATCCGCGCCGAGAGTGACGCCATCATTGTCGATGGCCGCCCGATCAAGGTGTTCGCCGAGCGCGACCCGGGCGCCATCCCGTGGGGCAGCCTGAACGTCGACATCGTTGTCGAGTCCACCGGCCTCTTCACCGACGCGACGAAGGCAGTCGCTCACAAGCGCGATAGCGTGAAGAAGGTCGTCATCAGCGCACCCGCCAAGAACGAGGATGTGACCCTCGTCCTCGGTGTAAACGCCGAAAAGTACGACCCGGCCAAGCACCACGTCGTTTCCAACGCCAGTTGTACCACGAACGGCCTGGCGCCGGTCGTCAAGGTCCTGGTCGACAACCTGGGCATCATCAAGGGCCAGATGACGACCATCCACAGCTACACGAACAGCCAGCAGATCCTCGACAAGGCCGCCGGCGGCGACTTGCGCGAGATGCGCGCCGGCCCCCAGAACATCGTCCCGACCTCGACCGGCGCCGCGAAGGCGCTTCGCCTCGTCATCCCGGAAGTCGACGGCAAGCTCGACGGCCTGTCCTATCGCGTTCCGACACCGACTGTCTCCATCGTCGAGGTCGTCGCCCTCACCGAGAAGGAAACCACGAAGGACGACCTCAACAATCTCCTCCGCGAGACATCGCTCGAACAGATGAAGGGCATCCTCGGTTTCACGCTCGACCCGGTCGTCTCGATGGACATGAAGGGCGACGAGCGCTCCAGCATCGTCGATGGCCAATCCACGAACGTGGTCGGTGGCAACCTCGTGAAGGTGGCCGCCTGGTACGACAACGAGTGGGGCTACGCCTGCCGCGTCGCCGACCTCTGCAGCTTCCTCGTCGACAAGGGGATCTAAACCGCCTCCACGGCGCTGTCCCGTCTCCAACGGTCCGGTAGACTGCGCGGCATGACGAACCCGTTTCCTCCGGGCGCCATGCACGGCGTCAAAGTGGTGGAGCTTGCCCAGGCGCTGGCCGTCCCATTCGCGGGCCTTTTGCTCGCCGACATGGGCGCCGACGTGGTGAAGATCGAACCACCCGCCGGTGATGGCATCCGCTGGACGATGGAGCCGATCCTCCCCGGCGAATCGAAGGGCTTCACCCTCATCAACCGCGGCAAGCGCGCTATCTGCCTCGACATCACGCGCCAGGACGCCCGGCCGGCGCTCGAACGCCTCGCGCAGTGGGCCGACGTAGTCATGGTTTCGATGAAACCGTCAGACCTGCCACGCTACGGCCTCACCTACGAAGACTTCCGCGCATGGAACCCGAAGCTCGTCTTCCTTGAACATGCGCCACTGGGGAAGAAAGGGCCGTTCGGCAACGAACCGGGCTACGACGTCATCGTGCAGGGCATGTCCGGCACCTCGGTGTTGACCGCGCGCGAAAAGGACGGCGTACCGATCAACATCCGGCCGGCGTTCAACGATATGGGGACCGGGGCGCTTTCGGCACTCGGCGTCGTTGCTGCGCTGCGGCATCGCGACACCACCGGCGAAGGGCAGCGCATCGAAACCTCGCTCCTGGGCACCGCGATGGCACTCGGTAACCAGCTCTTGAGTTGGTTCGGCGCCACGGACCCGCCTGCCGAGGAGCGTTACCGTGAGGCAATCACCGAATCGCGCAGGGCCGGCGCCGACTTCGAGACCCAGCGCCAGGTGTGGGAGAGCCACTACCTTCGAGGCGGCTTCGCCAATATCTACTTCCGGCACTATCGGACCGCCGACGGCTTCATCTCCATCGGCTGCCTCAGCCCCCAGCTGAACGCCCGCTTCCGCGAGGTCACCGGGATCCACGACCCGCGCAGTGACGACGGTTTCGAACTCGGGACGCCCGCATCGATGGAGCGCCTGCGCCAGCTGGTGGGCGAATGCGAGGCGCTCTTCGCGTCCAGAACAACCGCGGCGTGGCTTAAGACGCTCCGTGCCGGGAAAGTGCCCTGCGGCCCGCTGAACTTCCCACCGGATGTCTTCAACGACCCCCAACTCCTGGAGAACGAGTACATCGTCGAACTCGAACACCCGTTGTTCGGCGCATACAAGACGTTCGGCCCGGTGATAAAAATGGACGCCAGCCCGGCGCGGGTGACGAAGCACCCGCCGCTCCTCGACGAACATACCGATGAAATCCTGGCGGAACTGGGATTCGACGTAGCGGAGATTGCCCGGCTGCGAGCTACCGGCGTGGCTGGCCGGAGCTAATCGCTTGCTACGTCGCCGGCACGCCCAGGAGGCGTGTTGGGTAGGCGATGGAGCGCTTCGTTAGCGTTGCGCGCTCGCGGAAGTTCGCCCGTGCCCCAGGTGGCGGAGTGCGCGAGCGCTCCCACGACTCCAGCCGGTCGTACCACGTGACCAGCAGCATCTGGCCACCGGTCTCCGGGTGGTCGCGAAGCCGGAAGAGGCCTTGCGGTTCCGCCTGGTAGTCGGGACTCGTCTCGAACGACTCCCACGCCTCGCGAGACAGCGCGACGAAGCGCTCGATGTCCGCTGCATCGACGACGAACAGGCGGTGGACGTACACGCCCGCGCGCTGCGGTGGTTGCTCACTCCCGGGGCGAGCGGTGGCGACGAAGTCGTATTGCTCGACCGCCTCTACGCCGGCTGGCAGCGCGGCGCCAACCAGGCCCGCCGGGTTTGTGCCATTTGGCCACGCCGTCACGAGAACCAGTTCGTTGGAGGCGAGCCCGAAGAGGCCGTTCGCGAGCATCCATTTCCGGCCGCCGTCCCTCGCGAGGGCCGGGAGCGTGGACGCTTCGAGTTGTTCGGCAAGCGCCTGGAAGTTGCCCTCCGGCGTCTTGAGCCTCGCCCAGTGGAACAGCGCATCGGAAGCCATCGCCAGGAGTTTACCCGCTTTCGCCTTCTGTCTTTCGCCTTTCTACTAAGACCCGGGCGTATCCTTGCGCCTACACCAGACGATCCGGAGGGCGCTTGGCCGAAACGCCATCGGAGCGCGGCGCCGCGGCGCCAGCCACTGGAAGAGTGCATGTGCGCGCCTTCGCGGGGCGATGGGCGTGGCTCATCACGCTCATCGCGATCCTTGCGCTGGGCGCGGCGTTGCGGTTTCACGGGCTCGGCTGGGACCAACCGGCCGGCGCCAAAGCCCCACTCCAGATGCACCCCGACGAGCGTTTCCTCTCCCTCGTCTCGGACCGGCTCGACTGGCCGGAGAGCCTGGATGGCTACTTCGACACGCGCACAAGCCCGCTCAATCCCTACAACGACGGTCAGACGAACTCGTACGTCTACGGCACGTTCCCGCTTTTCCTCGTCAAAGGTGTGGCAACGGTCATGCACGACGACCCCGCCGGGCCGGGCAACTCGTACGACACCACGGTGATCTGGGGCCGGAGAGTCACCGCCGGATTCGACACCATGACGATCCTGCTCGTCTTCCTGCTCGGTACGAGTGTCTTTGCACGGCGTGTCGGACTACTCGGCGCCCTCCTTTACGCGCTGTCCGTACTGCCGGTCCAGCTCAGCCACTTCTGGACGATGGACCCCTACCTCACGTTCTTCGGGACGCTTGCGCTCCTGCTGAGCGTCCGCTGGATGCGTGCGAAGGGCTGGCGGGCGTGGGCGTACGCCGCCGGCATCGGGCTGGCGCTCGGACTGGCGGGCGCGTGCAAGGTGAATGCCGCCGTGTTCGCGGTCGCCCCGGCCGCAGCGCTCGTCTTGCGAGTCGCCATCCGGCATCAGCCCCGGCTCCGGCTGAACTACCGGGGAGTCCCCGCGTCGCCCGCCACGAAGCCACAGCCGTGGGAATGGGCAACCGACATCTCGATGCTTTGCATGGCGGCTGCGTTCGCGCTGCTGATCTTCCGTATCGCCCAGCCCTACGCGTTCACCGGACCCCATTTCTGGGACATGTCGTTCAACCAGCAGTGGTGGGATGACATCCAGCGCGAGCGCGACTTCCAGCAGGGGAACGCCGACTATCCGCCATTCGTGCAGTTCGCGGGTACTACGCCGTTCCTCACGCCACTGAAGAACATGGTGCTCTGGGGTCTCGGGCCAGCACTCGGGGTCGCGGCGTGGGTAGGCCTCGCGTTCGCTGCGTACCGGTTGTTCAAGCGCCGTGAGGTCTCGCTTGCACTGCCCCTCGTGTTCACGCTCGCCGTCTTCCTGTTCCAGGGGCCGCGATTCGTGGCCTTCATGCGCTATTTCGAGCCGATGTACCCGCTGCTCGCGCTGTTCGCCGCCTGGGCGCTGTTCGAAGCGTGGTCGGCCAGCGGGAACGTTCGAGCGCCCCGAAAGCAGCGCGTCATTGGCTGGCTCGAACCGTACCTGCGCAATCCGTGGGTGCGCCGCTCGCCGCTCGCCATCGTTCTGCTGGCGACTGCCTGGTGGTCAATGGCGTTCCAGTCGGTGTACTCGCAGGAGCACCCGCGCATTGCCGCCAGCCGATGGATCTACGAGAACGTGCCGCCGGGTTCGAACATCACCGGCGAGGTGTGGGATGACACCATCCCGTATGCCATCCCCGGCGAAGACGCGCACTACCGCATCGTCGAAACGACACCCTACGACCCGGACTCGCTCGACAAAGTGCAGAAGCTGGTCTTCGGCGACCCCGGGAACCCGAACGCAACCGGCCTGGTTTCCGCCGATTATGTCGCGATCACTTCGAACCGCGTCCGTGAATCGGTCAAGAAACTGGAACGCGAGTACCCGGCGACCATCCGCTACTACCACCTGCTCGATACCGGCGAACTCGGCTTCGAACGCGTCGCAACCTTCACGGTGCACCCGACATTCCTCGGTATCTCGGTCGATGATTCGAGCGCCGAGGAGTCATTCACGGTCTACGACCACCCGGAAGTGCGGATCTACAAGAAGACCGCGGCCTTCGACCCGGCGCAGGCCGTGGCGTTGCTCGACGAGGCCCACCCCGAGCGCGCGGTAAACCTGCTCCCAAGGCAGGGCAAGACCAACGGCCTCCAGTTCACGCCGGAGCAGGCAGCCATCCAACAGTCGGGCGGCACGTTTACGGACGTGTTCGACGCTGACGGTTGGGCCAGCAGCCTGCCGTGGGTGTGGTGGCTGGTCTGGCTCGAACTCGCGGCTTTTGCGGCCGTCCCGTGGGTCACGTGGGTGTTCCGGGCCCTCCCCGCCCGAGGCTACGGCCTGAGCAAGTTCCTCGGCTTCGCCGCCGTCGCGCTTCCGACGTGGCTACTGGTCGCGTGGGACGCGTTCCACTTCTCCGGCGCACTCGTCTGGATTGTGATGGCCACAAGCGTCATCGCGGGCGCCGCCATCGGCGTCGTACGCCGGCGCGACCTGCACGCCGGCCTGCGTGAGCACTGGCGTTCATGGCTCGCGGTAGAAGCGGTGTTCCTCGCGGTTTTCACTGCATTCCTGTTGCTGCGCGCGTTCAACCCCGACCTCTGGCACCACCCCCAGGGCGGCGAAAAGCCCATGGAGATCGCCTACCTCACCGCCGTCACGCGCTCGACCATCATGCCGCCCTACGACCCCTGGTTCGCCGGCGGCACGCTGAACTACTACTACATGGGCTGGTTCTTCCTCGCCGTCCCGATCCGGGCGCTCCGCATCGTGCCCGAAGTCGCGTTCAACCTCGGCGTTCCAACCTACGCGGCAATGGCGGCGACGGTCGCCTTCACCGTCGTGCACTCACTCACCGGTCTCGGCGCGCGACTGAAGTCGAACGGCGCGGTGACCTCGCGGCGCCCAATGATCCTTGCCGGCCTGCTCGGCGCGTTCTTCCTGGTCGGCATGGCCAACCTCGACGGGGCCCACCAGTGGATCGAGCGGCTCCAACTGGTCAACACGTGGGGTCTCTTCCGCGACATCCCGGTGGCGGGCGGCGCGGTGGGCATCGCAGGTGGGCTCTGGGCGTGGCTGGTCGATGGCGCGAAACTGCGGCCGTTCGACTGGTGGCGCAGCAGCCGCGTGCACTTCGGCACGATCGATATCACCGAGTTCCCCTACTGGTCGATGCTCTTCGCCGACCTCCATCCTCACCTCATGGGCCTCCCATTCTTCGGAACAGTGGTCGCCCTGCTCGTGGGCTACACCGCAACGGTGCGCGCGCGGCTTCGCGCGCAGGCGTGGGTTCTCGCGGCGCTCCTCGGACTCGCAGTCGGACTGGTTCGAACGGTCCACACCTGGGACTTCCCGACCGTCGTCCTGATGACCGCGGCCGGGGTTCCGCTCGGCCAACTGCTGACCCGCGAAGGCCGCTGGCAGCAACGCTGGTGGGACGCAGTCGGGCACCTGGCACTTGCAGGCGTTATCGCGGTGGTGGCATTCGCGCCGTACACGGCCCACTTCGAAACCTTCGACCCCGGCATTCGCCGGGCAGTTGCGACCACAAAGGCGCACCAGTTCTTCGTGCACTTCGGGGTGTTCGTTTCGTTCGCCATCGCTTTCATAGCCGTTCGCTACCGCGAGGAGTTGCAGGCACGGAACTTCGACCACGGCCACAACCCCCTGTTCGCGGTGGTCAACGGTTGGATGGAGTTGGCGTCGCTGGCCATCTTCCTGGCCGGTGTCATCGCGGCAACCTGGCCATTCGGGCTGACAACCATCGCCCTCGGCGTGGTGTTCGAACTCTTCCTCTGCAACCTGCTCTGGCTCGAACTCCGCCGCCCCGAGCCGAACCTGGCGCGGATCCTCGCGACGGCGCTCTATGCGCTCGGATTCGCGGTGGCCGTTGGCGTCGACATCGTGACCCTGAAGAACGACATCGAGCGGATGAACACCGTTTTCAAGTTCAGCCTCCAGGCGTGGCAACTGTTCGCGCTCGCATCGGGCTTCGCCGCCTGGTATGTGGGCGGGGCGCTCTGGCAGGCTCGTGGCTGGCGGCCACGGCCTCGCCCGGGCCGTGCGGTGGCAGCGTTCGCCACGGCAGCCGTGCTCGGGGCACTCATCCTTGGCGCGTCCGTGTTCCTGGTCTCTGGTACCGCCGCGCGACAGGCTGCTCGCTTCAACAACTCCGGGCCCACACTCAATGGCTTCGCATTCCTCGATGGCGCCGTGTTCGCCGAATCCACCGACAACAACCCCGCGGCAGACCACCCGATTCGCCTCGAGGACGACAAGCCGCTCATCGATTGGCTCCGTGACAATGTCGAAGGCTCGCCGGTCATCGTCGAAGCGGTGGGGCCACTCTACCGCTGGACCGGTCGCATCTCCGAGTACACCGGGCTGCCGGCAGTCATCGGCTGGGACTGGCACCAGGTCCAGCAGCGCACGGATTACGCGAACCTGGTGCAGAAGCGCCGGTTCGACACCGAGCAGTTCTATAAGACGCCCGACGAGCAGTTCGCCTCCGACTACCTGGCGCGTTACAACGTCCGCTACGTGGTGGTCGGTACCGAAGAGATCTACCACGGCACCCCGGTCGGTATTGCCAAGTTCGACCGCATGCCCCAACTCGAGGAAGTCTTCCGAAGTGGTGACTACCGCATCTACCGGGTGAAATGACCGCCAGCGGGCCGCGCCGGGCGTCCGCTACACTCCTCCAATGCGCCTGCGCGACGAGACCATCGAGACGCTGAGGGACTTCGTCCCCGAGCAGGACCTCCGGGCGATCCGGGTGGTGCTCTGGCGGCCGCTCGCCTGGCTGCCACTGCTGCTCCGGATGAGCGCCATCACCTTCGCGCCATTCGTCATTGTGCGGCCGGGGCACTTCCGGCCCGACACCGTTCGCGGCCAGGCGCTGCTCGCCCACGAGGCGGTGCACATCGGGCAGGTTCGCACGTTGCGTCCGTGGCGCTTCTACCCGAAGTACTTACTGGGGCAGCTGAAATGCGGCTTCCGGCACGATCGGCACGAACTCGAAATCCCCGGCATCGAGGTGCAGCGCACGGTTCGTCGCGTGCTCGGGGAGCGGGGTGGCGGCGGCAGTTGGTGACGACGTTCACGGCCGTCATCTGGCGGGCTACCGCATCGCACCTCACAATGAACCGCAATGTTTGAATCACTGACGGACAAGTTGCAGGGCGCGTTCAAGAAGTTCGGCTCCCGCGGCATCGTGACCGAAGAAGACCTCGACCAGGCGCTTCGCGAAGTACGCATGGCCATGCTCGAAGCCGACGTGAACTTCAAGGTCGTGCGCGAGTTCACCACGCGCGTAAAGGAGAAGGCACTCGGCGCGCAAGTGCTGCGCAGCCTCTCGCCAGCGCAGCAGGTCATCGACATCGTCCACCAGGAGCTCATCGACATCCTCGGTGGCGCCGCGCCACAACTGGCAACCTCTTCGCGGCCACCGACCGTCATCATGCTGGTCGGTCTGCAGGGCTCCGGGAAGACAACCAGCATCGCCAAGCTCGCGAACCTGCTGAAGAAGCAGGGCAACCGCCCGCTCGTCGTAGCGTGCGACGTCTACCGCCCCGCGGCCGTGAACCAACTCGTCACCCTGGCGAAGTCGCTCGACGTCCCCTACCACGAGGAAGGGACCGACGTGAAGCCCGCGCTCATCGCCGCCCACGGCCTCGAAAAAGCACAGCGGATGAACTCGACCCACCTGCTCGTCGACACCGCCGGCCGCCTGCACATCGACGAGGAGATGATGAAGGAGGTCGCCGACCTTCGCGCCCAACTGGCGCCGCAGGAAGTGCTCTTCGTCGCGGACGCCATGGCCGGGCAGGATGCCGTAACCGCGGCCAAGGAGTTCCACGATAAGGTCGGAACCACCGGGCTCATCCTGACGAAGATGGACGGCGACGCACGTGGTGGCGCCGCGCTGAGCATCCGCCAGGTAACCGGTGTGCCCGTGAAGTTCATCGGCATGGGCGAGAAGGCCGACGCGCTCGAGCCGTTCTACCCGGACCGCCTGGCCGGGCGCATCCTTGGCATGGGCGACATGCTTTCGCTCATCGAAAAAGCCAAGGAGACGATGGGTGACGACGACACCGACAGGTTCTCGGAGAAGATGAAGAAGGGCACCTTCGACCTCCAGGACTTCGTCGAGCAGTTGCGCAAGGTGCGGAAAATGGGGCCGCTCGGCCAACTCGTCGGCATGCTGCCCGGCTTCAGCAAGATCAAAGCGCAGTTGAACGTCGATGACATCGACGACTCGTTCTTCAACAAAGCGGAGGCCATCGTGCTCTCGATGACCCCCTGGGAGCGCCGGCACCCGGACAAGATCGACGGCAAGCGGCGCAAGCGGATCGCCCGCGGTAGCGGCACCGACGCAACCCAGGTAAACCAGCTGCTCAAGCAGTTCTTCGAAGCGCGCAAGATCGCAAAGACCCTGAGCAGCGGCAAGATGCCGATGTTCCGGTAAGGACGGCGAGCGGCAGTGGCGCTTCGCCCATCGCGGAGGACGCCAGGGAGAGGCCGATGATGGCCACCATCAGCTGGCGCATCGTCAGGCCGGCAAAGGTCTTGTCCTCGATGTTGAGGTGCGTGGGGACTTCGTGGCGTTGCACGGGCATCTCCTCAGCGGTGTTCGAGGAGAGCGTGCTACGCGCCGTTCCACGGGCGTTCCAGGATCCGGGCCAATCTGTTCCGAAGTCGCCCACTTTGCTCCAAGTTCCCTCCAGTGGCTACGGGGCCGGTGGGTCGAACCTCACCGACGGCCGCTCTGGCGCTTGGACTGCGCCTCGGGGATTGTGGCGACCAAAGCAAATCAGTTACGGTGCTCGCGACGAACGGGAAGCGCTCCATCCCGGGCCGTTGATTCAGCTGCACGGAGGCCATCAATACATCGCAGCTAACTCGAGCTTGCTAGGGCTTGGCAACACCTAGCCGATGGAGGAACGATGCGGCCAAACTTCTTTCTCGCGATCATAGTGGCGGGGTGTATTGCCTCTGCTTGCGGTGACGCTAGCAGCCGGGAGGCAACTTCGCCAACGGCGGATGACGCGAATGTCACCACATTCGGCGTCGCCGAGCCATCCGCGCGTCAGTTGGAAATGGTTTCGGACGGTCAAGTCAACTTCCAAGAGTACGAGGAGGCATACTTGACATACATCCAGTGCGTTGTAGATGAGGGCATCGAACTCCGTGAGCAGCCCCATCTTGACGCCAATGGAAAGTACTACGAAGCCTCGTTTTGGCTCGGGTCGGAGTCTGACTTAGAGGCTAATAAGCTGATCATACAAACGTGTCAAGATCGACATCTCTTATCGGTTCTTCGGCTTTGGGATAGTGCGAACCGTCCTTCAGAGTCTCTCCTTCAACAGGCTAATCAGGCAGTTGTAGATTGCCTGGATAAGCGATCAATCAAGAAACCATCACATCTGACTATCGACGAGTTCGCTATACTGCTCCAAGCGGCAGCATCTGGGGAAGTGAGGGGGATTCCCGCACACCTTTCCTTGGATGACATCGAGGATGTACTGGTGGAAGGTCGAGATGCGTCGGAGCTGTTCTCTGCATTCCTTGCTTGCAGAAGGGAGGTTGCGCAGCAGTTTCCCGTCGGCTGGTGAAATCTCCAGCCATTGTTGCGCTCTTGCCATTTGATTCGTTCGCTCGGCACTGTGGTACTAGTCTTCGTCAGCCCCATAGCGGTTCTGCTCGGCTTTCGCTACTTCAGTGGCGATGAACTAGACTCAGTCACTTTCGGAGGCGAGCCTCTGGTCGTATCTCCCAGCAGCCGGGAGGAGCGCGACCTTCAGCGGGTGAACCTCACGCTCCTCTGGAAACCCGGTGCCGTAATTCGGGCGCCATCGTGGTCTGGGACAGTTACCTCCGTGTACGTGAGTCCTGGGACCGAACTGGAGGCGGGACGGCGGGTGCTGCGCATCGACGGCGTGGACCGGATTGCGTTCCCCTCGCAGTCCCCGTTCTACCGCCCACTGGAGCAGGGGAACCGGGGGCCGGACGTGGCAATGCTGCACGAGCTCCTGCACGCGATGGGGTTCATCGATTCTGTGCCGTCTGATGCGGAGCTCCTGACATTTGCCACCGCACTGGCGGTGGAGCGGTACAACGAGTCCCTGGGCATGCCTGGTTCGCGGTTGTTCGACCCGAGGACTGTGATCTGGCTGCCGTTCGCTCCTTTTCCGGTTGCATCGTTGGATGTCGAGCTGGGCGCGCCGGCGCCATCCCCGGGAAGCGCGATCGGCGTGGGCCCGGCGACGCTGATCTCTGCCACGCTGCAGGCCCAGAATTCACAGGAGCGGATCTCCCTGAAGTCCGGCGTTCCGTACGTGGTGGTAAAGGGAAAGGCGAGACTCGCGTTCGATCGAAACTCACTCGCCTTGCAGGAAGACAGTCTCGCGCCGTTGGCGGAGACGGTCGAGCCGCTGGCGGAGCGCACTGATGCCGTGATCGAGCGGGAGACGCCCCTGAAGGTGGTATCTGTGCCGTCAACGGCCGTCGTAGCAAACGTGAAGGGCGAGTTGTGTGCCTGGGTGGTGGACGCGACAAGCCCGGGGCGCTATCGGCCGGTTGAGGTGACGCTGGCAGGAGGCCAGGCGGGGGTGACGAACGTTGCAACGGGGCTGAGCGTCGACGATGACGTGCTGGCCAACCCGTCGGATGTGCTGGATCGGTGGGAGTGCCCGTAACTTGGGCAAAGTTGGAGCAATAACCCTCACTTGGCGAGGTCAGGAAACCGAACTGCGATGGGACTCGAGATCTGGAAGGTAACGCACAACTACAGCCGGATCGGGGCGCCAGTGCTGCGTGAGCTGAGCTTTCTGTTCCCGGAGGACTGCTCGGTGGCGGTGGTCGGACCGTCGGGGTCAGGGAAGACGACGTTGCTCGCAATTGCGGGGTTGTTAACGGCCCCCTCCCAGGGGGAAGTGCGGATCGATGGGGAACCGGTGGGACGCGGACAGGCTGCGGAGTTGCGGACGAGGCTGTTCGGGTGGGTGTTCCAAACTGTGAACGTGCTCAGCGGGCGAAGCGTGGAAGACAACGCCATGTTGTCGCTGCTGGCTCGGGGGAAAGCACGCAACGAGGCGCGCCAGGCAGCCCAGCAAGCACTGGAGGCCGTGGGCCTGGGGGCGCTGGGTGAGCGGCGAGCGAGCTCGCTCTCTGGTGGCGAGCTACAGCGGCTGTGTATTGCCCGGGCGTTGGCAACGAAACCGCGATTTCTGTTGGCCGATGAACCGACGGGGCAGCTGGATCGTTCGACGACGGAACGGGTGACGCGGGTGCTGCTCGAGGGGCGGCCCAGAGGGACGACGCTGATGATGGTGACCCACGACCTCCACGTAGCAGCGCAGTGTGATCTGATCCTCACGCTGCAGGACGGCCAGCTTTCGATCGGCGGCATAGCTTGAGCTGGCGTCCGTGGGAACTCGTGCATGAAGCGTGGCTCAACGTGGTCACGAGTCCGTGGCGGGCTGGCGGGCTGGTGCTCGCGATGTCGGCAATTTTCGGCGGACTCGCTGGACTGGAGCTTCACGAGGCGAGTGAACTCACGGGGTTTCAAGATAACTTCCTGCGGTCGGGTGGCTACGTCGCGCTGGGTATTCCCGCTGACGGCGAACCGCTCGGCGCAGCGCGGTGCGAGGCGCTGAACGGCCAGCCGGGCGTGGTGGCGGCGGGGGCGGTGTTCGCACCTGAACCGGACACGCTGGAGACAGCGCCGAGCGTGCGGTTCCAACGGGCGGCTGTGACCAGAGGAGTGCTGCGGGTGTGGGACCCGCGGTTGCGGATGGAGCCTTCGGGCGAGCGCGAGTTAGTACTTGGTGTCGCCCTGGCACGGGAGTTGGCGCTGCGGGTCGGATCGTGGGCAATACTCGAGGGTCAGCAGCCGGCGCGGGTCGCGGGCGTGGCCGAGGTGGAACGGCGCAACCCGCAGGTGGCGCGCTGGGCGCTGGAGATAGTGCCTCCTGCGGGTGCGATCGAGGAATGCTGGGTCGAGTTCGAGCCGGGCGCGTACGAGGGCGGGCTAGCGGCATTGCCAGCGATCTTTACGACGGGCGACAAAGAGGCGATCGCGCGGCCGTACATTCGGCGGGATCAGTTCACTCGAGATCCGGCGGCCGAATGGGCATCACGGCCACAGAAGGACGGATGGCCCCTCGCTGCCGGAGTGGTCGCAGGCCTCTTCGCACTTACGGCGTGGTTCCGGCGGTCCGAGCTTGGACTGTACCTGGCCGTGGGCACACCCCGGCGTTCGCTGATGGCGATGCTCGCGGTGGAAGTGTTGCTGGTCGTGGTGTTCGCGGTAGCGCTCGCGATTGCATATGCGCTAGCAATCGCCGAAGTCCTGCGGTGCTCCCCGGGATGGGACGAAGTGCGGGTCGTATCGCGGACAGCCGGCTCTGCTGCGTTGCTCGCGCTGGCGCTGTCGCCGACGTTGGCGGTGCTGGTAGTGCGGGGCAGCATTGCAGAGTTGCTCAAGGATCGCGGCTGAAGCGCGCTTGGGGGATCTGTCCCGCCGCCGGCACCCGGACAAGATCGACGGCAAGCGGCGCAAGCGGATCGCCCGCGGCAGCGGCGCCGACGCAACCCAGGTGAACCAGCTGCTCAAGCAGTTCTTCGAAGCCCGCAAGATCGCGAAGACCCTGAGCAGCGGCAAGATGCCGATGTTCCGGTAGGG
>CAYYDX010000052.1:0-23481 GCA_964470735.1 uncultured Anaerolineaceae bacterium
GCGGTCGGCCTTGCCGGTGTGGATGGCGCCCATCTTGGCGGCGCGGTCGAGTGCGGAGTAGGCCTCGCCGAGGGCTTCCTTCACCTTCGCCTCGTCACCGGCGGTGACGGCTTCGCGAAGACGGCGGACGGAGGTGCGGGCGAGGGTGCGGCGTGCGCGGTTGCGGTCGCGCTCGCGGAGAGACTGGTGCCAGCGCTTGATTGCGGACTTATGGTGAGCCATGCGTTAGGTATCCGGGCCTGTTATTCAGAGTGTCGAACGAAAAGAGTACCGCCGCAGGGCCGTTCGGGCAACGAACAGCGACCTCACGGCGCCGGCGTCGAACGCCGCTTCGGGCGCGCGCCTTCGATTGGCACGACACGCACGCCGTCGCCTTCGATGACGGAGAGGTAGGTTTCGATTTCGAGCCCGGGGAAGCGCTGGCCGAGAATGGAGCGGGCGGCCGCGAGGTGCTCACGGTGGACTGCTTCTTCTTTCCGGCGCGAAGCGAGATCCTGGTAGAGGCCGCAAGTCATATGATTCATGAGGACGATGCGACCGAAGTTGTGGAGGTCGTGGAGAAGCTGGATCTCCTCCTCCATGGTCTGCCGGGCGGCTTCGCTCGTGGGCAGGACAATCTGGCGGACGCCACCGGGGCGTGCGATGAGGTCGTAGGCGTTGTTGAGGCCAAGGTCGAGGCGGGCCTGGCGCTGGGCAGAGACGAACCGGAAGTCGGAGCAAGAGATGACCAGCGCGCGGCAGCGGGCTTTGCTGAGCTTGATTCCCATAGAGCCATTCTTGCACTTGCGCGGGCGCGAAGGTCGAGAGGGGTGGCGCTCGAGACGAGCCAGGCTACACGCCTACGCCGACCGGACGGTCAGGACGCAACAGAGGCAAGTAGAGCCAGGCCGCGAACGTGGCGAAAACCACGGCAAACGCGGTGAACGAAATCGCGCCACCAGCGGAGCCGCCCGGGTCGTCCTTCGCCAGCATGACGAGCGACATGACGGCGATGGAGGGTGGAACGAGCGCGAACCAGCCGACGAGCGCGTAGAGCGCCTTGCTCGCCCAGCCGAATCGCCGGAACAGTCCCCATCCCGAGACTGCGGCGGCCGGCGCGGCAATCGCGAGATCCAGGAAAGAAATGACCCAAAACGGCGTTGGGTTCTCGATGTACTCCGCGCGCGCCGGGGTCTCGCTCACGGCATCAGCGAAGCTCTTGAGGTAGATGCCGAAGATGAGGAAGAACGGGAAAACGAAGAGAAAGGCGATGGCGCCTCGCCGGCGGGTTGGACTCAACGCAGGAAGTTCGTCGCTGCGAACAGCATTCCAGGCGAGCAGGAAGACGCCGCCGGCCACCGCGAACAGTGCGTAGTGCAGAGCGAAGAACCGCTCGTTGTTGCCGGGCTCTGCCAGGTACTCCGGACCGATGACGTACTGCGGCATCATGTAAAGCGCGAACGCCGCGGGGCCGAGTGCGAGCGCCGCACCGGCGGTTCGACCGCGGTTCACGAGCCATGCGGCGACGAGGCATAGCGGCACAACAGCGACCAGCGCGACGGCATCGAGCCCGATGCCCTGGTTGTTGATGGTCTCCGACCAGCGGTAGTCGATGACGCCGAGGAGCAGCGGGCCGAGGAGTGCGTTCGCGGTCAGGCCACCAGCCAGCGTCACGAGGAGCGCGATGAGCGCCCTCCGAGCATCCATTCCGGCCTCCTGTTTGACTCTGACACGCCCGGCTGATGGGGCGAAGGGCCGTTTGGACGGCCCCGGGCTACCCGTTCGGGTCATGGGCGCTTACCGTCCCGAACCGCCCGGCCGCGTTATCATCGGTGAGCGTGCGCTTCCTGTTGCTGCGGCTACTTTCATTCTCGCGACGGCCTGGCCTTGTGGCGCTGGCGGCGGCTGTCTGCATGGTCGCGGTGGCCTGCGAGAAGCCGGACGCCTCGTATGTGACTTCGCCGTCGATGAAGACACTCATCGGCACGACGACCGGGAATGTGGCGTTCGACCCGCCGGAAAAGGCGCCGCCACCGGGCGATGACCCGCCGAAGTGGGAGGTGAAGTTCGAACTCGCGCGCTTCACCGAACTCGAAAACGGCGCTCCGGCGATGGAGATCCTGATGCAGGTGGACACGCGGCCGGGCTACGGGTTCGAACTCTGGATTAGCGGTGAAGACGATAGGACGGTAGCACGCTGGAGCGCCGGTTCGACGAACGACTTCAGCGGGACAGCCTGCTTCCAACTCGACCTGCAGCGTGACGGCGAGGCTGTGCCGCTGCCGCAGGGGAAGTATCACGCGACGCTCGTGTTTCGCGACCCCGAAGGCCCGCCGCTGGTAGCCAAGCGGATCGAGGTCACAAACTTCACACCGAAGCTCAAAGGCGCCGTACCGGGGCCGGAGAGCAAGGTGTTCCGAGAAGCGTGGGCCTGCCGGCGGGGCCAGTAGCCCGGACGAACGTTAGCGCGCGATGGCCCGGCGGTCGTGGTCGGCGGTGAAGGCCTGCCATGCCTCAATCATCGCCGCGCCCTCGTGGGCGCCCATCCTCCCCTGGCCAACGGCGCCGCGATGGATGAGGTCGCCCGTGAGCTTCTCCTGCGGGATCGAAAAGTCGTGGCGTGTGCCGGTGTAGGGCACGTGGAGTTCGTTGCAGAGCCGCTCGATGCCTCCTTCGACTTCGGCGCGGCGCTTCTGGAAGCGACCGTAGAACCCCTGGAGGCCGTCCTGCTCGCGGCGGCCGTCGCCGGTGCCTTTGACCACGAGTGCGATGTTCTCGCGCGCGATGACGGCGCGGATGACCTCCTCCATGATGCGGAGAACCTCGGAGGTCGGAACCTGGGTGTCGCCGCCGATGATGCGGTGGGCCATGCGGCGGCCGAAGCGGAAGGCGCGATTGTGGGCGAGCCGCGGTTTGGCGGCGGCGCTGAGTCCGGCGCGGGCGACCGGCTTGCCCGCGCGCCCGAACAGCCGCTCGATGCGGCGCGGCACCGATTCGTAGCCGTACCAGTACCAGCTGACCTTCAGGAAGACGAGGTCGGGCGGCGTCTCATCGAGCCACTTGCGGACGAGGCCGGGCAGCTCGGGCGACGGGAAAATCGGGCGGAGGACGGTCTCGACCGGTTCACCGACGACCGCTTCGAGTTTGCTCTGAGCGATGTACCAGGCGTGTTCGCGCTCTTCGACCCGCGTCGAGAAATCTTCGCTATTGCCAAGTCGCAAAATTCGCATCCGCGCATTGTCTGAGGACGATATCCAATAGGTCAAAACTGGCCCGCGACATGGGTGCGAATGTGATTCGGAACATTGCTCGTTCCTTCATGCGCTGCCAGTATCCCGCTTTCGGAGGGACTGATATGGCCGCAATCACCCCACTTCCCATCAACCCCCAGTCGCTGACCGCTGAGTGGCTCACCGGGGCGTTGCGCTCCTCGGGCGTTCTGCCCGAGGGCCGTGTCAGCAGCGTCAGCCAGGTCACGATCGGCGCGGGCGTGGGGTTCATCGGCGCTATCGCCCGGCTGACGGTGACGTACGACGGTGCGCCCGCTTCGGCGCCCACGACGATCATCGCCAAGCTGCCCTCCGAGGACCCTGGTTCGCGCATGGTTGGGGTCGCGTTCGGTCTCTACGAACGCGAAGTGCGCTTCTACAGCGACCTTGCGCGGGACTGCGGGCTGCCGGCGCCGGCGCCGTACTTTTCGCACTACGACGGGACAAGCGGCCAGGCCGTCGTCCTGCTCGAAGACCTTGCCGCCGGCGAGTGGGGCGACCAGGTGGCGGGCGCGACGCCGGCGCAGGGCGAGCTCGCAATGGATGCGCTGGGCGCGTTCCACGCGCGCTGGTGGGCGAACCCGGAGATGGACGCGCACCCGTGGATCACGAGCGGCATCGAGATCATCCGTCAGCCGGTGCAATTGATGTACGAAGCGGCCTGGCGGCCGGCAGTCGAACGGTTCGGCCACCTTTTCCCGGAGGCGATCCGGGCGCAGATCCCGGACTTCGGGCGGCGGACGATGTCGGCGCTCGATGCGATGAAGGAGTATCCCGAGACGCTCTGCCACGGCGACTACCGGCCTGACAACCTGTTTTTCGGGGCTCCCGGATCGGGACGGCCCCTGGTGGTGTGCGACTGGCAGAGCGCGAGCCGCGGGCCGGGCGTAGTCGATGCGGCGTACTTCATCGCCGGGAGTCTCTCGCCCGATGACCGGCGCGCACACGAAGACGAGTTGTTGCGGCGCTACCACAACCTGCTCCTCGAAGGCGGCGTAAAGGGCTACTCGCTAGCGCAACTGAAGGAGGACTACCGGGGGTACTTCGCGGGCGTGGTGGCCGGGGCGGTGGTGCTGCTCGGAACGCTGCCGGAAGGCAACGAGCGCGGCCGGCGGCTGATCGAAGCGACAGTCACGCGCTTTTTGGCGGCGATGGAGGATCACGACTCGCTCGCCCTGTTGCCGGAGTAGCCACGCGACCGAAACCGGAAACGATCGCCCGGGTTGCTATACTCGCGGGACGCAATGGAGGCGTTGATCCATGCCTGAAGCCGCACATGCCCCGAAACGCCCGGGCGCCCAGCCCGACAGCAGCCATGCCCCGGATCGGCTGGCCACACCCGAACACCGGCAGACTGCGGCGTTCCCGGCCGGCGTGCGGAGCGACTCGTTAGCACGGCTCGGAAGCGCAGCCGGCAACCAGGCGGTTGCCCATACCCTCCGCCGGCGCACGGACGGAGAGCGCGAGAGCGGACACACCCGCGCCAACGGCTTCGCCGACGCGAAGTCGCCGCCGCAGACCCGCGAATCGCTCGGTTCCGCCTGCATCCAGCGACACAGCGCGTTCGAACATTACCTCCTCGGTCAGGTCGCGCCGGCGAATCTCGCGAGCATCCCACAGGTTCGCGACATCCCGAACTTGCAGAAGCAACTCGCCGAGATGAAGGCGAAGGTGAAAAAGGCGCAGGTCATCAAGGGTTCCGACATGTCGGCGGTCCACACCCTCGAACAGCAGATCAAGGAAGCAGAGGGGAAGCGCGAAGAGGTTCGCCACACCATCACGCAGGAGATGAACCGGCTCCTGGCCTGGAAGGATAACCCGGAGGCGGCGGCGCTCGGCCCGGGCGAAGTCGGCCAGGTGAAGAAGAAGGACGAGGTGTGGGAAGTGCCGAAGGTGCAGATCCCCTGCGCCGATGGCGCGATCGTCGTCTCCTACTCCGAGATCAACACGCTGCCGGACCTCTTCGGGAACCCGGAGGCGATCGCGAAGACGCCGAAGTCGAAGGTGCTCGGGCTATTGCAGGGGGTTCGCCAGCAGGCGTACATCGAACTCGACAACATGTACAAGGAACTTTTCGGCGAGAGCCGGAACGTGCTCCACAACCGTCTCCTGCCGGACGGCGATTTCGAAGGCGCGCGCGGCCCCCGTGCGCAGGCGGTGAATGAGAAGGCCTACGAGATCCGCATGGAATCGCAGGTGAACTCCGACACCACGCGCAAGGGCGAGGAGAGTGACGCCTACTTCGCCGCGCTCGAACGGAACGCCTGCCACTTCTTCCCGGAGAACCGCGTGCAGTGGATCGGGTACCACAAGAAGGCGCGCGACCTGGCGAGCGCGGCGGCGACGGAACGCGAGGCAGCCGATTTCCTGAAGGAAGGCGGTTCGAACAAGGAGGCCGAAGCGCTCGAGAAGCGCGCCGGCGAGCTGGGCAACCAGGCGATGCTGCAGAACGCGTTCGGCGAACACTACCTGCAGGACGCCTACGCGGGCGGCCACCTCGTGAACAAGACCGCGATCATGCAGTGGTTCGTGCAGTGGCTCGATTCGAACGGCGGGCTCGGCAGCACCGACCTCGGCGAATCGCAGTTCGCGATGGCGAAGCACGCCGCGAACTCGCAACTGACATCGAACCCGCAGGCGCTGGACGACCAGATCAAGCGCGGCGAACTGGGTTCGATGGCCGAGGCCAGCCAGTCGATCGGGATGAACAACAAACCCGAGATCGTGTTCATGATGAAGTGGCGGCGGCTCGCGGTGGCGGATGAATCGAAGCAGGCTATGACGCCGAAGGACGCCGCCGACGCGGGGCTGGACACGCGCGACAACGCCCGCACCCACATGCGCGCACTCGTGACCGCGGGGTTCGCCCAGCGCGACTTCGACATCCTGGGCGACCGCTACTTCCGGCTCAACGACAAGCTGATCGCTTCGGCGAAGGGTTCGACCTTCGCGCCGTACAAGGCGACCCAGTCGGGCAAGGAACAGCCGGACTTCGAAGAGGAGGCCGCCGAGTTCAACCTCGCCTCGTACAACCAGTTCCTCTCGAACGCCTACATCCAGGGCGCCACGAAGTTCTTCCACGACAAGTACTGCAAGGAAGGACTCGATGTCGTCGCCGCGAACGGCGAGAACATCTACAAGGTGTACGGCGATAACAACATGCTGAAGGCCGGTGGGCAGAAGGGCGTGCTCTACTCGTCGACGACTTCGAAGTGGTCACGCGAGGCGATTTTCGAGATCATCTCCGGGCACGACGAGAAAGCGCACACGCTCCAGGAGATCGTGGGCCGCTTCCCGGCGCAGGCGAAGGAAAACGGCGGCCCGGCCATCTCCCTCGACGCGTGGAATGAAGAACTCCACCAGCGGGGCATCAACGGGCTCTTCGCCGAAGCGCGCAGCTACGGCGCGAAGCTCCTCTCGAAAGCAAAGCCTTCGGGCAGCATTTCGGGCGGGCACGCGATCGATATCCAGATGCTCGCGCAGCAACTTGAAGCCGATAAGCCGCCGCAGCACGACGAGGGCACGTTCTAACCGGCGCCAGAGCACGCGGAGACCGGTGGAACTTTCGCCCGGCCGGCAGCGTTGGAACCGTATGAGATTCTTCGTGGCCGGTGTTGCCGTGGCGCTGGTCGCGATCGCGTTCGCGGCCTGTACCTCGCGCAATGGCGGGGGCGGTTCGGGGTCCACCTCGCCGGCGGTGCGCATCGTGGATGCGCCGATCGAGTCGGTGGATATCCTCGTGCGCGAGAGTTACCCGCCCGGCTACACACTCCACATCGTCTCCGGGCTGCCGTCGGGCTGTGCCAGGTTCCATCTCGCGACAGTGATGGAGCGCACGGGGAACAACATCGCGGTGAATGTGACGAACACCATGCCCGCCGACCCGGAGACGGTGTGCACCGCGATTTACGGCTTTCACGAGACGAACCTCGACCTGGGCACGAACTTCAGCAGCGGCCAGGCCTACACGGTCGATGTGAACGGCACGACGAAGAGTTTCGTGGCCCAATAGGCGGCAAGCACAGAGAGAAACGGCCGGGCCCGGTATGGGAGCAACCGGGCCCGGCGAAGCGCCCGCACTCCTGGGGGAGAGCGTTTGCGGGCAGCCACATCATTCGCGGAAAGCAGCGCCAATGGGGTGGACGCGGAGTGGCGGCGGGTGGAGTGTGCGGAACCTTCGGCCCCGGATTGGACGCCCGCCAACCGGGAGGACACCGTCCCGCCATCGGCTGGCCCCTCTCGCCCCGGCCGTCACCGAACTCTTTACGGAGGGGTTACCAAAACGCGCTCGAACATCTCCCCGCGAGCGCCGAATGTGCCAGTGACTCCTCGCCCACCGGGAGATCCAGAACCACGGAGTCTCGTGTATGCGACGGCAACTCCTGCCCGGCGCCATCGGCCTCGCGGCCATTCTTGCGCTGGGAGTGATGGCGGCGTTCGCCGCCTCCAGTTCGACCACCCTGCGACCTGGCGACCAGTTGCGGATCACCTGCGATGGCGCGCGGCTCACCACCTCGCGCGTTTCGAGCGGCGAACTCGTGGCGAAGTGCGGCAAGGTCACCACACCAACGAACACGCCCGCGCCAGCCACGAATACGCCGCAACCACCGACGGCGACCGCGACCAGCACCGCCGTCCAGCCGACAGCGACCGCGACGCGGACGACCGTTCCGCCAACGGCCACGCCCACGGCGCCCACGGGCAACGTGAGCGCGCCAGTCATCGGCGGGTGCCAGGTGTTCCCGCAGAGCAACGCGTGGAACACGGACATTTCAACGGCGCCGCTCGCGCCGAACTCCGCCAACTACATGGCGAAGATGGCCTCACTCGGCGGCAACCAGAAGCTGCACGCCGACTTCGGCTCCGACCCGACCTACGGCATCCCGTTCGTCGTCGTGCCTTCGAACCAGCCGATGGTCCCGATCACGTTCACGGCATACGGGGATGAGAGCGACCCTGGTCCCTACCCGGTCCCGTCGAATGCGCCGGTCGAAGGCGGCCCGAACGCCGATGGCGACCGCCATGTGCTGGTCCTCCAGCAGGGCGCGTGCAAGCTGTACGAGATGTACCGCGCGTTCAAGAGCGGATCGGGCTGGAACGCCGATTCGGGCGCGGTCTGGAACCTGAACACGGGGGCGTTGCGGCCTGCAGGGTGGACGTCGGCCGATGCCGCGGGCCTGCCCATCCTCCCCGGCCTCGTGCGCTACGACGAGGTGAAGAGCGGCCAGATCACCCACGCCCTGCGCTTCACGGTTTCGAAGACGCAGCGCGGATACATCCTCCCGGCGACGCACTGGGCGAGCAGTTCGACGGACACGAACCTGCTGCCGATGGGCGCACGTCTCCGCCTCAAGGCGAACTTCGACACCTCCGGCTATAGCGGCGATGCGAGGGTCATCCTCGAGGCGCTGAAGAAGTACGGCATGATCGTGGCCGACAACGGCTCGAACTACTTCATCACCGGCGCGACTGATTCGCGCTGGGACGATGACGACCTGAACCAACTGAAGAACGTGCCAGGCTCGGCCTTCGAAGTTGTGGACACGGGCCCTGTCGTCCGGCCGTAGGGCGGAGACGCTGCATCAGAGCCTGGGGGAGCGTACGGCCGGCGCCGTACGCTCTCCTTGCTGTGAAGCCGGTATCGGTTGCCGAGGCGGGTGCGGCGCTCGCGGAGTTCGTCATTCCATCGCAGGCAAGGGCACGCCTCAGACGACAGCCGTGTAGGCGAGCCCGGCCAGCAGCCCGGCGAGAACGAGCCAGGCGCTGTTCGGGTTGAAGCGCAGGAGGACCAGGACTCCCAGCACAAAGAGGGCCGCCGGGTACCAGCCATCGAGGACCTGCAGGCCGAGCCTGGCGGTGACCACCACCATCAGGGCGAGTGCGGCAGCGTTCACGCCATCGAGAAACGGCGCTGCCCACGCCGAGCGGCGAAGACGCGGGACGATCGGATGGGTCACCGTGACGAAGACGAACGATGGCAGGAAGATCCCGGCGGCTGCGAGCAGACCGCCGCGCCAGCCATCGATCACGTAGCCAGCGAAGGCGGCAGTGCTGAATACCGGCCCCGGGGTGAACTGCCCGGCCGAAATGGCATCGACGAGTTGGCCCTGGGTGAGCCAGCCGCGATGGTCGACAAACTCGGTCTGCATGAAGGCGAGCAGCACGTACCCGCTGCCGTAGAGCAGTGCGCCGATTTTGAGGAAGGCGAGGAAGAGGTCGAGCGCAGAAAACCCGGCGGGCTGGGCCGCGAGCGCGACCGGCGCCATGGCCCAGCGACGGGTGAACGGCCCCCGCCAGCGCCCACGGCGGGCGCGGGGAAGGTCGCCAAGGTTGCGGCGGCCACTGCGGGTACCCAGGTGGACGATGCCGTGGAGGGCCAGCAGGGCCAGCCCCGCGCCGAAGATGAGCCACGCCTCGCCAACGCCCGCAACGGAGGCGAAGGCGACAACGAACACGAGCGCCATCGTCTCGATGCCCTTGAGCATCGCTCCTTTGAGGCCCCAGATGGCCTGGACGATGATGGCCAGCATGAACGGCTGGACACCGAGGAGAATGCCTTCACCCGCAGGGGTGGCGCCGTAGCGCACATAGGCCCATGCCAGCGCGAGGGTCATCAGCGTGGCGGGAAGGATGAAGCAGGCGCCGGCGAGCCAGAGTCCGCGCCACCCTGCCCGTGCGGCGCCGATGTGCATCGCCAGTTCGGTGGAGTTCGGCCCGGGGATGAGGTTCGCCACGCCGAGCATGTCGACGAGGTCACGGTCGGTGGTCCAGCCACGTTCGCGAGCGAGTTCACGCCGCATGATGGCGATATGCGCCGCCGGCCCACCGAAGGCGATGACGCCAAGGCGGAGGAAGTACCGTGCAACTTCGGTGAGCGACCCGCGGGCTGAATCGGCCATGGCGCGGAGCGTAGCGGCTCGAGCGGTTGCGAGGTCAAGCGGCGGCTCACGAAGCACGGCGCCGGTCGCTGCCGAGGAACTCCCCGGTTCGGCCGTTGGGGAGGCAGGTGGTCACGTAAGGGTGGTTTTTCACGCGAGCCGCGTCGCCGTGGCGCCAGCCATCGCGGTGTCCCCACCGGCGGGGCGGTGTAGACTGGGCCACCCGGATATGTTCACCCATCTACACACTCACACTGAGTTTTCGCTCCTCGACGGGATGTCCAAGGTGGCCCCGTTGATGGACCGCGTGAAGGAACTCGGGCAGGAATCCGTGGCGATGACCGACCACGGCGCGCTGTACGGGGCGATCGACTTCTACCGCGAAGCGACCGCGCGCGGGATCAAGCCGATCATCGGGCTCGAAGCGTATGTGGCGCCGGGCAGCCGCTTCTCCCGCGAGCGCGGCGATAGCTCGCCCTACCACCTGGTGATGCTCGCCCGGAACCTCACCGGCTACAAGAACCTGATCGCGCTGACCACCAGGGCGAACCTCGAAGGCTACTACTACAAACCGCGCATCGACCGCGAACTCATCGAGAAGCACAGCGAGGGGATCACCGTGCTCTCGGGGTGCCCGTCGGCGGAGTTTCATCGCCGCATCCAGGAGGGCGACCGGGAGGGCGCGATCGCAGTCGCGAAGTACTACCGCGAGGTCTTCGACGGCCACTACTACCTCGAAGTGCAGGACCACGCCGACGAGAAGTTCACGCGGCTGAACCCGGTGATCGCCGATATCGGGCGCGAACTCGGGATCAAGGTGGTGGCGACGAACGACAGCCACTTCACGATGCCCGACGAAGCGGAGGCGCACGACGTGCTGCTCTGCATTGGCACGAACGCCACCGTGGAGCAGTCGGGGCGGTACAAGTTCGATGGCCGCGGCTACTGGGTGAAGAGCGAAGACGAGATGGCGGCGCTCTTCCCGGACAACCCGGAGTTCCTGAGCAACACGCAGGTGGTCGCGAACGACTGCGACCTCGACCTCCATTTCGACCGCCAACTGCTGCCCGAGCCGCCGGTGCCGGCGGGCCGCACCAGCGACGACTACCTCGCCGAGATCTGCTTCCGCGGCCTGCACGAGCGCTTCGACGACGTGACGCCGGAGTTGCAGCAACGGCTCACCTACGAGCTCGACGTCCTCAAGCAGACCGGCTTCACCGACTACATGTTCGTGGTGAAGGAGATCGCCGACTTCGCGCGGAAAGCGGGGATCAAGATGGGCGTGCGCGGTTCGGCGGCCGCTTCGCTCGTGCTTTACGCGCTAAAGGTCACCGATATCGACCCGGTAGCGAACCGCCTCGTCTTCGAGCGCTTCCTCAACATCGAGCGGCGGGAAATGCCCGATGTCGACTTCGACTTCGCCGACGATCGGCGCGACGAGATGATCCGCTTCGCCTACGAACGGTACGGCAAGGACCGCGTGGCCCAGATCATCACCTTCGGAACGCTGGGCGCGAAGGCTGCGATCCGCGACGTTGGCCGCGCACTCGGGATTTCCTACGGCGACACCGACCGCGTGGCACGGCTCGTGCCCGACGTCCTCCACATCACCCTCAACGACGCACTCGAGCAGTCGCAGGAGATGAAGGAGGCGTACGAGACCGACGCGAAGGTGCGCCGATTGCTCGACACCGCGCGCAAGCTCGAGGGAGTTTCGCGCCACGCGAGCACGCACGCCGCCGGTGTCGTCATCTCGCGTGACCCGCTGATCGACCACGTACCGCTGCAGCGGCCGAACAAGGGTGACGAGGACAGCATCCCGACGACGCAGTTCGCGATGGAGCAGGTGGCCAAGATCGGCCTGCTGAAGATGGACTTCCTCGGGCTTTCGAACCTCACCATCCTTCAGCGGGCGGTCGACCTGATCAAAGAGACGACGGGCGAGTCGATCGACATCGTCCACATCGCCGACGGCGATGAGAAGACGATGGAGATGCTCAGCAAGGGCGAGACGTTCGGCGTGTTCCAGCTTGAATCGGCCGGGATGCGCCGCTACGTGCAGGATCTCCAGCCAACGAACATCTCCGACCTTTGCGCCATGGTGGCGCTCTACCGCCCCGGGCCGATGCAGCAGATCCCGCGCTTCATCGACTCGAAGCATGGCAAGGTCCCAATCACCTACCCGCACCCGGCGCTCGCGCAGATTCTCGACGAGACGTACGGCGTCATCGTCTACCAGGACCAGGTGTTGCTGATCGCGCGGCAGTTTGCCGGCTACTCGCTCGGCCAGGCCGACATCATGCGCAAGGCGATGGGCAAGAAGAAGGTCGAGATCATGCTCGACGAACGCGTCCGGTTCATCGCGGGCGCGGTCGCGAACGGGTACGCGCACGAAGAAGCGGCGGCGGTGTTCGACCTCATCGAGCCGTTCGCGGGGTACGCCTTCAACAAGGCCCACAGCTGGTGCTACGGCCACATCGCTTACCAGACGGCCTGGCTGAAAGCGAACTACCCGGTCCAGTACATGACCGCGCTGCTCCAGCTTTCGAAGAGTGCGCCCGACACGCACGCGCGCATCGCCGCCGCCGTCGCCGAGTGTTCGAAGCTCGGCATCGAGGTGCTCCCGCCCGACATCAACCTGAGCGTCGACAATTTCAGCGTAGAGCGGCGGCAGGACGGTGCGCTCGCCATCCGCTTCGGCATGGGCGTTGTGAAGAACGTCGGTTCGGCGGCCGTCGAAGGGATCATCGCGGCGCGCGAGAAGGGCGGGCTGTACAAGGACATCGAGGACTTCTGCAAGCGCGCCGACCTGAGCAGCGCGAACTCGCGCGCGATCGAGCATCTCGCCCGCTGCGGCGCCTTCGACGTGCTGCCGGGCGCGCCCGGCCGCGAACCCTACAACCGCAACGAACTCGTGCTCGGCTCCGAACGGATTATCCAGGAGGTCAAGCGCGAGAAGGACCTGCGCGACAGCGGCCAGTCGACCATGTTCGACCTCTTCGGCAGCGAAGTAGCGACGCCGGGCTCGGGCTTCGAACTGCCACAGGCGCCGCCAACGCCGGGCGACTGGCTTGTCTGGGAGAAGGAACTGCTCGGCGTCTACGTTTCCGACCACCCGTTCAAGCCGATCGCGACCGATGTCGCTCGCTTCTGCAGCCACCAGCTGTCGGAGTTGTCGGTGGAACTCAAAGGCCAGACGGTGACCGTCGGCGGACTCGTGAGCCGCGTCCAGGCGCGCAGCACGCGCGACATGCGCCGGTTCTACGTCGTTGACCTCGAGGATCTCTCCGGCACGGTCGAACTGACCGTGTGGAGCGACACCATCGAACTCACGGGCGAAGAGATCTGGGCCGAGGGCCAGGTGCTCGTCTGCTCAGTCGAAGTACGCGACCGGGGCGACCGGATCAACCTCAACGTCCGCAAGGCTGCGCCGTTCGATGCGAACGAAGGCACGGTTGTCGGGTTCGTAGCCGAGCAGTGGCAGGTGGAGGCGCCGAAGCGCCGGCCACGGATGGACCAGGCGCCCGGCGACGCTGATTCGCCAGCCCGGCCGGTCAACGGCCACACCTACCCGAACGGCGCGAATCGCCCGGCGAACGGTCACCAGCGACCGCCGGGGAACGCGGCCGCGGGTGGCTCGACAACCGAAGCCAACCGGCCCGGTGTGACGCCGCCGGTCCACGGCGATACGGCACGGTTCACCATCACGATTTTCGAAACCGACGACGTGCTCGCCGACGAGACGCTGCTGCGCGCGGTTGCCGGGTTGCTCAAGGAGAACCCCGGCAACGACGAGGTGCGCCTCGTCATTCGCGACGCCGAGGGGAACGACAGCGAGTTCGACCTGCCTCGCGCGGAGATCAGCGAGGAACTGGCGCGAAGCGTGAAGAACCTGCTGCGCACCCAGGGCACGGTGAAGCTGTCATCCCAGCGGATGCCGGGAGCGGCGTGATAGCGCATGCCAGTTGACGGACTCTCATTGCTCGGGTTTATGGAAAGGGAAGAAGCATCCAGGTATCTCGAGGAGCGCTGCTTCGTTGAGGACTCGAGTGTCTCGGCACTTGGCGACCTGTGGGCGGACGCGCGGAGGCGGCTCGGAGGGCCCGTCTCCCGGGCCGGAAGGCCCGACGTGCGCGAATTACCCGACTCGATGGCGTCATACATCGACCAGGTGCGCGCATCCGAAGGGTTCGAAGAGCTGGCCGAGATCTTCGATGACCTCCGATTCGCCCTGGTGGAAATCGCGCCGTTGCTCGCCTTTCAGCCACACATCGAGACACCCCGTGCATCGGGCCTGGGCGGTGGCTTCACCGGTGACATCCACTCCCCTGACGCCCTGACGCCGATTTGCCTGCCTACCGAATCTGAATCATTTTCTCCGCAGGTCTCGAGGTCGGAGGGGAGTGTGATCATCCACTCGGAGTCCCTGAATCTCCGAGTGATACGTTCTGGCATCTTCGAGCTCGGTTCACCGTCGCACGACCGAGTTGCTGGAATCTACCTCGGGATGGGCTGTCCGCTCATGCATGTTGCCCAGTTCGAAGGGCGGTATTTCCTCCGCAACGGGTTCCATCGCGCCTACGCGCTGCAGAGGTTGGGAGTGACGTACATGCCATGTGTGGTCGTGCCGGTACGGCACTTCGAGGAGACCGGCGCACTCGGCGGGGGCATGACGTTCGGGCGCGAAACGCTCCTGGGAGACTTCGCCCCGACGTGCGGCCACCTGACAGACGAGCGCGCGTACCGGGTGAGGTTACGCAAGACGAGCCGGATCATCACCGCGTCATGGGCCGAGTCATTGCTGATCGAGCGCTAGCCGCGGTTCTTCGTGTCGGCCTTTTCGGTCCGGGCGGGCATGGATGCTGGAGACGCGGAGGCGTTCTGATGTGAGGTGACGAAGACACCCGTCTTCTTCAGCACCACTGTACGCGGGGTGCCCTTGGTCTTTGCAGTCTCGGTCATGCTGGTCTCCGACATACCTGAGGCGCCACTGTAACCCAATCGTCAATCGGCGCCACCGTCACCAGTAGATATCGTACGCGATGGTTTCACACACAGGGTAGTGGCCCGGTATCCGTTGGAGAATTACCCAGGGCACGGTGAAGCTGTCATCCCAGCGGATGCCGGGGGCGGCGTGATAGCGGCCGCTATTTCGCGAGTGTGCGGTCGAAGAAGTCGCAGACCAGGCGGGCGATTTCTTCCAGGTTCGGGCTGATTGCGCCGCCTTCGGGCTTGAAACCGTGGCCTGCGTTGGCAACCGGCACGAACGTCGCATCGACACCGGCCGCAACGAGCGCGTCGTACAGCGCCTTGCCCTGCGAGACCGGGACGAGCGTGTCCTTTTCGCCGTGGATGATGAGGAAGGGCGGGTCATCCGGTGACACGTTGAACAGGGGGCTCGCCTCTTTGAGAACCTTCGAATTCCGGTCGGTGGTTCCAAAGGCCTGCGCGATGGTCTCCTGCGGGTTACCCTCGACGTCGATGGTGAGGTCGGTCGGGCCGAAGAGGTCGACGATGGCGGCGACTTCGGCGCCGGGGCCGCCGAGGCCCATCTCGTACCCATGACCACCGGTGGTTCCGAGCAGTGAGGCCAGGTGGCCGCCCGCGCTGCTGCCGTATGCGCCGATCCGGGCCGGGTCGATGCCCAGTTCGCCCGCGTGCGTCTTGAGGTACACGACGGCGCAGTCCACGTCCTGCATCTGTGCCGGGAACTGGTACTCGGGCGCGAGGCGGTAGTCGATCGATGCGACGACGTAGCCGCGGTCGAGCAGCGCGGCCCAGAGTTCGTTGTTCGAGCCACCTTCCTTGCTCCCATGACTCCAGCCGCCGCCGTGGATGAACATCACCGCCGCCCCGTTCGGCTTCGCCGGGTGGTAGATATCCATCTTCAGGGTGTCCGACGTCTGCGGGCAGTAGGGGACATCGCGGTCGACCGTACCGGGGAGGGCTGCCGACGGGCGGCTGGCGCCTTTGCGTGGCAAGTTCGAGGACGGAGTTGCCTTCGTGGCGACGCCGCCGGTTGCCGCGCCGTCAGCCGCGGATGGCGTGCCTGTCGCTTCCGGCGAAGTGACCGCCGCCGGGGATTCAGAGGGCGACGGTGCATCGGCCGGGGCGGCGTTCGAGGAGCCGCAGGCGGCGATGGAAGCGAACAGGAACACGAAGGCGAGGATGCTGACGAGCTTGCGCATGAGGGAACTCCGGGAGGGATGGCATCCGCTGGAGACGCGGGCGCCTTACCTGACTTATGGCGCGAACCACCCATTTCGGGCCGCCCGGCCCGGCTTCCTCACGAGATCTCCACCGAAATCGGCGCTCCCAGGCTCGCGGGCGTTAGCCGGCGGTCTCGGCTGCGGGGGACGGTTCGAAGCCGGCCTGGGATTCGCCAATGTCGGCGTCGAGGGTTCGCGCGGCTCGCGAAAGGACTGGCGCGAGCAGGACGAGGACGGTCAGTGCGGTGGAAACGCCGCGCACCATCCGCTGCACGCCGATGCCGTCGGCGAGCTCGCCCAGTGGCCACGCGGCGAGCTGGTTGAACGCCGAGGAGACCATCCGCAGCGACATCACGCGGCCCACGTAGGCCGTCTCGACGATGAGTTGGAGGAGCGACGTGGAGGAGATCATGTTCGTGGTGAAACAGGCGCCATTCAGGCACCAGAAGACCGCGGCGACCGGGACGGAGCGGGTCATCCCGAAGAGCACGAGACTGAGACCAAAGGCTGCCGCCGACCCAATGACAGTCCAGCCGAGCCCGCGGTTGTGGCCGCGCGTCGAGAGGTAGACCGTCGCGCCGACGGCGCCCAGCCCCCAGAACCAGCCCATGAACGTCCAGCCGACGGCGTCGAGGCCGAGCACTTCGGTCATCCAGAACGGTGCCAGCGTGCTGATGATCGGGAAGCCGAGCGTACCGGTGAGGAGACTGAGGAGGATGACCCAGCGCACCCTCGGCCGGGCGGAGGCGTAGGACACGCCGCGCCCCACGGCGACCACGATGCTGTCGCGCCGGGCGGGGACTTCGCCCTTCGTGCGCATGAAGAAGAGCGCGGCGATGACGACGACGTGGCCGATGAGGCTGACAGCAAAAGCGCCGCCGACACCGATGGTTTCGATTGCGATGCCGGCCATCGGCGGAAGGAACGCGTAGGAACTGATGGTCGCCGCCGTGAAGAGGGCGATGGCATTCGCGAGGTGTTCACGCGGGACGAGGTCGGGCAGCAGCGCCTGGCGGGTGGGTGCATCCATCGATTCGATGGAGGCGGAGACGAAGATGAGCCCGAATGCGACCCAGAGATTGATGGCATCGAACACGATGAGCAGTGTGAGCGCCCCGTAGACCGCGAGCGCGCCACACTGGGTGAGCATGAGGAGCGTGCGCCGGTCCATCCGGTCGGCGAGTGCGCCGCCGTAGAGGCTGAAGGTAAGCATTCCCGCACCGCGCGCGACACCGAGCAGCCCGAGCAGCGAAGCCGAGCCAGTGAGGCCGAGGATGAACCAGCCCTGCGCGTAGAACTGGAACATCATCGTCGCGGAGGAGAAGAACATCCCCGCCCAGAGGATGCGGAAGTCGCGGCTCTGTAGCGCCGGAACGCGCGCGCGCCAGCCACCGGGCTGCTCCACCGCAGTCATCGAAACCTCCGCATCGGCGGGCGCCCGCGGCGGGGGCGGCCGAATCAGGCGAACGATACGGCGCGGCGAACCCCGCCGTCACGCGCAAGGGGTGCGGTGGCAGGCGGGGCTACGCGCCCTCGCCCTCCTCTTCGGCGAGGAAGAAGCGCCGGAACGCCTCGGCGAACTGGAGATCCGTGCCCTGGGCCTCGCCACGGGCCATCTGTTCGACAAACGGGAGAATGTCCTCGCCGAGTTGCGAGGGGTGGGCGAGCATCGCCTGCTTCTTCAGTTCGATGGTATCGGCGATGTCGATCCAGACGTTCGGCTTCTCGGCGTTCGAGAGCCACACCTGGCGCACTTTCCACGGTTCGAGGCCATCGAGGAGGAGTTCGGGGAACGTCAGCCGGTCGCGCGCGCTGGGGAAAGTGGCGTCGAGGGCCACATCACCGGCGACGCGGTGGTCGGGGTGGTTCACGTAGGTATCGGAGAAGAAGCGGGTCGTGGGGTCGAAGGTGAAGAGCGTATGGGGCCGGTACTGGCGGATGAGGCGGGTCACATCGCGGCGGAGGTCGAGGGTGTGCTGGAGGTAGCCGTCGGGGTAGCCCATGAACTCGTAGTTCTTCACGCCGAGGATGGCGCCGGCGGCGCGCTGCTCGGCCTCGCGGATGGCGGTCAGGCGGGTGCTGGTCATCTCCGGGTCGTCGCTGCCCTTGTCGCCTTTCGTGATCACGACGTAGGTGACCTCGCAGCCCTCGCGCGCCCAGCGGGCAACGGTTCCCGCGACCATGAACTCTGCGTCATCGGGGTGGGCGACGACGACCATGGCGGAGGGAGGGACGGGGACATCAGGGACGGGCGGCATGGCGTGCTCCAGGGGAAGGTGTGGTATTCGAGCGTAGCAACCGCGCCCGCGCGCGTCGCGGATGGACTGCAATCGAGCACGTCGATCCCGGTCGCCAGTACACGCGCCCGCGCGCGTCGCGGATGGACTAATGATGTTGTCCATCCGGTACTCGCTTTTCGCCCTTCGATCCCCGTGCGCGGTAGCCTGTTCCCATGTTGCCAGTTCCCGGCAGGGCAGTCCGGCTGCAGCGTTCCGAGCAGGGTTACGCCGAGATCGGCATGGCCGGGCTGCTGCTCATCGCGCTCTGCTCGCTCGCGCTGTTCCTCTACTGCCGCGCCGAAGACCAGGTGGTGCCGGTCACCGGGCGCCACCAGAAGGTCGCCATGTCGGAGGCGGACCAGGCAAAACTCGGCGCCGACGCCTACCAGCAGGTGCTCCAGCAGGAGGCGGGCGACGTCATCCGCTCGGGGCCGGACGCCGAGATGGTGCAGCGGGTTGGCCAGCGCATTGCTGCGGTGTCCGATGACCCCGGTTACGAATGGCATTTCACGCTCCTCCGGTCGTCCGAGGCCAACGCCTGGTGCCTGCCCGGGGGCAAGGTTGCGGTCTATTCGGGGATCCTGGCGGTGACGCAGGACGAGACGGGACTGGCCGTGGTGATGGCGCACGAGATCGCCCATGCGATTGCGCAGCACGGGGCCGAACGGATGCTCCAGGCGCAACTGACGCAGGTTGGCCTGACAGCGGTTTCGGCCACGCTCGGCGGGCTCGACCCGGGGACGCGAGCGGCCGTGCTCGCATTGTTCGGGGCGGGCGCGCAGTTCGGCGTGCTGCTCCCCTTCAGCCGCGACATGGAGTCGGAGGCCGACCACATCGGACTCATCTACATGGCACGGGCGGGCTACGACCCGCAGGAAGCGGTCGCCCTCTGGGAGCGGATGGCGGCGCAGCGCGAAGGCCCGCAGGTCCCCGAGTACGCTTCGACCCACCCTTCGGACGAGACGCGGATCATGAACCTGCGGAAGTGGATGCCGGAAGCCCGGGAGGAGTACGAACGCGCCATCGCCCGGGGGACACCGCCGCCCTAAGTCGCTTCGTCCCTCGCGAAGACGCTGAGCAGGGCGCCGATCTCTGTCTGCTGGGCGGCCGGGTGGCGAAACGGCTGAGCGGGGTGGACTTCGTACTCGTTGCGGCGGCCCTGGCGAATCTTCGTCACATACCCGGCTTCCACGAGGTCGGCGACGATGGCGGACGCGGTGCGCTCGGTCACGCCGACTGCCTCAGCGATGTCGTTGAGGCGGATGCGCGGGTTCTGCACGATGCAGATGAGCACGTGGGCATGGTTCGTGAGGAAGGTCCAGCTGGACATGGCGCGCAGTGTCCACGCCGTCCCGGCCAGCTTCAAGTGCCGGCTGGTTCCTCGGCTGCGAGCCACTTCGCTTTGTGGCGGCCGCGAGCCACGACGGAGCCGCCATCGGAAACTTCGAACCCATACGTCAGGAAGATGGTGCGCCCCGAGCGGCCCTTGTCTGCCACCCACTCGCGCATGGTGTACTCACGCTCCAGGAAGAGCGGGGCCGAGATGGCGAGGTCGTGTTGCGCCCACATACCCGGTTCGCGCACCCCGGTGATTCGTGGCAGACGGGGTTGGCCGGGGTTTCGCACCAGTTGCAGCGCGACCACGTGGAGGTACTCGACCGGGATGAGCGGGCCGCCCCAGGGTGAGCGGTCGCGGTACCACGGGGTTGTGTCGCCCGCCGAAGTCACCGTCCGGGCGCAGTGCTCCGGGTCGGCGGTGAAACGCTCGGGAACGAACTCGTAGCCGATTTCGACACCGGGAAGGACGCCCTCGGCCCCGTGCCTGCCGTCGACGGCCTCGTCCCACGGGACGTTCGCCCCGAGCCCCGCGCGACCGTTGCAGCAGAGGCGCCCGGCACGGTCGACCACCTGGATTGCGATTTCGTCGCCGTGGCGCTGTGCGACTTCGCGCACCTCGTCGTCGGCGTAAACGGGCGAGACGAAGGTGAACGAACACCACCCTCCCTCCATCCACTGCTGGCCGAGCACATCAACGAGCGCCGGCATGGCGGCGGTTCCGACGATGCTCCCGGGGACGAACGCGCCGCGGAAGCCGAGGGCCCGGGCGGCGGGATCGTCGTGGATCGAGCCGGCCTCCTCGGCGGCGGTGTTAACGAGTCTGCGCCACTCGCCTTCGAAACAGTTCCCGGTCATCTGATCGCCTCCACGCGGGTTGCCCCGGAATCGAGTGTATCTGCCGGCGCCCATGCAAACGGAAGGCCCGGGACAGGCACGGTGCGTCCGCGGATGCGCGCGGGCTTGAGGAAACCTCGCGCCGCGAACTGGGGGTTGTCGAGTTGGTCAGCAGCCGAGTGCACGGGCGCCCAGGTGTAGCCCGCCTCGGACGCCGCGGCGAACCAGTCGTATCGACCCCGGGCGGCAAGAAGTTCGTGGTATGGGCCGTCGATCTCCATCCAGTGCTCGGCGCGGTACTCCGGGTCCTGCCACTCCGGCCCGAGGAACTGTTCCAGGCCGAGGAAGAGCGCGATCTCGTCCCAGGTGGCGAACAGGGCGAGGAGGTAGAGCCAGCCATCGGCGGCCATCGCGGTGTGGCGGAAGCCCTGGTGGCCGAACCCCCTGTGCTCGCGCCGCATCTTCGTACCGCTGTACGCCCACTCGCCGATGTGGCGGGTCCAGTGGTGGAGGTAGCACTCCTGGATCGAGATATCGAGCCAGGCCGGGCCCGAATTCCCGCTTGCCACGCCATACGCGGCAGCAAGGACCGCGCCCGCCGCGTTGATTCCAGCGATATGGTGGGCTGCGAACCCGCCAGCCTTGAACGGCGTCTCGCCCCGCCAGCCAGTCGAGTGGAGCGGCCCGGAGGAGGCCTGGAGGACGATTTCGGAGGCGGCCCAGCGCCGTTTCGGGCCGGTCTGGCCGAAGGGGGAGATGCTCGCCACGATCAGCCGCGGGTTCGCTGCGCGGAGGCGTGCTCTCGTCAGCCCCAGTTTGCGAAGCCCGCCCACACCGAGGTCCTCGACGATCACGTCCACGGAGGCGGCCAGGCGAAGCAGTTCGCCGGCGCCTGCTTCGCTCCGCGGGTCGAGTTCGACGCGCCCCTTCTCGCAGTCGAGGAACGCCCACTCGGTCTCGCTGAGCACAGCGCTGCCAGGCCCGGCGAAACGGCAGCCACCCGGCCGTGTGACGCTCGTCACCGGGCATCCGAGCAGGCTGAGCAGCAGGCCCGCGAAGCCCGCTGCCGGGCCGCTGGCGAGTCCCATCACTTTCAGCGGCGCGGTGCGGGGCTGTGGCTTCCGGCGTCGTGCCGCCGTCGTAGAAGTGGCCGGCGCCGGCAGCGAGGCAGGCAATCCAAGTTGTTCGGCGAAGTCGGGGTCGCGGTACGAGGTCGGCCGGTCTTCAACCTCGACGCCGGTGAGCCGTATCAGTGCGCCGTTGGCTTCCAGCGCGGCCGCCCTCGCGGCGTCGTAGCCGAGCCAGCGCCCGAGGACGTCCGCGTTGTCGTGGCCATGGAAGTGGATGTCGGTCAGCGACGCACGGTCGTGACCGGCCGCGCGCCAGGGCGTGGTCGGGTGGGGGTGGGAGGCGTAGCCCAGGATTGGCCGCTCGTGGCGCACGTCCACGAAGAGGCCACGCTCGCGGAGGTGGGTGTCGAACAGCGGGTCCCGCGACTTCGCCACCCCGTACGCGGCTATCCCGCGGCGCTGGAGTGCGGCCGCGAGTTCGTCCTTGTCGAACCCGGCCGTCCACGCTTCGATGGCGGCGTCGATGCGCCGGTAACCCGCGCGGCGGCCCTCTACGGTGGCGAACGATTCCTCGCGCGGCGCGGCGCTGCCCATCTCGCGAAGAAGGGCCGCCCATTCGCGGTCGTCGCGAACCGAGAGGGCGAGCCAGTCGTCTTCGCCGCGGCAGCGGTAGATGCCCTGTGGCGCGAAGTCGCGGTCGCGGTTGCCGAGACGCGCCGGTTCGATGCCGAGCGCGGCATCGGCGACGGTGTTCCCGACGAGCAGGGATATCGCCTCCATCATCGAGAGGTTGATGACGCGGCCAACGCCGGTACGCTGGCGTTCTTCGAGCGCCGCGATGAGCGCGAGCGCGCTGAACCGGCCAGCCAGCTGGTCAGAGAAGACGCCGCTGCCGACGCGCACGGGCGGGCCGGGGTCTTCGCCGATGAGGCAGTTCATGCCGCCGGCCGCTTCGGTGCTTGGCCCGAACGCGGGGTACCCGCTCCACGGCCCCGGCGACCCGAAGCCCGAGAGTTCGAGCACGATCGCCACCGGGTTCAACTTCTTGAGGGCCGCGACCCCGAGGCCCAGCCGCTCCATCACGCCGCCCACGAAGTTCGAGCACACAATATCGGCCTGGCGCACGAGGTCCATCGCGATCGCGAGACCTCCGGGCGACTTCAGGTCGAGCCCAAGGCAGGTTTTCGAACAGTAGACGCCGTCCACCGCACCGACATAGAAGCTGTCGCGGCCCGGACCGACGACACGCACGACCTCGGCGCCGAGCTCGGCCAGGGTTCGTGTACCGGCCGGGAGCGAGTAAGCCACCTCGAAGGCCAGCACGCGGACACCGCGAAGGGGGAGGAACGGGCGGAGGTGTTCGCGCGATACCTTCACGGTGGCGAAGTCTACCGTTCGCCGGTGGATCACGCGCCGCCGCCGGGGGCCGCTGCGCCCTGCCCGCCAGCACGTATACTCTTGCCACCATGGCAAGTGACGCACTCATGCGGAAAACCCAGGCCGACCTCATCCTGGAGCGCGCGGCGATGCAGATCGAGCAGCTGCTGAAGGAAGCCTGCGCCGAACTGCGGCCGTTCCCCTCGTTCCCGAACGCCATTTTCACCAACGCGATCGAGTGCGAAATC
>CAYYDX010000053.1:0-23478 GCA_964470735.1 uncultured Anaerolineaceae bacterium
GAGCTTCCGATCGAATTCAACGCAGCCTTCGCAGGCTGGGCGATGCCCGCCCCCGAAGCGCCCGCCCCAGCCGGCATCACCGCGCCGGCGGCTGCGCCCGAAGTTCCGGTTGCACCGGCTCCTGCCGCGCCCGTCGCACAGGCGTCCGCGCCCCCGGCGCCCCAGCCGGCACAGGTCCAGGAGGCGCAACCGGCTGCGGCGCCTGCCGCCAGCGGCAAGCCCAACTTCTACGTCCCCGCGGTCTCCGCCGGTGGCGCGACCACGATGGAACTGGGACTGTTCAACCTCATCAACGCCGAGCGCGCGAAAGAGGGCCTCGCGCCCTACGTCCTCGACGCCGGGCTAACGAAAATCGCACGCACGCGCTCGCAGCAACTCATCGACCAGAACTACTTCGGGCACAAAGACCCTTACGGGTACTCGATGTACGTCGAACTGCTCGCCTACTTCGGCTATACGTCGTACGCATGGGCTGGTGAGAACCTGGCCATGAACAACTGGCCCGTCGCCACTGCCGGAGACGAAGCGATCCGCGGCCTCATGGCGAGCCCGACCCACCGGGCGAACATCATGGCGACCGACTTCTCGCGCATCGGTGTGGGCGAAATCACCGTTCCCGACGGGCGGCACTTCTACACCATGATCTTCCTCGGCTAGCTGGCCCGATAGCAAGAAAAGAGGCGCCCCAGGTGGGCGCCTCTTTCGGTTTCGTGGGAATCCCCGGAAAAGTTAGTCAATCGGCGGCGGTGGAAGGTCGTCGCCGCCGGTGTCCCGGTTCGCACGTGCCATGTACAGGCCGACGCCGCCGCCGACCGCACCGAGACCACCGAGGATGAGCAACGCGGTTGCCCAGACGGGGAAGCCGCCGCCGGAGTCACCGCCACCGGTGGCTGGCGCCTGGCCCGGTGTCGCACTCGTAATTCCACCGCGTGGAGACGTTGGCACGGGCGACCCGGCGCCCGGTGAACCGGCGGGAATCGTGGCGACCTGCTGACCCTGCTGGTTCTGCCCGGAATCCTGGCCCGGCGTCTGGCCGGGCGCGGGCGTACCGGCCGGGGGAGGCGTTCGCGTCGGCGCGGGCGTGAATGTTGGAATAGCGACCGGTGTCGCGTTTCCGAACGTCAGGTCGAGTTGCACCGGCCCCTGGGCCCACTTCGCGGTCTGCGCCGCCATCCGGTCGCCGATCTTTACCTTAATCTCCTTGCCGTCCTTCCCGCATCCCGCGGTCTGCGACTCAGAGACGACGTCGACGACGTAAACGGTCACTCGCGCGGCGCCGTCGCCGGTGTACTCCGTGCGGCCCTTCGTGCCGCAGAGTTTTCCGTCGATGTAGGCCTCAACCGTCACGCCAGCCTCAACGGGACCGGCCGCATCGGAAATCGACCCGAACACGGTGGACGGCGGATTGAACTGCGCGTTCGCTCGAACGAGCAGAAGGAGCGCGAACACAGCAGCGCCAGAAACGGCGGCAACACGCCGCGCGGAAGGGGAAACGGAGGTCATCAGCAACACCAGTGCGAAAGTAAACGGCCTCCTCCGAGGGTACGGAGGAGGCCTGCTAGGCGCACTACTTCGGCAGCGTCAGCGTAAATGGCTGCTTGACCAACACCCACATCACGAGCCCGTTGCCGACCGTCTCGATGGTGTTCACCCCGGCCGGGGCGCCCGGAATGTAGCGCGACCATTCGCCGAGCGTGGCGTCCCAGGCGTAGATGGCGACGACATCGTCTTCGTGGCCGGCGAACGCCTGTGAGATGGGCAGCGTGCCCGCCCCGGTCGGCACGAGGTTCCAGCCGCTGACCAGTTGCATGTCGGTCTCGTTGCCGAACGGCACGACGACATCGATGAGGATTTCGCCTTCGCCGTCGGGCGGGAACGACGCTGGTGGCGTCTGCGTGTAGCTCGTGCCGTCACAGAAGACGGTGCTGAGCGCGAAGTCCTCCCAGACGACCGACGCGAAGTCGGAGGAACCGGAGAAGACCTCGCTGTTCGAGCCAATCCAGTTCTCGAGCGGGGCGCCCGGGCCACCGGCGAACGTCTTGCTTTCGCCTGGAGCGAGCACGCCGATGAGGTCGAGCTCTTCGGCGATGCCCACGTCCGTGCCCACGCTCTTTAGCGCGAAGCCGCCAAGGTTGACCATGTTCGAGCCGAAGTTCTTCACGGTGATCGATTCCTGGCCGGTGCACTGGAGGTTGGTGATTCGAATGTCCCCGGGGACCGGTGACGGTGGCGCCGGGAACGTCACCATCACGTTCATCGGCTGCATCAGGCTGTTGGTCACCTTGATCCAGGCCTGGCACTCGTCCGGCTGGTCGGCGATGAACGGCGGCTTCGCGATGGCGGTGTTCAGCGCCCGGTTGTTCACGTCGAGCGTATCGAACGTCGTCGCCGTCGCGAAGCGGCGCGTACCGTTGATAGTGAACGGGCGGTCGGCGGCGTCGATGATCGTCCCGCCGCCGGCGTCGATTTCGAACCGCACCGGCACACCGAGCGTGTTGTTGTAGTTCGCCGCGTCACAGTACCCATCGCGGTCACGCAGGTGGGCGACGACGTACTTGATCTGCGGCGAATCCGTGTTGACCACGGTTACCTGCTTGTAGCCGTTCCAGCGCCAGACCGTCTCTGCGACGTTGCTGGCAACTGCGGGGAACTTGCCGCGGTTGCCATCCTCCGGGTACTCGACTACGGCGTAGTAGCGCGTGCGCCCGGTGATGTCCTCCGGCTTGCACTGCGGGTTCTTGTTGATCGAGTTCGCTACGCATTCCTCGTAGCTGAGGTTGAAGTCGCCGAAGGTGTCGACCGAGGCAATACCGTCGGTCTCCGTGCGCTGACTCATGATCCGCGGCTTGCCTACGGTTCCCAGCACCGATGGAACCTTTGTAATCGGGTGAACATTGAAGGCGAAGTCATTGACTGAATCAGGAATGAAGAACCCGGACGCCCCGTTCTTCACGCCGGCCTTGTAGTTGTTCAACACCGACTCGTCCTGCATGAAAAAGCTGACGATAGCCCCCGGCATATTGGCCGAGCCCCACGCGTTGCGCAGGTCCGACTGGCCCTTCAGGAGCTCCCAGTCGGTCGGGAGGATCCAGCGATCCTTCGGTACCGTGCGTCCGTCCGCCTTCTTCTCCTCCGGCCGGCCGGAAGGATTCGTGCCGACGAAGTAGCCGCGGATGTGCCCGGTGACGTCGCCGAAAGTGGAGACGAACTGATCCGGCGTGGCTTCGATGGAGATGTCCTCGAAGGCCATGTAGAAGATAGGCCTGGCGATCTTCGAGAAGTTGTTGCCCTGGATGAACATCTCGACATCGACTTCACCGGGGTCTTCACTCTCATAACGAACGGAAGCCGAACAACTGGTCCCGAGGTCCACCGTAGCGTGGTCGGGGCCGTTCAGCGTGATGCCCGAACCAGCGAGGAACGTCCCCGGCTGACCCTTCGGTCGCACGAACTGGACGAGTTGGCCGGCACATGAGGTGTTGCTCGAGATGGCATAGGTCAGGGTCACCGTCTGACCCGCCCACGCGAGGGTCGGAACCTTCATCGCCGGGTGGAAGCCGTAGGAGAGGTCAACCCACTCCTCGGCGGCGGCCGGGGTGGTCGTGGCGTTCGGGTAGTAGACGTTGACTTTGATCCGGGCGACTTCGCTCGTGCCGCAGCCACCGGCGTTCAGGGTGCTCACCTGCAGCGCCTCCACCGAAGCGTTGGTGTCGCCCTGGAATGCGGAGAACGGGTCCGAGTCGAAGTTATTGAGTTCGAAAAGGCCGCCGATGCTGATGCCGGTGATCACCTTCGGCTTGGCGAACGTCGGCGACTGGGACGCAGGCACCACGAAGTAGCCGCAGTTCCCGACAATCTCGGCGCGGATGAGCACGCCGTCGAGCAACTGGTTCGTCTTCTCCTGGCCACCGGTCTTGTGCTTGCCGAGTACCCACTCGGTGACGCTTGTCGAGCCGATAAACGTGCCATCGGCGAGGTTGAACTGGAGCGGCACGTCGATGGTCCCGTAGGTGACGACGCCATCCGTGAACGAGTTGCCGTTGCTCAGCACCGTGCGGTCGATGGTGTTCCACTCGGTGGTCAGCGGGCCCGCCGCGATGCCATCGGCCGAGGTGACACCGTTCCCGTCGCTATCGGTGTCGAAGAACGCCTGGTCCGGGTTTCCGTTGTTGCTGAAGTTCACCCACACTGTCTGCTCACCCGGCGCCGCCGATGTGTAGACGAAGCAGATCGTGTTGTTCGGCACACCGCCGAGGCGCGGGTCGTTCGCCGCCGTCTTGGTGAACACCTGAATGTTGCCGGCGCCGGGTGCGTCGGGTGGCGAGGCCGGGCTGAAGTGGATCTGGTTCGCGGCGAGGGAGTCGACGGTCCCGTCCGTGCCCATCAGGCAGACGTAGTGAGGCGAGTTGATGACGAGCGGCCCGGATGACTGCCGCGGCGGGACCTGGCCGTCCATCGTCACATGCCGCAGTTCGACCAGGTCCTTGATGTCGATGAGTTTGTCGGCCGGGAGTTGCGGGGAAACCGCCACGGGCTGGTCGTCTTCGTCGTTGTCGCGCAGAGTGGTGGTCACCCGGTTGTACACGGCGTCGAAGTTGAAGGTGACCTGGAGGTCGTTCTCAACCGTGGTCGAAGCGATGCCAGCGCACCATTCAGGGCCCACCTGGCGGACGTAATCCACGAATACGTTGACCGAACCGCCGGTGATGACGAAGTCCGTCGTTTGAACAACGTTGACCGGGTCCGGGTCGGTACCGCCCAGCCCGCCGGCATTCGAAGTACGTCCCGTGAGGAAGCCGGAGTCCCAGCCAACCGTGCAAACCTCGGCAGGTGCATTAATCAGGCCGTTGCCGATGCGCTGCAGGGTGACCGTCCGAATCGGGATGTCGGGGAGTGTGATCGTCTCCTCGGGGCCGCCACTTACGGTGTACGCCCAGGCGATGCGGAGAGTCTTGTACCCCGTCGGCGCCGCGACGACCGCGCAGTAGACGTCGTCGGCGGTGCTGCCGACTCCCGCATTCAGCGCCGCCACAGGGGCGCCCACCACGTTCCCATCCACATACATCGCGGCCGCGGGTAGTGGCATGCTGATCGTCGGTGGGGCATTCGGGTCGATCGGGTTGAGCGCCGTTACACGGAAGCCAAGCCCGCCCGAGATATCGCTCACCGGGACGACGCCGTCGATGTTCACATCGACGCAGTAGCCGTTGCGGTTGACCGCACTCGCGGGAAGCCGGTGTGAGACCGTCCCCGCAAGGAGCGCCGATGGCTCCTTCACTTCGACGGGGGTGACAGATGTGTCGTAGGTAGAGAGGAGATCGAACGCGGGCCCGTTCGGATCGAAGACCGCCTTCACGCCGACGGGCATGGCGCTGCGGCCTGCCGAGATCAGCACGATGAAAAGAACGAGGGCGGCTGGTAGGACGATCCGCCGGGAGTGACGCGCCATAGAGTCCCCCTGGGACTATGCAACGCACCCCGCCGGGCGTGTGAAGCTTGGCACAGCGATGACGTCTCGACCCATCATCACTGGCCGTAGGTAGTGCCAGTTATTGCCGAAGCAAAACTCCCGGTCAAGTTCCGGTATGTAAAAACAAACGCACCGAAGCGGGAAAGAGTTAACCCCGGTGCGCGGGCCAGTTCGCGCACCGGGGTTGCCTCCTGACCAACGAGTGAGGTGGGAGACCTACCGCGAACGGCGGTTCCTGTACGAATACGCGAGCAGACCAGCGCCCGGCGTCATGAGGGTCAGCGCTCCGATGAGGAGGATGATCGTGCTGTTCGACTGCGTTATCGGCGCGGGAGCAAGGGCGTTGCCCGTTGCCGGCGCGAGCGGGTTGCCCGGGCCCTCCTGGCGTGTCCCGCGAACTTCGCTGATCGGCGTCTCGCCCGGTTCCACATCGGCGTCGCCAACCGTGCCCGGCTGAGCGATGGTGTCGACGGGAATCGAGACGTCGAGGTCCGGAAGACCGGGGCATGGCGCGATGACGAAGTTCACCGAAGCGTTGGCAGCCGCGAGTTCGATCGTCGTCTCCGCGGAGGTTGGCGCCTGCACTTCGTAGAAGGAGCCACCCGTGCACGCCGTGTGCGTATCGCCGCCGAGGACCTGGCGCACCGTGTAGAAGCCGTAAGGCAGGTTCGCGGCGGTGACTGTCGTCGAGGCGGCATCGCCGCTGGTATTGGCCGTGAGTGTTGCCACCACCTGGCCGGACGTCGAGACGACTTCGTAGCGCCAGGTCCGCGCCGCAGCATCGGGACCCGCGTTCAGTGTGACGTTGATGTTCACAGCGCCCATCGCAGCAAACCGCGCTGAACCAGTGGCCAGGACGGCCGAGCCGAAGCGGACGTTCAGCGTTGCCGTGCCGGCGGTTTCACGCGAAACGAAGACCGCTCCTTCCGCCACATTCGCCGCCGTCGGGTCGAGCGATGCGACGCCCGTCAGCGTGCCACCCTGGACGTCGTAGCTGAAGCTTGGGAGGTTGGCGGTCTGGCCCTCGACGCGGATGTGGAAGACCGCGGACTGACCTGGCGCGACCGGCTCACTCGCGACCGAAACGGAGACGGAATACGGCTCGGCGGCATGAACGCGGGCAACCCGCGTTGCCATGGAGCCGGCAATCAGCAGGGCGAAGATTGGGAGCAACGAGAGTCGAGCGGCGAAGCGCATAGCACCGTGACAAGGCGCGCTGGATCGGGCTTCGCGCCACCCCCTGGCGCTACCTCCCGAACCCGGCAACCTCTTAGCTTCTGGCTGTCCACCACTCGACCACTTCAGTGAACGCAACGTGAAGATACCGCAGCCGGTCAAGCCCTCGCCATATGAGCCGCGTTAGAACGTCTACCGCGCCGCCACATGTTGGCTCCGTGGCGTCTACCGCGCGTCCACCGGGCTTTCCCCGAGTTCCCAATGGCCGACGCTTTGCTACAGTCCGAGGCCATGGTTGCGGTACGCGCCGAAGAGCATCGGTACATCATCTCCGCCAGTGGCCGCGAAGGAGCGCTGGCCCTGCGCATTCCCGGGTGCCGCGCGGTTCCAGCGCTGCGCGGATTCCAGCTGCCTCGCCAGCCGGGCACGATCCTCGCGCTCGATGAACTGTTCGGCGCGGGCGCGTGGGAGCACTCACCGGACATAGCGCAGGAGATTGTCGAAGCGCGTGAGCGCCAACGCGCACAGCCGCAACAGCACGCCGCCGTGCGGCTCGATGGAACCGAACTCGCGATCGAGTGCGCTTTCGCCGACAAAGAACTCGTGAAACTGGTCAGCGGGTATCGCTGGTCGGCGCCGCGGCGCACCTGGTTCGTCCCGGCTTACCCCATGGCGCTCGAAATGCTCGAGAAGTACTTCGGCGAGATGCTCGACGTCGACCCGGGGGCGCGCGAGTACCTCCGGCTCAAGCGCGTCGATGAGGACCGTGCGCTCGACCGCGCTACCTCGGCAGTCGAGCCGGCGCCCGCCCCACCGCCGCTTCCGGTGGTCGAACCGCCAACGTCGCCGGCGCCTGCCAGGTCCGAAGCCGGCGCCGGTGTGCCCGAAGGCCTCTACGAGCGGCTGGACCGGCTTGCCGGGGCGGTCGAAGCGCTGGTTGCGGCGCTCCAGAACGGTGCACCGGCCGCGCGTGCAGCCTCAGAAGCACCCGGCACCGAAGCAGAACCCACGCTCACTCTTGCGACCGCCGAACCGCAAGCCCCCGCCGGGGATGGTTCATGGCGTGACCTGCTCAACGACACCATGAGGGATCCTGCCGAGGTGCTTCAGCGGCTGCGTACACCGCTCGAGCAGGCGCCGCCAGCAGAACTGCCCACGGTGCGCGCAATCGCGGGCATCGCCAGTTCGCTCCAGGGCGACCACCGCGAAGCACTTACCTACATCCGAAGGGCGAGGGACTCGGCCCAGGTCGCCCTCGACACAGAACTGGAGCAGCGCACAAACGAAGCCTACCTCGACTCAGTCGTCGCCTTGATCGGCGCGTCAACACGGCCGGAACGGCCGGTCGCCGATGCCGCGGGCATCGAAGAACTGGTACTCGCCGAACTCGCGCACGACTCAGGCTTTGTGGACGAGGGTCTCGGCTCCAAGGACTCCCGCGACCTCCTGAGCCTGCTCATGGATGACCAGCTCCTGCGCCGAGTCGACCCGGTGCTCACCGACTACTGCCGGGTGTTGCACCTGGTAGGCGTGGCGCGCGGGGGGCGCTGGATGGCTGCCGACCGCGTCGTCGAGATGTTGAAACATCGCGATCTGACGCACGTCGGCTTCGCGCTGGGTCTCATCGTTCTCGCGAACACGGTGTTCGAGCAGCCCTGCGTCGAGGAATGGTTCGGGCGCTGGCCGCGAAACACGCTCGAACCGGGATTCGACGACCTCCGGGCCGTCGTCGAATCCGCGGCGGCACGATTGCGCGAGGTCGAGCCGACGATAGCGGCCGCTGCAGCGCTCTCCGTCCTCGCGCTGGTCTCGGGGGTACGCACAGAGGTGGCATCTCTTGAGGAGCGGCGCACTCTGGTCCGCTACATCCCGCCGAACGCCCCGGAGCGGCGTTATGCGGAGTTTCTCGCCGCCTACCAGCCGGCAGAGGCGGGCGTTCGCAAAGTCTGGCAAACCTTCCCCGGGTACCTCCAGATCCTCGCCCAATCACCCCTCGCGCAGTCTGCCCAACACCTGCTCACCGTGTTTGTAAACGACAGTGGTGGCGCCGATAGCACAACCCGGCGCATCGCGGAGGAGGTGTATCTCAACGCTTTTGTCACGCGTGGCGTTCGCGATCCGCGGGTCGAGGTGCTCGAACTCATCGATATGCTGGCTGAGAGTCCCCGGGCCGACAACCTCCTCAACGACATCAGCGGCCGCGTCGAAGAAGGGGACCCACCCGGACTCTCCGTCTTCTCCCACGAGCAGCGCGTCGAACTCTTCACGCGGGCCTTCCGCATCTCGCTCGACGCGGGCCACGACCACGACTCGGTCGCGTCCTTCGACCGGTGCGTGAGGGAGCATCTGCGACACGGCGAGTTCGAAGCGCTTCGAAACCTCTGCCTGAGCGTTCCGCAAGGCTTTAAACCCCTACAACTCCCGGTTGGCCAGGCGCTGCTCTCTCTGCAACTGGAGTCGGGCGAGGACTTCGAACCCGCCGCCGAACTTGTCCTGCGCAACTGCAACCCGAAGACGCTCGATGACGAAGGAGTGCTCGAACTGCGCGGCCTCGGGATTGCATTCCCGCGGTTCCGTGAGTACCTCCAGGCCCACCTGCCCGACGAAGGAACGGGCGAGGACGGCGTGGAGCCGGACTTCTCGGGGAGGAAGATGGTGGTGGTTGGCGGCCATGATTGGCTCCGGAAGCGCGCAATGCCGGTTTTCGACCGATGGGGCGTGAAGGCGACGTGGCTGTCTCCGGATGAGGCGAAGAACGGCTCGCAGGCGCTCGATCTCGCCAACGGCGCCGCGGACCTCATCGTCATCAATACTGCGTGCATCAGTCATGCCGCGAGCGGCCGTGTCCGTGCCGAGGCGAAGCGTCTCGAAGACGCCGGCACGAAGAAAGTGGCGTTCCACAACTCGCGCGGACTCGGCGCGCTGCTCGCGATCAGCCGGGACGCCCTGGCCGACACGGCGCCGCCACTCACTCCCACAAAACCATCCGCTGCCAGCAGGCGCCGCAGGCTACTCCGCTGAAGCCGCTGTCTCCGCGCTCTGGTACGCTCTTCCTATCCACCTTATGACTCTTGTGTCCGCCCGGAGCACCCCCGCATGACCCAACCGCGCACCATCATCCAGAAGATCTGGGACAACCACGTCGTGCATCACGAGGCCGGCAAACCCGACCTCCTCTATATCGACCTCCACCTCGTCCACGAGGTCACGTCGCCCCAGGCGTTCGAAGGGCTGCGGCTGGCCGGGCGCAAGGTTCGCCGGCCCGACCTCACCCTCGCCACAGTCGACCACAACGTGCCGACCATCGACCGCGACAAGCCATGGACCGACCCGCTGTCGGTGCAGCAGGTGGAAACGTTGCGCGCGAACTGCGAGGAGTTCGGAGTACCGCTCTTCGGCGTCGGCGACATCCGCCAGGGCATCGTCCACGTCATCGGGCCGGAGCAGGGGCTCACGCAGCCCGGCATGACGATCGTCTGCGGCGACAGCCACACCGCGACCCACGGCGCCTTCGGCGCGCTCGCTTTCGGCATCGGCACCAGCGAGGTGGAGCACGTGCTGGCCACCCAGACACTGCCGCAGGCGGCGCCGAAGACGATGTCGGTCGAGGTCACCGGCGAGCTTCATCCCGGCGTCACGGCGAAGGACGTGATTCTCGCGGTCATCCGCGAAATCGGCGTCGCCGGCGGTGTCGGTCACGTCATCGAGTACCGCGGCGATGTCATTCGGAACCTCTCCATGGAGGGCCGAATGACCATCTGCAACATGTCGATTGAGGGTGGCGCGCGAGCAGGCCTCGTGGCGCCCGACGAAACGACGTTCGCCTACGTGAAGGGCCGCAAGCACGCCCCCTCCGGCGACGACTGGGACCGCGCCGTCGAAGCGTGGAAACAGTTGGCCACCGATGAGGGGGCTACCTTCGACACCTACGTCACCCTGCGCGGCGAAGACATCGAACCGTGCGTCACCTGGGGTACGACACCGGCGCAGAGCGTGCCGGTCACCGGCCGCGTTCCGTCTCCCGATGAAGCGGCGAACGCCAGCGCGAAGGAACTCGCCGAGCGCTCACTCGCCTACATGGGACTCGAAGCTGGAACACCGATCCAGGACATCCAACTCGACCGCATCTTCCTCGGCTCCTGCACGAACAGCCGCATCGAAGACCTGCGCGCTGCGGCGGCCATCGTGAAGGGCCGCAAGATCGCCTCCACGCTGAAGGCGATGGTGGTCCCCGGCTCAGGCCTCGTGAAACTCCAGGCCGAGCAGGAGGGGCTCGACCAGGTGTTCAAGGACGCGGGCTTCGAATGGCGCGAGGCCGGCTGCTCGATGTGCCTGGGCATGAACCCGGACATCCTGATGCCGGGCGAGCGCTGCGCCAGCACCTCGAACCGCAACTTCGAGGGACGCCAGGGACGCGGCGGGCGCACCCACCTCGTCAGCCCGCAGATGGCCGCCGCCGCCGCCATTGCCGGCCACTTCGTCGATATCCGGGAGTGGAAGTAAGCCATGAAAAAGTTCGAACCTGTGAAGGGCCGGTCGATCCCGATGAACCGCGCCGACGTCGATACCGACCAGATCATCTCGAAGGAGTTCCTCAAGCGGATCGAACGAACTGGCTTCGGTCCATTCGCCTTCGACGACTGGAAGCAGGACCCTGACTTCGTGCTCAACAACCCGGAGTTCAAGGGCGCGCCGCTGATGGTCACCGGCCCGAACTTCGGCTGCGGTTCCTCCCGCGAGCACGCTCCCTGGGCGCTCGAGGACCTTGGATTGAAGGCGATCATCGCGCCGTCGTTCGCCGACATCTTCCGCAACAACTGCGCGAAGATCGGGCTGCTCACCGTCGTCTTGCCGCAGGCCGACTGCGAGTACCTCATCGCACGTTCGGAAGAACTGCCCTCTTCGGAAGTCGTCGTCGACCTCCAGACGCAGACCGTTTCGACGGCAGACGGCTCGTGGACGAGGACGTTCGACATCGACCCGTTCGTGAAGCACTGCCTGCTGAATGGCCTCGACGAAATCGGACTGACGATGCAGGAAGAGGGCGATATCAGCGCCTTCGAAGCACGCCGCGCGACACTCTATCCGAGTACCGTACCGGCCTGACGCGGTCGCTGCGCAACACCTGCGGAAACCTGTTGACAGGCCTCCGCGGGCGGCGTACGGTGCCGGTGTTATGGGTGTGTTTGTTGGCATCCATCGCTGTTGACGGCGGCCTCTTCGGGGCTGCCGTTCGTGTTTTCTGCGAAAGGAGCAGCCAGTCATGCAGTCGAGCTTGATAGGCAAGGTTGAGAAGGCAAAGGTGTACGCGGGTGAACGCCACCGGATGCAAATCGACGACCTCCGCGTCGCCTTCCATGGCGAAAACAGCGACCACGAAGTCGTTCTCCACGACGGCAAGTGGAGTTGCAACTGCGGCTTCTTCGGCGACTGGGCAACCTGCAGCCACACGATGGCCCTGGCGCGCGTTCTCGAGGGCATGGTCCCGTCGGCCGACGCTCCGGCCCTCGCGGCGGTGAGCTAACTCCAGCAGCCGGCAGTCTCCGCACTCTCAAGCGGGCCCCGTGGCGAGGTTCGGGAGGCCGTGGGCTCGAGCCTCCCACCCGTGTGCGGAACCGGCGAACCAGCCCTCGCTGCAGGGTGCGAAGTTCTTACGGGTTTCTCCCTGTTTCGCGGGTTATCGCGGCCGATATCGGCGTGTACGATTGCCGGCGAAGGAGCGAACCGTGTTGCCGTTGGGTTTCAGCTGGGGTGCATTCTTTGTCTATGTCGTCGCGCTGACCTTCGTGGTGCTCGGCGGCTTCATCGGGCTCGTGCAGAGCCACCATCCCGCATTCCTCGTACCCATCCTCATCGGGCTCTTCTACTTCTATCTCTGCTGGGAAGCAGTCGTCGAAGACGATGAGGAGGCGCCGCCCGCGCCACCGGCGAGCAAGAACCACGGGTAACGCCGAGGGAAACCCCACCCTAACCATCGCGCGGGTAAGGTAGCGTCATGCGTCTTCGCACCTTCCGGATCGGTACGCTCGCGGGGATCCCCATCCTCATCAACCCGAGTTGGTTCGTCCTCTTCGGGCTCACCACCTGGTTGCTCGCGACTCAGTTCTATCCCGATGCCCTCGAATCGGCCGGGAGAACCACGCACTACGCGATGGCCATCGCCAGCGTCTTGCTCTTCTTCGTGTCGATCATCCTTCACGAACTCGCCCATTCCCTGGTGGCGAAGGGCTACCGCATCCCGGTGCGGAGCATCACCCTGTTCGTGCTCGGCGGCGTCGCCCAGATCACGCGAGAAGCGGCACGCCCGCTGCACGAACTGCTGATGGCCGCCGCGGGCCCCTTCGCGAGCTTCGCGCTTGCACTGGTGTTCGCCGGAGTTTGGTTCGCCCTTGGCGCCAGCGACACCCGTCCGGTCGACTACGTGCTGGTCTGGCTCGCCCTGATGAACATCATCCTCGGCGGCTTCAACTTGCTCCCAGCGTTCCCCATGGACGGTGGACGCGTCTTCCGCTCGCTTGTCTGGATGATCACCGGCAACCACGATCTCGCCACCGGGATCGCCGCCTGGAGCGGGCGTGCGTTCGCCTTCACCGGTATCGGCCTCGGACTCGCGGCCATCGCCGGCAAGGACGTCTGGATTGCGGAGGACGCGATGAGCGGTGGCTGGCTCATCTTCCTCGGCCTGTTCCTCGAAAATGCAGCGCGCAAGAGCCTCGAACAGAACCGCCTCGTACGCGAACTCCGCCTCTATAAGGCCGAAGACTTGATGCACCGGGACCCACCCGTCGTCGACGGCAGCCAGACCGTGGGCTCGCTCGCACGTGGCGTCCTCGACCTCAATCCACGCGTGGTCTACATGGTCCAGGACCATGGCTCGCTGGCGGGGATCCTCAGCGGCTACCAGATGCGCGATGTCCCGCCGGAGCAGTGGGACACCGTGACCGCCAGCCAGGCGATGGTGCCGCGTTCGGCTCTCCACGCCACGACGCGAGACCTGCTCGTCTCCGACGTGCTGCTCGAAATGGAAACGCAGGACCTGCTCCACATGCCGGTCGTCGAGAACGGCCGGGTCGTCGGCGTGGTCGCTCGCGACCGGATCCTCGGCCTGCTGCGACAGGCGGGGCTGCTCCCGGCTCGCGTGCAGTAGCCACGCACGCTTTGCCCGAGTGCTGCCCTCACGCGACGATGCCGGGATGAGCCGCATCCGCACGAGCGCCGCCGTCCTCGCCGGGAAGTCGGCCGGCCTGGCCACGCGCGCGCTGCACCGCGGTGGCGGAACCGCCCTGCCGGGGCTGGTCGCTGAGCGCTTCGACCCTCGGCTCGTGACCAACCTCGGACGCACACTCGGCCGTGGACGCGTGATGGTCACCGGGACGAACGGAAAAACCACCACAAGCCGCATCATCGCCGCTGCCTTCGACGCCGCCGGGACGCCCTACATCCACAATCGCGAGGGCAGCAATCTCATGCGCGGCATGGCCAGCACGTTGCTTGCCGCCGCCGGGCCATTCGGTGGCATTCCCGGCGCCGCTAACACGGCCGGCCTGTTCGAAGCCGACGAGGCCACGATGCCCGCTGCCGTGCCCGCGCTCCAGCCGCGCGTCATCGCCTTCACGAACCTCTTTCGCGACCAACTGGACCGCTACGGCGAAGTCGATACGGTCGCGGCGCTCTGGCGGAAGGCACTCGATGGTGCGCCCCGCGACGCCACCCTCGTCCTCAACACCGACGACCCCTCGGTGGCCGAACTCGCAGCCGACTGGGACGGCCCCGTGCACTGGTTCGGTCTCGATGACAAGGCTTTCGCCACGAGCACGGCGGGCGCGTTCGATGCACGCTGGTGCTCCTGCGGGGGCGACTACCGCTACGACCGGCGCTACTTCGCGCACGTAGGCTGGTGGCGCTGCGCCCGGTGCGAACGGCGTCGCGCCGAACCGTCGACCTCGGGCAGCGAAGTCAGCCTCGCACTGGAGCGGGCATCGTTCGTGGTCAACGGCCTCGGGCGCATCGAAATGCCGCTGACCGGCCTCTACAACGTCTACAACGCACTCGCGGCGATCAGCGCGGCGCGCGCGTTCGGCATCGCCGATGAGGCGATTCGCACGGGATTGCGCAGCGTCCGGCCCGCGTTCGGGCGTCAGGAGGTCGTCGAACTCGACGGCCGGCGGCTGCGGCTCTTCCTCGCGAAGAACCCGGCGGGAGCGAACCAGGTGCTGCTGCTCACGCGCGAACTCGCCCGGAACGCCGGGCCGGTGAACGTCGCCCTGCTGCTCAACGATCGCTTCGCCGACGGCCAGGACGTCAGTTGGGTCTGGGACGTCGACCACGAGTTGCTGGCCGAATCCGTCGCAAACTGCTGGGCCGGAGGCGACCGCGCCGAAGACCTTGCGGTTCGCCTGAAATATGCGGGGTGGCCAGCGCCGGGGCGTGTCGCTCACGAACCGGCCGCGCTGCTCGATGCGATACTCGGTGACACGAAGCCCGGCGACGACGTCTTCGTGATCCCCACCTACACGGCGATGCTCGACCTGCGCCAGGAACTCTTCCGTCGGGGCGCCGTCGCCGGCGCCATGGAGTAGGCCGCGCTTAGCGGTGGTACATGACGGCGCCGTCGCCGCCGCGCCGGGCCATGATGACCTCGGCCATGATGCTGATGGCAATCTCTTCCGGCGTCTCCGCGCCGATGTTCAGCCCGATTGGTGTGCGCACCTTGTCGAGTTCGGCCTGTTCGAACCCCTCCTCTGCAAGATGGCGCAGCACAGTGCTCGTCCTCCGGCGCGAACCGATCATTCCGAGGTAGGCGGCGCCACGCCCGAGACACCGCCGCAGCGAAAGTTCGTCCTGCTTATGCCCGCGCGTGACCAGCGTGATGTAGGTAGCGGAGTTAATCGGGAAGCGGTCGATCGCTTCTTCGTAATCTTCGCAGAGGATTTCATCGGCCCACGGGATCTTCTCTGCGTTGGCGAACTCCTCGCGGTCGTCCAGCACCACCACGTGGAAGTCGGTGAAGTCGGCCAGCCGCGCCAACGACCGCCCGATATGCCCGCATCCGACGACAAGGAAGACTGGCTTGGCTTCGACCACCTCGACATAGATTGCTGTCGCATCGCGAACCGTGCGGTCGGTCAGTCCGTCCGGCGTGACGTAAAGCGTCTGGGTGATGTGGCGGGGAAACGCATCGGGCGCGTACGCCGCGACCAGGTCATCGAGCGCTGCGTCGCCGAGGGAGCCGAGGCGGGCGCCGGTTCGCTCCACGAGCAGGCGCGCGCCCGCTTCGATCGGCCGCGGCCCAGGTTCAAGGACGGAGGCGAGGAAGACGGCTTCGCCACCTTCAGCGGCAATGAGGAGGCGTTTGGTTAGCTCGATCACACGGAGATGGTACCGAAACGCTGCAGCGCCCGCGCGGGGGGCCCAACCATGCCCCATTTCCCCCAAACCCGGAACCTGATACCTTGCATGCTGACAACTCAAGAGCCAGAGACCACAGGTCCCTAATGCGAACCGCGCGTTCTTCGGAACTGCGGGAGGGGTAATGCCAAACCGGCGCCTGTCGAGGCAGTGATTCCACGTGACGCCTGCGCGTCCGCGTGACTCGATCCCTGCCAACGCGCGGGGATTTTTGGTATCCGGGCTCATCGCACATGGGACGGGCATTTCGCTCGCCCGCATTCATCATCGGAGGTGGCTATGCCGACTCCACGAAAAGAGGCCATGCTGGCCGAGATCCAGGAGCGCCTCGGGCGCGCCTCGATCGCTGTCAGCGCCGACTATCGTGGGCTCACCGTTGCCCAGCTCACCGAACTCCGCCGTGCCCTGCGCCCGTCCGGAGCGGAAGTGAAAGTGGTGAAGAACACCCTCGCATCGATGGCCGCGAAGGCCGCCGGACGCGAGAACATGGCCGAAATCGTGCAGGGGCCGACTGCCCTCGCCCTCGGTTTCGGCGACCCGATCGCCCCCGTGAAGGCGCTCACCGAGCACCTCCGGGCGAAGCGCCTCAACATCGAAATCCACGGTGGCTGGCTCGAGGGCAAGGTGCTCTCGCCCGCCGAAGTCGAAAGCCTCGCTTCGATGCCGCCGAAGGAACAGCTCATCGCCGACGTGGTTGGCAAGCTGCAGAGCCCGCTCTACAACTTTGCCGGCCTGCTCCAGTCGACCATCCGCAACTTTGCCGGCCTCGTCGAGGCTCGCGCCAACCAGCTCGAAGCCGCCGGCTAACCCGAGCCCACCAAGGAGTACCAGAACATGGCCAAGGTTGAAGAAGCACTCGAAATTATCAAGGGCATGACCCTCCTCGAACTCCGCGACCTGAACAAGGCGATCGAAGAAGAGTTCGGAATCACCGCCGCCGCTCCGATGATGATGGCCGCGGGCCCCGCCGCCGGTGGCGCTGCCCCGGCCGCCGCCGCTGCCGAGGAAGAAAAGACGGAGTTCAACGTCGTCCTCAAGAGCTTCGGCGACAACAAGATCAACGTCATCAAGGCCATCCGCGAAGTCGTCAGCGGCCTCGGCCTGAAGGAAGCCAAGGACCTCGTTGAGGCTGCGCCCGCGAAGGTCAAGGAAGGCATCGGCAAGGAAGAGGCCGAGTCGATCAAGGCCAAGCTCACCGAAGCCGGCGCCACCGTCGACATCGAATAATCGCGGCTCCCACGCGAAGCGCGACGGCCCTTCCCCGGAAGGGCCGTTTTCGTTGCCCCGTTAGCCGCGAACCGGGATCGCCTTCTCCGGCGATTCGAACACGACGAGGCTGCGCGGAACGAGAGTTCGTTTGCTCCCCGGAGCGGCAGATTCGCTGTGCTCGGCCTTTTCCGGGGACGCCGTGTCGAAGGCAAGCAGCCACTCCGCTGAGCCGCCGTCGGGCGGGATGACGAAATCGACCGGGTCCTCGCTGGCGTTGAGCAGAATGAGTAGCGAGTTGTCGAGCAGGACGTTGCCATGCTCATCCACCAGGTCCGAAGCGGCGCCGGCCAGCCGCACGGCCAGGGCCCTGCGGTAGCCGTCATCCCAGTCGCTCTCGGTCATCTCGATGGCGTCGTCGCGGAACCAGCTGATGTCCTTGGTCGTGGTTCCGAGTACCTGGCGGCCACGGAAGAACCCGCGCCGCCGCAGCACCGGGTGGCGCTTGCGGAACGCCATGATCCGGCGCGTCCATTCGAGCTGGGCCTGCTCCGGTTCGCCCAGGTCCCAGCGCTGCCACGAGGTTTCGTTGTCCTGGCAGTAGGCGTTGTTATTCCCGGACTGCGTGCGAGCCACTTCATCGCCGTGGAGCAACATCGGCGTGCCCTGTGAGATCAGCAGCGTCGCGATGAAGTTCCGCATCTGGCGGGCGCGAAGTTCGATCACCGCAGGGTCATTCGACTCGCCCTCGACGCCGTGGTTGCAGCTCAGGTTGTGGTTCTCGCCGTCCAGGTTGCCTTCCAGGTTGGCGTCGTTGTGCTTCTGCGCGTGGCGGACCAGGTCGTTCAGCGTGAACCCATCGTGCGCGGTCACGAAGTTGATGCTGGCGTACGGACGGCGGCCGTTGTTCGCGTAGAGGTCGGAGCTGCCGGTCAGCCGGTAGGCGAGTTCGGCAAGCTGACCCTCGTCGCCTTTCCAGAACCGCCGGACGCAGTCGCGGTACTTCCCGTTCCATTCGGCCCAGAGGATCGGGAAGTTGCCGACCTGGTAGCCGCCTTCGCCCACGTCCCACGGTTCGGCGATGAGCTTCACCTGCGAGAGCACCGGGTCCTGGTGGATGATGTCGAAAAACGCGCTCAGGCGGTTCATCTCGTGCAGGCCACGGGCAAGCGCGGCCGCGAGGTCGAACCGGAAGCCATCGACATGCATCTCGAGGATCCAGTAGCGCAGGCTATCCATGATCAGTTGGATAGTGCGGGGATGGAGCATGTTGAGCGTGTTGCCGGTGCCGGTGTAGTCGGTGTAGAGCCGCCGGTCGGCCGGCGAGAGCCGGTAATACGCAGCGTTGTCGATGCCCCGGAACGAGAGCGTCGGACCGAGATGGTTGCCCTCGCCGGTGTGGTTGTAGACCACGTCGAGGAGCACTTCGATGCCGGCCTCGTGGAGCGCCTTCACCATGCTCTTGAACTCGTTCACCACTTCGGCCGGAACCGGCGAACTGCCGTAGCGCGGCTCCGGTGCGAAGAACTCGACAGTGTTGTAGCCCCAGTAGTTCGTCAACCCCCGGTCGACCAGCGCGCGATCGTCGAGGAACTGGTGGACCGGCATCAACTCGACCGCGGTGACACCGAGCGACTTCAGGTAGTCGATGCACTGCGGGTCGGCGAGGCCGCGATAGGTTCCGCGCAACTCCTCGGGAATCTGTTCGTTGAGGGCGGTGAACCCCTTGATGTGCACTTCGTAGATGGTGGTTTCGGACCAGGGGGTTCGCGGGTGTTTGTCATCGCCCCAGGAAAACGCGTTCTCGACGACGACGCTCTTCGGCATGAAGCGAGCGCTATCGCGCGAGTCGGGCAGATCATCGCCCGGGCGGCCGAGGTGATAACCGAACACCTCATCCGACCATTCGACGTTGCCGAAGACGGCGCGGCCATAGGGATCGAGCAGGAGCTTGCGGGCGTTGAACCGCGCGCCGGCGGCTGGTTCGTACGGGCCCTCGACACGGTAGGCATAGAGCCAGCCGGGGCGTGCGTCCGGAAGGTAGCCGTGCCAGACGAAGTCCGTCTGTTCGCGAAGCGGGATGCGCGCCAACTCCCCGGCGCCATCATGCGAGAAGAGGCAGAGCCAGACAGCGGTTGCGCCCTCGCTGAACAAGGCGAAGTTGACACCGTTCCCGTCCCAGGTGGCGCCCAGCGGGTAGGGGGCGCCCGGGAAAACGCGGTGCTCGCGGTGCGGGTGAGGCTCGGTCACAACGCCTCCGGCCGCGAAAGACGGGGCAGCGCCAGGGGCAGTTCTGGTTGCGGCAAGATTCGGATGGCCACGTCCCAACGGTAACGAAGTTCACCACCGGGGGCGAGGCGAACCGGTGTTACCATCGCCAGCCGTGCGTTCCTCCCCCTGGGGGATGGTTTTCTGCGCGTCGCGGCGTACACTTCGCGCCTCACCTTCAGCGGGGGGCGTTATGGAAGTTACTGGCGATCACCGTTTTGCGAGTCCGCGTGCCGCGGTCTGGGCCGCACTCCTCGATCCACAGGCGCTCAAGGCATCGATGCCCGGGTGCGAGAAGTTCGAGGAAGTCGCTCCGCGGTCGTACGACATCACCATCAAAGTTGGGATAGCCGCGATCAAGGGCACCTACTCCGGCAACGTCAAGGTTGCGGACCCGGTCGATGGTGAGTCGTACCGGCTGATTGTGAGCGGCCAGGGCAAGCCCGGCAGCGTCCAGGGCGACGCAACCCTCGCGCTCTCCGACGACAAGGGCGGGACGCTCGTGAAGTACGTCGGCGATGTGAAGGCGCAGGGCGCTATCGCACGGCTCGGGAGCCGCCTCCTCGGCGGCGCCGCCAAGCTCATGATTGGCCAGTTCATGAAGGCCATGGAGAAGCAAGTCGAAGCACGGAGCTGACGCTCCCCGGCCACAGAAGGAGGTTCCAGTAGTGGCAGACCCGGTCTCTATCAAGCTCAAGGTGAACGGCGCCGAGCAGTCGGCCGACGTTCAGCCGCGGACCTTGCTCGTGCACTTCCTGCGCGAACAACTCGGACTCACCGGTACGCACATCGGCTGCGACACGACACAGTGCGGCGCATGCACCGTGCTCGTCGATGGCCAGAGCGCGAAGTCATGCACGATCTTCGCAGTCCAGGCCGATGGCTCCGAGATCACGACGATCGAGGGCGTCGGCGCGGGCGGTGAACTCCACCCGGTGCAGGAAGGCTTCTGGGAAGAACACGGCCTCCAGTGCGGCTACTGCACGCCCGGCATGATTATGTCCAGCATCCACCTGTTGAACGAAAACCCGAATCCCAGCGAACAGGAGATCCGCGAAGGCATCAGCGGGAACTTCTGTCGCTGCACCGGCTACCAGCACATCGTCAACGCCATCAAGTATGCGGCGAAGAAGGGGTAGGCGAGATGGCGATTATCACTCCGAAGATGGTCGGCGAGCGCGTCAAGCGCCGCGAAGACCCGCGCCTCATCCAGGGCAAAGCCACCTACGTCGACGACATCAAGCTTCCCGGGATGCTGCACCTCGCATTCCGCCGCAGCGACATCGCGCACGGCGTCATCAAGAGGATCGACGTGAGCGCGGCCCAGGCAATGCCCGGCGTCGAACTCGTCATCACCGGCGCTGAACTCAGAGAGTTCCTCCCGCCCATGCCGATCGGCACGCCGTTCCCGTCGCCCGACCACTATTCGGTCGCGGTCGACCGCGTGCGCTACCAGGGCGAACCGGTCGCCGTGGTGGTCGCAGCTGATCGATACCTCGCGCGCGACGCTGCCGACGCCATCGACATCGAGTACGACCCGCTCCCGGCCGTGGTCGACCCCGAAGTGGCGATGACCGGCCAGCCCGCACTCGTGCACGAAGCGTTCGCGAACAACCTCGCGGTGCCCTATGTCCCCGGCGGCACCGGCGTCGACGCCGTCGCCGGTACGGTCGACGACTCGGCCGTCGAGAAGGCGTTCGCCGAAGCCGACTTCGTGCTTTCGCAGCGGATGTGGAACCAGCGCCTGGCTCCGACCGCGATGGAACCGCGCGGGGTGGTCGCCCACTACGAACAGGGCAAGGACTTCCTCACCATCTGGAGTTCGACCCAGAACCCCCACATCCTGAAGACGTTCGTCGCCGCCCTCACGGGCACACCGGACAACCAGGTGCGCGCTATCGCCCCGGAGGTGGGCGGTGGATTCGGCTGCAAGATCAACATCTACGGCGAGGATTACGTCGCCGCAGCCCTCTCGAAGAAGCTGGGCAAGCCACTGAAGTGGATCGAGGACCGGTCGGAGGCCTTCCAGGCGACCATCCACGGTCGCGGCATCCTCGCCTACGTTGACATCGCCGGGAAGAACGACGGCAAAGTCACCGGGCTGAAGATCAAACTCATCGCCGATATCGGCGCATACAACATGATCCTCACAGCCGCTATCCCGACGCTGACGATGCTGATGCTGAACGGCACGTACGACATCCCGGCGATTCGCGCCGAACTCACCGAAGTGTTCACGAACAAGATGCCCACCGACGCCTACCGCGGCGCCGGGCGCCCCGAAGGCACCTACTTCGTCGAGCGCGCGATGGACATGGTTGCCCAGCACCTCAAGATGGACCCGGCCGAAGTCAAGCGGCGGAACTTCATCAAGCCCGACCAGTTCCCCTTCACCACCCAGATGGGCGCCGTCTACGACTCCGGCGAGTACGAGCGCGCGCTCGACCTCGCTCTCAAGAACGCCAACTGGGAAGGCATGAAGGCGGAGCGCGACAAAGCCCGCGCCGAGGGCCGGATCGTCGGTCTCGGCCTCGCCTTCTACGTGGAGGTCTGCGGGCTCGGTCCGTCGGCTTCGCTGCCCACGGGGGGCTGGGAGTATTCCAGCGTCACCGTGGAGCGGAGTGGCAAGATCACCGCGACCACCGGCGCTTCGCCACACGGGCAGGGCAACGAAACCACGTTCTCCCAGATGCTCGCCGACCAGTTCGGCATCCCGATGAACGACATCACCATCCTCCACGGCGACACCGGCATCGTGAAGCAGGGCATCGGCACCTTCGGCAGCCGCTCACAGGCAGTTGGCGGAACTGCGTTGCTGAAGGCCGGCGAGAAGGTGAAGGACAAGATGGCGCGCTTCGCCGCCGCCATGCTGAACCCGAACGAAGAGATGGACGCCAGCGACATGATGTTCGAAGGCGGCCGGATCTACTACCGCAACTCGCCGGGCCAATCCATCGGGTTCGGCGATGTCGCAGCGTTCGCCTACGTGCCGGTGCCGTTGCCCGCGGGCCTCGACCCGGGTCTCTCCGACCAGGCGTTCTGGGAGCCACCGAACAATACCTATCCCTTCGGCGCGCACATCGCGATGCTCGAAATCGACCGGGAGACGGGCGAACCGAAGCTCCTCCGCATGGTCGTCGTCGATGACGCCGGAGTGATCGTGAACCCGCTCATCGTCGAGGGGCAGATCCACGGCGGACTCGCCCAGGGCATTGGCCAGGCAATGATCGAAGAGGTCGTTTACGACGAGGACGGCCAACTCCTGACCGGCTCGTTCATGGACTATGCCATCCCGCGCGCGACCGACTTCCCGACGTTCGAAATGGACAAGACGGTGACGCCGACGCCGGTCAATCCGCTCGGCGCGAAGGGCGTCGGCGAGGCGGGAACGCTCGGTTCGACGCCATGCATCGTGAACGCAGCGGTCGATGCGCTCAGCCCGTTCGGCGTGAAGCACATCGACATGATGCTCCGGCCGGAGAAGCTCTGGCGCATCATCAACGAGGGGGCGACGCAATGATCCCGGAGGAGTTCGAATACAAGCGCGCAGCCACGCTCGACGAGGCCATCGCATTGCTCCAGCAGAGCGGCGGCGAGGGAAAGTTCCTCGCGGGAGGCCACAGCCTCATCCCGCTGATGAAGCTTCGCCTCAGCGAGCCCGGCGTCCTCATCGACATCTCGCGCATCCCGCAACTCAAGGGAATCACCGAGCAGGACGGGCAGGTACAGATCGGCGCGGGAACCACCCACACCGAAGTGCTCCAATCAGACCTGGTCCGGCGCATGTGCCCGGTGGTCAGCGAGTGCGCGGCCGAAATCGCCGACCCGCAGGTGCGTAACCGGGGCACGATGGGCGGCTCGCTCGCCCACTCCGACCCCTCGGCCGACTACCCGGCGGTGATGGTCGCGCTCGATGCCGAAATCCACCTCAAAGGCCCGGGCGGCTGGCG
>CAYYDX010000054.1:0-22677 GCA_964470735.1 uncultured Anaerolineaceae bacterium
GGGGTGGTGTGCTCGCCGACCGGCTGCCGAAACGCAACCTGCTGCTCGTCTGCCAGATGGTCATCGCGCTCAACTCAGCGTGGCTGGCGACGATGATCGAACTCGAGCGGATCGAGTTCTGGATGCTTGTGGTCGCGGGCGTGGTGCAGGGGGCGGGGTTCGCGTTCGTCGGGCCGGCGCGGCAGGCGTTCATCGGCGACCTCGTCGACCGGTCGGCAATTGGCAACGCGGTGGTGTTGCAGCAGCTGAGCATGAACAGCACGCGCGTTGTCGGGCCGTCGCTCGCGGGCATGTTCATCGCCGTCAGTTTCATCGGCATCGGCGGCGTCTACTACATGACGACGCTCGGATTCTTCATCGCGACGTTCACGATGCTGCGCTTGCCGCCCGGAAACCCGAAGCCGCGCGAACGGAACGTGTCACCGCTGGCGGACATGGCCGACGGTGTGCGCTACGTGAAGCAGCGCCCGTCCATCACGCTGCTCGTGCTCACATCGTTCGCGGTGATCATGGTGGGCTTCCCGTACCAGTCGTTCCTGCCTTCGGTGGCGAAGGATGTCTACGGTGTCGGCTCGGGCGGGCTTGGCGCGCTGCAGTCGTTCGGCGCGGTCGGAGCGGTGGTCGCGACCCTGATGGTGGCTTCGTTCGCACAGAGCAAGAAGGCGTGGGCAGCGCAACCGCTGCTGGCGATCGCGTTCGGCGCTTCGCTGGTGGGGCTCGGGCTCGCCCAGAATATCTGGTTCGGACTGACGGCGATGGTCGCGGTCGGTGGCATGGCGGGCGGCTTCCAGGGAGTGAACAACGCGCTCACGATGTCGAGCACCGAGGCCGACTACCAGGGCCGCGTGCAGTCGATTTCGATGCTGAGCTGGAGCCTCTTCGGGCTGTTCGCGCTGCCCATCGGCATCATCGCCGACCGTATCGGCATCCAGGAAACGATGGTGATGATGGGCTGCATCGTGATGGTCACGGTGCTGCTGCTGCAGGTGTTCAACCGCACCGAAGCAGTCGCGGCCGACCGCCGTGCGCGGGCCAATGCGCTCGAAGTCGACGCGGCGGGGGCGCCGGCCGGGGGACGCTGAGCGCGAAACGCGGCGTTGCGCGTTGCTCTTCGTCTATTGCTTAATCGAGGGATGCGCATCGGCCTCATTTCCGACACTCACATCCCTGAAGCTCGCGCCGAGCTCTGGCCCCAGGTGTTCGACGCCTTCCGCGGCGTCGACGCCATCCTCCACGCGGGCGATATTCACGACCTGTTCGTCATCGACCAGCTGCACGACATCGCGCCGACCTGGGCGGCGCGCGGCAACGGCGAGGAAGGTTCCGGTGGCCGCCCCGTGCAGCCCGACCACGAGCGGCTGCGCGAGGCGTGGGTGCTCGACATGGAGGGCCTGAAGGTGGGGCTCGTGCACGATGTGCCCATCCCCGAGTACCCGCCGCACCTCACGCTCGAACGCGCGATGCTGCGCTACTTCGGCACAACCGACCTCGATGTGCTGATTTACGGCGACACCCACGTGGAAGCGATCGACACCGTGAACGGTGTGCTCTGTATCAACCCCGGTTCGCCGACCTACCCGCGCAACCTCGACACGCAACTGGGAACGATCGGCTTCCTCGAGATCAGTGGTGGCAAGGCCGAGGCCAGCATCTGGCAACTGACCGACGAGGGGATCGAACCGTTCGACTGGAACAAGTGGCGACGGCCCTGGTGACGGAGAGGAAGCAGGAAAGAGAAAGGAACAGAGAGGCGAGGGGAACCCGCGGGTGTTGCGGGCCTTACCGTTTGGGTGCATACACGCGGTTCGTGACGCACCATGAGTAGGTGCAAGATCAACCCCCTCCCCCTCTCGATACGGCAGCGCCGGAGCGCCCCGCGAAGAGCCAGCCGGCCTGGACATACTTCCTTTCGCCTGCGGCACTGATCCTCGGCTCCATCATCATCTCCGCCACGATCTGGTGGACGCAGCGCGACACGAACAGTTCGAACGCCGACGAAGTGCCGGTCGTTGGCGCGGTTTCCACCGTCGTTACCACGCCGACCGCGCCCTCGGCCCAGGCGATGGGCCTGAAGGACACGCTCTACTCGTACGCGAAGCAGATCGGGCTGGACGAAGCGAAGTTCGACCAGTGCGTGAACAGCCAGGACCCGCTGGCCATCGTGAACGACGGCCTGAAGTCGGGCACGAGCCTCGGCGTAACCGGCACGCCGACGTTCTTCATCAACAACAAGAAGCTCGTCGGCGCACAGCCGATCTCGATCCTCGAAGAGATCATCAAGGCGGAACTGAACGGCAGCCCGACTTCGATTGATAGTTATTCGCCCGCGGTGCGCCAGCTGGCCGCGACGAATCCGCCGGCGTTCTCCATCGTCGCGAACCCACCGAGCGTGAAGGGCGCGCCGATCGAGGGCAACGCCAACGCCAAGGTGATGGTCGCGGAGTTCAGCGACTTCCAGTGCCCGTTCTGCAAGCAGTGGACGGAGTCCTCGCTGCGGACGCTTCGCTCGCAACTCGGGAACGACGTGGCGCTGGCCTTCCTCCACTTCCCCATCCTCCAGATCCACCCCAACGCCGGGAATGCGTCGGTCATCTCCGTCTGCGCCCAGCAGCAGGGGAAGTTCTGGGAGATGCACGACCTGCTGTTCGCGAAGCAGAACGAGTGGGCCGGGCTGAAGTAATCGCGAGGGCGTGAAGCGGCGGCGGCCTGCCGCCCGCGCCCCTGATGTGCGCGCTGCTCCGCGCGGTGAGCGCCAGCACCCCACCGCTCCATGCCGGGCACGATACGGCGCTCACTCACGTCAGCGGCACTCACGCCGTACAATGGCCGATGTGGATGGATTTACCGTAAACGAAGTCCGCGGGCTTCGTTCCCCCGTAGTAGTCATGGCGTTCACCGGCTGGAGCGACACCGGCACCGTCACGACGGACGTCGCCGACCATCTGGTCGACGTCTTCGAGAGCGAGCGCTTTCTCACCGTGGACCCGGAGGAGTACTACGTCTTCACCGAGACGCGGCCACACGTGCGCGTCGACGACGAGGGTGTCCGGCAACTCGACTGGCCGGAGAACGAGGCCTACGCGCTTCGCCTGCCGGATGGCCCGAACGACCTGATCGTGGTTCGCGGGGTCGAACCGAACCTTCGCTGGCGGACGTTTTCCGAACGCCTCTCGGAGGCGATCTTCCGGCTCGAACCATCGCTGATTTGCACGCTCGTGGCGCGGCCGGCACAGACGCCGCACACGCGGCCGGTGCCAGTCACCGGCTCCTCGGCCGACCCGAAGCTGGCGGCGAAGTTCGGCCTCGGCCGCTCGCTCTACCAGGGGCCGACGGGCATCCTCGGCGTGATTCACGATTCGCTCCGGCGGCGTGGCAGCGGGCTCATCTCGCTGGCGGCGGGAGTGCCCCACTATCTCAACGTCGAGGAGAACCCGGCGGCCACCATCGCCCTGCTTCGGGCACTCGAACCGGTGATCGGCGTGAAGGCGCCGCTCGGCGAACTCGAAGACGAGGTCGAACGGTTCGCCGCCCGGGTGGAAGAGGCTTCGCGCGGCGACGAGCAGATCGGCAACTACGTGCGGTCCCTCGAGGAGCATTACGGCGAAGCGGGCGAGTCGCAGCCGGCGGAGGGCGACGCGGGCGACTTGCCTTCTGCCGACGACATCCTGCGCGATGTGGAGGATTTCCTTCGCGGGGGCAATGGTCAGTAGCGCGCGAGGAGGCACGCCATGGGCATGCAAACACTGGTCTGGAAACTGCGGTCGCCATACGACGCGTACGTTTCGCACGTTTCGCGGCTGAACACGGCCATCGAACGGCTCCGCCTGATGAGCGACCAGGCCCTGCGCTATGAGGCCGGGCTGCAGAGTTCGGTGCGGCTCGTGCCCGGCGGCAGCGCCCCCGAAGCACGCGCCCAGGGCTTCCGCGAACGGCTCGGCGAAGCAGCCACGAGCATGACCGATGGCGAGTTCGAGGAGTTCCTCGCCCACCTCGGTGGCGGCGCCAGCGCCAACGTTGAGGCGAACCGCGCGAACGTGGTTTCGCGCATGCACAGCGCCACGCGTGGGCTCGAGGAGTACTTTGTTATCGCCGGGCAGGAGCTGGCCACGCTCGAATCACGCGGGTACAACCCGGCGCGCGGCGACGTCGCGCGGCAACTGCGCGAGAACCACCTGCCGCCGCACACCGTGGCGGAGTACCGCAAGGTTCTGCACGAAATCGGCACGAAGGTCGGGGCTGCCGCCAGCGTATGACGCGCCCCGGCGACAATTCGCGGCTCGTCTATTCGACCGATGGCGGGCGCACCCCGCACAACCGGCTCGTGCCCTCGAAGCAATCTGCGCCGCCGTCATCGAACGTCCCGGATGACGGCATCGTCCGCATCCAGCGCGACCGCAAGGGCCGCGGTGGCAAGACTGCGACGACGGTCACCGGGTTGCCCGGCAGCGAGGCCGAACTCGACGCGCTGCTCAAATCGCTCAAGCAGCACTGCGGGACCGGTGGAAGTCGCGAGGGCCGCACGCTCGTCCTCCAGGGCGACCAGCGCGAGCGCCTGTTCGAGCGGCTCGGAGCGCTTGGCCACCGGGTGAAGCTCGCAGGCGGATAGCGGGTGGTTGCGGGGGCGCCAGCGGGCATTGCAAACCCGCTACACTACGTACGTGGACGAGATCATCTTCGTGGTTACCGAAGCGCCGGAGGGCGGCTACACCGCCAGGGCGCTTGGCGAGTCGATCTTCACGGAGGCGGACGACCTGGACGCACTTCGCGAACAGGTTCGGGATGCGGTGCGTTGCCACTTTGACGACGGCGAGGTTCCGCGCGTGGTTCGGCTGCACATTGTCAAAGACGACGTCATCGCCGTATGACCCGTCTCCCGCGGGATATCGACGCGGAAGAACTCGTGGTCGCGCTGCGGCGCCTTAGGTACGCACCCGTTCGGCAGACCGGTAGTCACATCCGCCTGGTAACCGACGAACGGGGCGGGCACAAGGTGACGGTTCCCGCACACAGACCTATCAGGGTCGGGACATTGGGCAACGTGCTCGGCGATGTGGCCTTGCATTTCGGGCTGAGCCGACAAGAGTTGCTCGATCGGCTATTCGGTTAGGCTGCTCCAGCACCAGATGGGTTGGAGTCGGGGTCTCATCTCCGCCCTTCGCGCATCCCGCGCTCCCTGTTGCGGGGCGGGTTAGTCGGCGAACCGCACCACGGGGCTGGTTCGGCCCCAGAGTTCTTCGAGGCGGTAATAGGCGCGCTGGTCGGGCGAGAAGATGTGCACGATGAGGTCGCCGAAGTCGAGCAGCATCCAACCGTTGTCGCCGCTGCCCTCACGCAGGCGGAGTTCGACACCGTCCGGGGCGAACTCCTTTTCAAGGTAGTCCTGCAACCCACTAAACTGGAGTGGCGACTGAGCGGTGGCGATAACGAAGTAGTCGGTGAACGACGCCGTCTTCGAGATGTCGATCAGCGCAACATCGAGCGCTTTGTGTTCGGAAAGGACATCGACGGCTCGCTGGGCGAGGGACTCGGAATTCAGAACGAGGACTCCTTTGCCTCGAACACGTCGAGACAACGGAATGGTAGCACAGCAGACGAGACCTTCCCGCGTGGTTGTCGGGATGTCCGGCGGTGTCGATAGCTCCGTCGCGGCGGCGCTCCTGGTCGAACAGGGGTACGAAGTCATCGGCGTCACGATGCGGCTCTGGACCGAAGAGCGGCCGGAGGAGTTCAGCGGCCACCAGCAGTGTTGCAGTGTCGAGGATATCGACGATGCGCGCCGCGTAGCCGGGCAACTCGGCATCCGCCACTACGTGATGAACTTCGAACAGGAGTTCCGCGAGCACGTGGTCGACAACTTCATCGCGGAGTACGCGGCGGGGCGCACGCCGAACCCATGCGTGCGCTGCAACGAGCACATCAAGTACCGCGCGCTGCTCGACCGCTTGCCGGCGCTTGATGCGGAGTACGTGGCGACGGGGCACTACGCCCGCGTCATTCGCGATTCGCGATTCACGATTCACGATTCGCGCTTCCGTCTCTTTCGGGGGGTAGACCTCTCGAAGGACCAGTCGTACGTGCTGTACATGCTGGGCCAGGAGCAGTTGGCGCGGTTGCTTCTGCCGGTGGGCGAACTGACGAAGGACGAGGTTCGCGCCCATGCACGACGGCTCGGGCTCGATGTGGCGGCGAAGCCCGATAGCGTCGAGATCTGCTTCGTGCCGGGGAACGATTACCGTGCGTTCCTCGACGGCCGCGTCGAATCGCCTCCCGGCGAGATGCGCGACACGAGCGGCGAGTTGATCGGTGAGCACCGGGGATTGGCGAGCTACACGATCGGCCAGCGCAAGGGCCTCGGCATCGCAACAGGCGAACCGCGCTATGTGACCGGCCTCGACCCGGTGCGCAACATCGTCACGATCGGCGCCGAAGAGGACCTGTTCGCCGACACGGCAGAGGTGCGCCAGCTCAGCTGGGTTTCGGGCGAAGCGCCGCCGGCGGGGACGCGCATCGAAGCGAAGGCCCGATACAAGGCCGACCCGGCGCCGGCCACACTCGCGTCGTACACGCCCGGGGGCGCCGTCGTGCGGTTCGACCGGCGGCAGCGGGCTCTGACACCGGGCCAGGCGATCGCGTTCTACCGCGGCGAGGAGTTGCTGGGCGGGGGCTCGATCGAGCGTGCGGTCCGCGGGTAGCGCGTGGCTGTCAGCCGTTAGCCGTTTGGCGACTGTGCGGCTCTACGGGAAATTCCCGGTAAGAATCCGGCCGTCCCGGACTGGCCGGTTAGCCCTCGACCGCCGACTTTTGGAGTGATGCGACGGTTTGTGGGGAAGCGGTTGCCCGGCACTCATGCGGTGAAAATCCTGCTTGCGGCGTCTTTGCTCGCGGGTGTGGCGGCCGTACTTTCGGCTCGTTCGCCCAGCGAAACGACCGGCCGCCAGAAGGTGGCCGACGCCGCCGCCCAGGCGGTCCACACAGCCGGCGGGAACACCCCGGGCAACATGGCCACGCAGGGGCTCGCTTCGCCGACCACCACCGAAGGCGCCGTGCCGGAACCCGCCGCCGACCAGTTGCCGGGTTCCGAAGTTGTCTCTTCGGCTTCCAACAGCCGCTTTTCGATGCCGCTCAAACAGTGGAGCAAGGTGACCGACCGGTACGGAGCGCGAAACCGGGGCGCGGGGCTCATCCACGGCGGGATCGACCTTGCGCTCGAGGGCCTCAGCCACAGCAACGTCTACGCGGCCTGCACGGGGACGGTTTCGGAAGCGAGCTATAGCGGCGCGTACGGGAACCACATCTTCGTCGACTGCGGCGATGGCTGGAGCACGCTCTACGGCCACCTCAGCAGCATGAGCGTGAAGGTCGGCGATGCGGCGAACCCGGATGTCGTGGTGGGAATCAGCGGCAGCACCGGTTTTTCCACCGGCGAACACTTGCACTTCGAAATTCGCTGGCTCGGCACCCCCGTGAACCCCGAGGATTACCTCGACTTCCACATCCCGCCGGGGACGCCGCTGAGCGACGGACCGCTCTGGTTCCCGGGCAGCGGTAACGCCGGCGCCGCCGGGGCTTCGACACCGTCGGGGCCGCCACCCACGCCAACCAATACGGCCACGCCGACCGACACGCCGACGATCACGCCAACGCCGACGATTACGCCGACCCCGACGTGGACACCGACGCCGACAGCCACGCGGCGGCCACCGACAAAGGTGCCGACGCCGCTACCAGTCGCTCGCTAACCGCGGCTGTAGACGGCGAGGCTGGCCGGGTCTTCCTGCAGGTGGGCGTGGTCGTTAAAGCTCGCCAGAGTCATCCGTCCGCTCTTCCCGAAGACCATCCGTGTAATCGATGTGTTCGCGACGGTGAATGACCACGTGCTCTCGTAGGGGACGCCGAGCAGTTCGGCGATCATTGCCATGATGGCGTTGCCATGGGAGACGACGAGAATGTCGCCACCCGGGTGCGCGGCTACCGCGGAGCGGAGCGCAGCCGCCGTGCGTTCGCGCACCTGCGGTATCGATTCGCCGCCGGGCGCGGGCGCTTTGCAGCGGAAGAATTCGCGCATGAGGTCCGGGTAGTCGCGGCCGATCTCGGCGCCCATGCGCGCTTCCCACTCGCCGTAGTGCATCTCGCGCAGGCCCGGGTCGAGCACGGGCGCGAGTGGTTCAGCGTGGTGTTCGAGCGCGAACTGCGCTGTTCGGTGGGCGCGCGAGAGGTCCGAGGAGTAAGCCGCATCGAAGTGCTGGCCCTTGAGGCGCAGGCCGAGGGCGCGCCCCTGGGCCTCGCCCTTTTCGGTCAGCTCGGTCTCGGAGTGGCCGCAGAACCGCCCTTCGATGTTGCCGAAGGTTTCGGCGTGGCGGACGAGGAAGACATTGGTAGGCATTGAGAAAAGTCTACCGGGAACGGCCGCTTCACGGCGGGCGGGCCGTTTTTACGAAGGTTTTACAGCCCGATGGCAACCCTTCGCGCCAGCGCGACGTTTCTTGTGGTGCGTGTACATTCCGTGGTTGTTACGGTAGAGAACACTGAACCGCACTATCGGCGCGGGAGGAACTATGAGCTGGATTCATCGAAAAGCACTCGCGGTCGTCGTCGCTGGCGCGGCCGTTGCCACACTCCTGGGGGCGACGCTCGGCATTGCCGTTGCCAAGCACACGAGCCAGGTCGGTGGCGTCTGCAGCAACGGCTCGGCCGGCTGCAACATCCACTATGTCGGCGCCATCCGCTCCGGTAGCGTCAGCCCGGACAGCTTCACGAAGTGCCTGCCTTCGGGCGACTGGGAGGCGGTGTACATCTGGGATGGCCCGAACCAGCAGTGGCTGCACTTCTTCAACACGACGAAGTACCCGGCATACGTGAACGGCACGGACGCGGGCGGCATCTCGACGATCCCCGGGTTCTCGGGCGTGGTTCTCATCATGAAGCTCGGCGCGGCGAGCCAGTCGGTCACGTTGCTCGACAGCAACAACGAGTCCTGCAGCTAGCCAACTCCGTCGACCGAACACCTTCCGAAGACCCTTCGCTCCGCGAGGGGTCTTCGATTTTCGGGCCGTGCCCGGCCTACAATGGATGTGCCATGACCGCTGAAGCCACAACTGTCGCCATCCGCCTGAGGCAGGAGCACATCGATGCGATGATCGCTCACGCCCTCGAAGACGCGCCCATTGAGTGCTGCGGCCTGCTCGCCATGAAAGATGGCGTGGTCGAGACCGTGCGCCGGGCGAAGAACAAGGAAGCCAGCCCGTACCGCTTCAGCATCGACCCGCTCGAGACGCGCAAGCACGAAGCCGCCATCGACGATGCGGGCCTCGAACTCGCTGGCTTCTACCATTCGCACACCGGCAGCCCGGCCGTTCCAAGCCCGACCGACATCCGCATGATGGGCCCGCTCTTCGGACCGCCGTTCGTCCACTTCGTCATCGGCGTGGCCGACCGCGCACACCCCGACGTCCGCGTCTGGCACATCGATGGCGTCGAGAAAATCGAGCGCGCATTCGAAATCGTTCCCTAGGCCGCGCGTGACATCCCCCTTCCCGGCGCAAGCCCACCGCCGCTACCACGCCCCATCGCTGGCTCTGCGCGGGCGCGGGTTCGCGTGGGGCGCCCGCACCTACGTGATGGGCATCATCAACGCCACGCCCGACTCGTTCAGCGGGGACGGCCTCGACGGGAACATCGACGCGGCGGTCGAACTGGCGCGCCAGATGGAAGCGGACGGCGCCGACTGGCTGGATATCGGCGGCGAATCCTCCCGGCCCGGCGCGGATGAACTCGACCCGGCGGAGGAAGCGCGGCGCGTGCTCCCCGTCCTCGATGCGGTCCGTGCCGTGAGCAGCCTGCCGCTCTCGATCGACACCTACCATGCGAGTGTCGCCCGCGCGGCGCTCGCGGCCGGGGCCGACGCGGTCAACGACATCTGGGGCCTGCGCCACGACCCGGAGATGGCGCGCGCGGTGGCCGAATCCGGCGCGCCGCTTATCGCGATGCACAACCAGCGCGGTCGCACAGCGGCAGGAGACGTTATCCGGGCGCTTGGCGAAGGCTTCGCCGAGACGCTGCGAATCGCGGCCGCCCACGGAATAGACGGCGCGCGGATCATCCTCGACCCCGGCTTTGGCTTTGGCTGGACGCCCGAACAGAACCTGCGCATGGTGCGCGAACTCGGCGCACTCGCGGCACGCTTCCCGTACCCGCTGCTCATGGGCGTCTCGCGGAAGTCCACCATCGGCCACGTGCTCGCCGGGGCCCCGGTCGATCAGCGCCTCGAAGGCACTGCCGCCGCGGTGGCCCTCTCGGTCGCGAACGGCGCCGATATCGTCCGCGTGCACGACGTGGCGGCGATGGTGAAGGTGGCGCGCGTGGCCGACGCGATTGCGAATCGCGGCCCGTTGGCGGGCCCGGTGACCCCCGTTGTCATCGCGCTCGGTTCGAACCTCGGCGACCGCGAAGCGAACCTCCGTGCATCGCTCCGCGCACTCGAGGATGAAGGCGTGCGGGTGACCCGCCGGTCATCGGTCTGGGAGACCGCGCCGGTGCCCGCCGACCAGCCAGCGTTCCTCAACGCGGTGGTCGCCGCCGAGACGTGGCTGCTGCCGGGCGAACTGCTCCAGCTGCTCAAGCGCATCGAACACCAACTCGGACGCCGCCCGGAACGGCGCTGGGGCCCGCGCCCTATCGACCTCGACATCCTCTTCTATGGCAACGAGCGCATCGAGACGACCGACCTGACCGTCCCGCACATCTCCATCATCGAGCGGTCGTTCGTTCTCGCGCCGCTGGCCGAGGTCGTCCCCGGTGACCTGCCCGTGCTGGGTGTGCGCGCTGCGGCCGCGCTCGCCCGGACCGGGAGCGAGGGTCTGCGGCGGCACTCAGCCCTGTAACCGGCCCGGATCGATTTCTTTACCTTCGCCGGGAACCGAACGCCCTTCCCCATCGTTCCCTCCGTCATGAACGTCAAGAGCGTTCTGAGGAGGGGTGATATGAAACTCACATGGTTGGCCTTTGGCGTCCTCGCCACCGCGTTCCTGGCCGTGGCCTGCGGTGGCGACGACATCGCGGAGGACAGCGATAGCGACGGCGCAGGCGCGAACGCGGCTTCGACAGTGGCAGACCGCGACGCCATTGCCCCCGGCGAAGCCCAGAACTCCGTGAAGTCGGCCCCGGGCGCTGCCACTGGCGGCAGCTACTCGACGGCGCCCGAAACCGGTGGTGGCGCGCCGCTGCCATCGCTCGACAGCACCCGCAAGATCATCTTCACCGCGACGATGGCACTGAACGCCCCCGATGTCGGCAAGGCGTTTACCGAAGCCTCATCGCTGACGAGCAGCAACGGCGGCTACATCGAAAAGTCGGCGTTCCGAAACGACCCGGATGACAACACCCGCCGCTCGGCGACGCTCACGATCCGCGTTCCCGCGCAGAACTACGACGACCTGCTCAGCAGCCTTCGTACCATCAGCGGTGTGAGCGTTGCCTCCGAAGGCGCCAGTTCGAGCGAGGTCACCGAGCAGTACATCGACCTGCAGAGCAACCAGCGCAACCTCGAGCGCACCGAGCAGCAGTACCTCGAACTGCTGAAGCAGGCGAAGACCATCCAGGAGATCCTCACCGTGCAGGACCGCCTGACGAGTGTTCGCAACCAGATCGAGCAGATCCAGGGCCGCCTGAAAGTGCTCGACCAGCGCGTCGAGTTCGCGACCGTCAACCTGACCATCGACCCGGTGGCCGCGAAGGTTCAGCAGCCGAACAGCGACTGGTCGCTGCGAGGCGTGTTCGCCGGGAGCCTGGAACGTTCGGCCGAAGCGGCCCGCTACGCCGCCGCCGCCTCGATCGTCCTGCTCGTGGCCACCGCCTGGCTGATCATTCCCCTGACGGTGGCGATGTTCCTCGCGATGCGGTTCCACCGGCGCACCCCGCGCGAACTGCCGCCACCGCCAACCGCCACCGCCTGACGCGAATGTGAACCGCCGCGCACGCTGCCGCCTGTCCGAAGTGGTATCGTGCGCGGCATCAGCTTTCGCGGAGGTCCCCCGTGAGCAGCTTCATCGCCATCGATGACATTCGTGAGCCGACCGACTTCGGCGACCGCGACTTCCCCGCCGCGCTCGTCAATGTAACGAACGTCTGCAACCTTTCGTGCACGCACTGCTTCGTCTTCCGCGCCGACAATCCGAACAAGCCGAAAGACAAGATGGACGACGCGACGATGCTCTCCCAGCTCGAAAAGCTGCGCGACAGGCACCACATTCGCTCGATGCTCTTCATGGGCGGCGAACCGATGATTCGCAAGAACCTCGTACTGCAGGCGATGCCGCTCTTCGAACACTCGTCGATTGTTACGAACGGCACCTATGGCATCCCTTCGGTTCCGGGCCACCTCGTCACCGTCTCGCTCGATGGCCCGAAGGAATTGAACGACCCGATTCGCGGCGAGGGAGTCTACGACAAGGTGAAGAAGGCCATTTTCGAACGCGACCCGGAGGACGGAACCACGGTCATGCTGCAGATGACCCTCACCCGCCAGAACGCGGACGGCCTCGAGGCGTTCGTCGAAGAGGTGAAGGACTGGCCGGTCACCGGAATCGCCTTCACGTTCTACGTGCCGTGTACGAACGACAGCACCGGGCTCGCCTGGGATGACCTGCGCGAACGCGACGCCGTCGTCGACCGCGTCATCGCGATCAAGCGCAAGTATCCCGAGCGCGTGAAGTCGAACATCGGCGCGCTCGAACTGATGAAGTCGGACCGCTGCATCGAGGCTACCGGCGAGCACGGCGAACGCTGCGGCCTGCGCCACGGCCTGCTGCCGCTCTACATGGGTGACGGCGGTAACTTCGAGCGCACCTTCTGTTGCTACGGGAATGACGTGGATTGCACCCGCTGCGGCGCCTACGCCGTCTTCAACGGGGCTTATCACCGTATGGCCGGCACCCCGGAGGACGAGTAGCCCACCGCTCGTGGCAGCGGCGCCACCGGCTGAGTTGATGATTGACGACGAACGACCGGTGACTGGATACACTCGGGGCATGAGCCAGGCGCCAACGCTGCCCACGACCACCCTCGACGAGGAAACGGTGCGGCGCTTGATTCCGCCGTACCGCGTGGTGCTCCACAACGACGACCACAATTCGATGGACCACGTGATCATCTCGCTTACCCGCTGCGTGCCCTCGCTGACCATCGAGGAGGCGGCCGCAATCATGCTCCAGGCGCACAACCACGGCCAGGCCACCGTCATCGAATGTCCGAAGGAAGCCGCCGAACACTATCGCGACGGCCTCGAATCGTGCGGGCTGACGGCGACCATCGAGCCGGCGTAGGTAGGGGGTGAGAGGCAAAAGGAAAAAGGCGAAAGGCGAAAGCGTTAGCCTCGACGTCCAGCAGAACCGCGCCCGCGAGGAAGTGGCCACGTCCTGTGGCGAACACGAGCGGCACAGGATAGGCGGCGGAAGCTCGCATGGATGGGACGCGTGCGAACGTATGGCTGTCTCCAGCGCGACATTCCGCTCTCGAAGGATCGCGGTTCAGTGGCGCGCGGAGTTGCCAGGGGCGTATTGCAATACGCCCCTACGACGCGTGCCTGCCAGTGTTCTGAGGAGTCAGCGCGTCGTGTGTGCGGGAGACCGTGGCCGCTTCCTTGCGGGCGAGGCTCGGATTGGGGTGTGGTGGCGCCGGCAGTCCACCGCTCCGTACCCGTCGCGGCTCTGATGGGGTGCGGTTGGTAAAGCGCGCGGATCCGGGTACCGGGTGGTATGACGGCGGGCGGGCGGGCTGCCGATTATCCAGTTGGATGATCAGGGAAAACCCTACGCCAGCGGTCACCGAAAGTTCCGAAAGCCATCCCGATGTCGAGCGGGCCACACGCCTTGCGAACGTCGCGGGCTTTGGCTCTTGGGCGATCGGATGGGGCTTTTTCGCGCTAGTCGCCCTCGTTGGGGCGCCGTGGATGGCGTGGGCATTCGCGGGCTGGTACATCCTGCTTGCACTCGTGGTCTATTCGGTGACGGCCATCCCGAGACGCCGCCAGGCCCAGATCGACCGCGAACTCTCGCACCGGTTCCGTGAACTTTCGGAACATGACGATTTGACCGGGCTGTACAACCGGCGGTACTTCAACGGCGAACTCGTGAGCCAGATCGCGGCCTGCCATGCCGAGGGCCGGCCGCTCAGCATCGCGATGATCGACCTCGACAACTTCAAAGGGATCAACGACTCCTTCGGGCACCCAACAGGTGATATCGCGCTCCGCGTCGCGGCGCAGGCGATCGTCGATGCGGCCCCGGCCGGGGCCACGGTCGCGCGGACCGGCGGCGACGAGTTCGCAGCCATCATGCCAGGCGCCGGGCGGGGCGACGCCGAACAGGCGGCCGCGCGCATCCGGAGCGCCATCGCTTCGGCCAACTTTGTCATCGAAGGCGCGCAGGGCGGGCGCGGCCGCATCCACGCGACCGTCGGCATCGCGACGCTGGGGACGGATTTCGACCCTGGCCACCTGCTGCAAGAGGCCGATTCGGCGCTCTACGCGGGCAAGCGCCGCGGGCTCGCGGCGTGATCGCGACGGGCGCGGCTCAGTCCGGGTAGGTCCACGGGCAGGTTCGTTCGAACACGGCACTGACGGCGAGCACGAGCCGGTCGTTGTAGCGCGGCCCAACCACCTGGACGCCGACCGGGAGCCCGTTCGAGGCGTTGCCCGCGGGGAGCGAGGCCGCGGGGTGCCCGGTGAAGTTGAACGGGTAGGTGAAGGGGATGAACCCGGCGGCGGTCACCTTCTGCCCGGCGATGGTGGTTGGCGGCGGGCCCTCGGCGATGAAAGGCGTGGTCGCGGTCGTCGGAGTCACCAGGAGGTCGTACTGTTCGAAGAACGCGGTCATCGTGCGGTTCGTCTGGTGGCGGATATCGAGCGCGTTGGCGACCTGTACGGCCGTAATGCTGCGACCGATCTCTGCGAAGCTGCGGAACCCCGGTTCGAGCAGTTCGCGCTGCGCCTCCGTCATGTCGTCGACGAGCTTCGTGTCGCCCGAGGCGGCGATGGTCGTCCATGGGAGAAGCGGGTCGGTGAAGCCGGGGTTCGCTTCGACCAGTTCGGCGCCGAGCGCGCCCGCGAGTGCGGCGGCGGCTTTGCGTGTTAGGTCGATGACCTCCGGGTCGACGATTGCGTAGCCGAGGTCGGCCGAGTAGGCGATGCGCCGGACCCGGGGCGCCGGGCCTGTCGCCGCGCCTTCGAAGTCGAGGCCGGTGGAATCGAGGGCTTCGAGGTCGTTCGGGTGCGGCCCGGCAGCGACATCCATGTAGCGGGCGGAGTCGCGCACGGTGCGGGCCATGGGGCCAAGGGTGCTGAACGAGCCCCAGGTGGGCGCGTGTTCGTTCGCCCGCGGGATGCGGTGGGCGCTCGGCTTGATGCCGTAGCAGCCGGTGAACGACGCCGGGATGCGGATCGAACCGCCGCCGTCGCTGGCGGAGCAGAGCGGAACCATGCCCGCAGCGACCGCGGCCGCGCTGCCGCCACTCGAACCGCCGGGCGTCTTCGTGGTGTCCCACGGGTTGCGGGTGGGGCCCCAGAGCTTGTTCTCGGTCCAGCCCTTGTAGCCGAACTCGGGCGTGTTCGTCTTGCCGACGATGACTGCGCCCGCCGCCTTCAGCCGCGAGACCGACACGCCATCGCGGTCGGCGATGCGGCCCTCGTGGGCGCGCGAGCCTTCGGTGTAGAGCAGCCCCTCGACCGGTTCGAGGTCCTTGATGCCCATCGGCACGCCGGCGAGTTTGCCCGGGTCTTCGCCACGCGCGATGGCGGCGTCGACTGCGTCGGCCTGGCGGCGCGCGCCGCCGGCGTCGACCTGGATGAAGGCGTTGATCGTTGGGTTCTTCGCTTCGATGCGCTTGAGCGCGGCTTCGAGAACTTCGCGCGCCGAGAAGCGCTTCGCGCGGACACCGTCGGCGATTTCGCAGGCGGTGAGCAGGTTTTCGGACATAGCAGGCTCCGTCACGGTTTCGGTCGCGGGGAGTATAGCGCCGCCGCCTCAGAAGCTCTTGATCACCCAGTTCAGCCCGAGGCCGGCAGCCATCAGTGCGCCGAAGCGCATGTGCAGCTGAGCAGTGTGAAAGAGCGCGCCGTTGAGCTTTCGCGGGTTCCCGCCCGCGTGGACGATGCGCACGATTGGCCAGGCGAGTGGCAGCGAACCGAGGGCGATGAGCGCCGGCCACGGCAGCGCTTCGACCACAGCCGCGATGACCAGCGAGACGTAGGTCGCGGCGAGGAGGAAGTACATCTCGCGGTTCGCCCACTGCCGCCCGACGACCGTGGCGACGGTGCGCTTGTTGTGCACGCGGTCGAGTTCGATGTCGCGGATGTTGTTCGCCTGGAGAATGGCGGTGACGAGGAAGGCGATGGGCAGCGAGGCGATAAAGGCGTCCCACGTCCAGCGTTCGACCTGCACGTAGGCGGCGCCCATCACGATGATCGGGCCCATGAAGAAGAAGACCGTCAGTTCGCCCAGCCCGATGTACGCGAGGTGGACCGGCCAGCCGGTGTAGAGGAAGCCGGCCAGCGCGCTCGCCAGGCCGATGAAGAACAGCTGCCAGCTCACGAAGACGCAGAGCGTGAGGCCGACCGCCGCTCCCAGTGCGAAGGAAACGAACCCGGCGATGAGCACCTGCCTCGGAGTGAGGATACCGCGCTGGATGAACCCCGCCATGCCCAGCGAATCGGGGCCGTCGGCGCCCTTGCGGTCGTCGTAGTAGTCGTTCACGAAGTTCGTGCCGGCCTGGAAGAAGACCGACCCGAGAACCGCGAGCGCGGCCTTCCAGAGGCTGAAGTGGTCATCGGCGTAGAGCAGCGAGCCCACCACGGCGGGGACGACGGCGGCGGTGAAGGAGAACGGCCGTGAGGCCTGGACCCACGTCTTGAGATCGGTCATGGCGCGGGAAGCGTAGCGAGTGCCACGCCCACGCGACAGCAAGCGGGATTACGAAGGAGGCGTGAGTTCCAGGGGACCGGGATTCTTTTGAGGGAGTGCTCACGCAGCGCCCAGAACTGATCACCCGACATCGCGTTTTAAAGGAAAGCTCACTTCTCGCCGGCGGGATTAAAGGTTTTGGCTGAAACCTTTAATGTTTGGCTAAAGCAGGTGTACGATTCGCACTATATGGACCTCACGAGCTTCACGGCTGAGCAGGCTGACTGCCTTGTCACCATCCCGGGTGGGTTGGCGTTTGTCCCTCCGCCACTGCCACCGCGGTTGGAACTCTCGCGCGAGCTTGTACTTAAGGACGGGGACGCGCGGGGGTTGATTGGCGAACTGCTCGGGCAGTCGCGCCGGATCGAGGCGAACTTGCTGATCGCCCCGCTGCGGCGGCGTGAAGCGATCTTGAGCAACGTCATCGAAGGCACGTACACGCAGGTAGAGGATGTGCTGCTTGGCGAGGTGACGGGCGAGCGACCGGAAACCGGCGCCGAAACGGTCGAAGTGTTGAAGACCATCGACGCGATCAGTCTCGGGCAGGAGTTGCTTCAGTCCGGACGCCCTCTGTCGTCCAGCATGATCCTCGAGCTCCACGCGCTCCTCCTTCGTTCCGTTCGCGGCGAACAGCGGCATCCCGGCGAGTACCGCCGTGTGCAGGTGTACCTGGGGAGTCGCGCAGGCGGGCTTTCGGAAGCGCGATACGTGCCGCCTCCACCGGAGCGGGTGCGGCCGCTGATGGATGCGCTCGTCCAGTTCGCGGGGTCCGGGCCTGTCTATGGTCCGCTCATCGACGCGGCGCTGCTCCACTACCAATTCGAGGCAATCCATCCGTTCGAAGATGGGAACGGGAGGCTGGGTCGCGCGCTCATTCCGCTCTATTGGTTGCAGCAAGGACTCTTCGACGAGCCCGTGCTCTATCTCGGAGGCTACTTCGCGGCCCACCGCCAGGCGTACATCGACCATCTCTCGCGCGTGAGTTTCGCCAACGACTGGACGGCATGGGTCGAGTTCTTCCTGACGGCCGCTGCTGCCGAAGCGCGTGACGCCCTTCGGCGCCTGCTGCGCGTGGAAGAACTCATGGCCCGCTATGGCACGCTGGTGACCGCGGCCTCCCGTTCGAGTGTGCCCCTCTGTGCGCTCGAGACCGTTTTCACCCGCGTCTACGTGTCTGCCGGCGACATCGCGGATGCGACCTCGGCGTCGTTTCCCGCAGCTCGCGACGCGATTCGGGTGCTCGAAGGTATTGGCCTGCTCCAGCCTGGCCCTCGCCTCCGCGGCAAGCAGTACTGGGTCGCGAGCGAGATCATCGATGAGCTCTACAGGTTAGACCCTGCCCAGAACTGATCACCCGACCTCGCGTTTTAAAGATAAGCGCGCTCCCAACAGTTGGATTAAAGGTTTTGGATGAAACCTTTAATCGCGACACTGTCGCGACACGGAACTTTGGGCCCTGCGGACGTGGGTCCACGGTACTGGTGGGCGACCGGAGTTGGCCCGAAGCTGGTAGCGTGGATCGCGGCCCATGCTCATCCGTCCGTCCCTGAACCTGACATCCGCGCTGTTCGCCGCTTCCGTGGTGGGCCTGGGCGTGGGCGGCGTGGCGTGGGCGGCCGGCGCGAACACCGTGGCCGATGCAGCCTTCGCGGTGACGGCTGTTTCGGCGCTGGTTCCGCTCGCCTGGTCGACGGTGCGCGCCGCGCTGAAACGCGCGCCCGACGTCGACGTCATCGCGCTGCTGGCGATTGCCGGGGCGCTCGCGCTCGAAGAGTACCTCGCCGGAGCGGTCATCGCCTTCATGCTGGCCACCGGCCGGGCGCTCGAGGAGTACGCGGGGAGCCGCGCCGAGCGCGAGCTTTCGTCGCTGTTGAAGCGCGCACCGCGTTCCGCCCACCGCCTGCGCGACGGCACACTCGAAACCATCCCGGTCGAGGAAGTGGTGACCGGCGACACGCTGATCATCAAGGAGGGCGATGTGCTCCCGGTCGATGGTGTGGTGCTGCGCGGCCCGGCCGTCCTCGATGAGTCGGCGCTGACCGGTGAGTCGCGCCTCGTCGACCGGGCGATGGGCGACCGCGTGCGCAGCGGTGTCGCCAACGCCGGGCCTTCGTTCGAAATGCGCGCGACAGGTAGCGCCGAAGAGAGCACCTACGCCGGCATCGTTCGCATGGTGCGCGAGGCTCAGCAGTCGAAGGCGCCGCTCGTGCGCCTGGCCGACCGTTATGCCGCCGTCTTCGTGCCCATCGCGCTGGCAACCGCGGGCGTAGCGTGGGCGATCTCCGGTGACCCGGTGCGAGCGCTCTCCGTGCTCGTCGTGGCGACGCCCTGCCCGCTGCTGCTGGCGGCGCCGGTCGCCATCGTCTCGGGCGTTTCGCGCGCGGCCCGGCGCGGCATCGTGGTCAAAGGTGGCGCCGCCATCGAGACGCTCGGCCGGGCGGAAGCGCTCCTGCTCGACAAGACCGGAACGATCACACTCGGTGCACCACGCGTACGCCGGACGCTGCTCGCGGGCGACCGCGTCGACGAGGCCGAACTGCTGCGCCTCGCGGCGTCGCTCGACCAGCTTTCGTCGCACGTGCTCGCCAGCACGCTCGTCACCAGCGCACGCGAACGCGGCCTCGCGCTGTCGCTGCCGTCGGGCGTGGCTGAAAGCGCCGGCGCGGGCATCGCGGGCGTGGTCGATGGCCGCGCGGTGCGGCTTGGCGCGTTCCCGTGGGTAGCCGAAGGCTCCGACGGCGGCGGCCCGGACGCCCGGCGGTTCCAGCGCCGGGTCATGCGTCACGAGGGTTCGGTCATCTTCGCCGCGGTGGATGGCGCGATGGCGGGCGCATTCCTGTTCGACGACCCGATCCGGCCGGAAGCGCCCCGGGTCCTGCGTCTCGTGAAGCGCCGCGGCATCCAGGAGACTGTGATGCTCACCGGCGACCACGCGGCCATCGCCGAGGCCGTCGGGCTGGCCATCGGCATCGACCGCGTGATGTCCGAACTCGCGCCCGACGAGAAGGTCGCTGCCGTACGCGAATCGCAGCGCGAACGGGTCACGGTGATGGTCGGCGATGGGCTGAACGACGCGCCCGCGCTGGCCGCCGCCGACGTCGGCGTGGCGATGGGCGCTCGCGGCGCCACGTCCTCATCCGAAGCGGCCGACATGGTGCTCGTGGTCGATCGGCTGGACCGTCTGCTCGAAGGGCTCGAGATCGCGCGGCGGTCACGCGCTATCGCCATCCAGAGCATGGTCGTTGGCATGGCGCTGTCGTTCGTCGCGATGGGCCTGGCGACGGCCGGGCTACTGGCGCCAGTGTTTGGCGCGCTCCTCCAGGAGGGTATCGACGCGGCGGCCATCCTCAACGCCCTGCGCGCGCTCGGCGGTGGTCGCGGGCAGGCACGGGCGGCGCTGCCCCCGGGTGTCGCCGAGAGCCTCCGCGCCGAACACCGCGAGATGCTGCCGAAGGTTCAGACCTTCGGCGACCTCGCAGACGTGCTCCACGAGTTGACGCCGGAGCGGGCTGCCCGGCGGCTCGCCACCGCGCATGCCACGCTCGAAGAGATTCTCGAACACGAACGGAACGACGAGCGGCAGGTCTATACCGGCATCGCCGACCAACTCGGCGGCGATGACCCGCTGGCGGCGATGAGCCGCACGCACCAGGAGATCTTCCACCTCGCCCGCACCTTCGAGCGGCTCTACACCTCGCTCGACGGCCGCGAACCGGAACCGGAAGACCTGACCGACCTGCGGCGGACGCTCTACGCGCTCGGCGCCATCCTGCGCCTCAACATCGCGCAGGAGGAAGAGCTCTATATCGCCCTCGATGCCGAATCCACGGCGAGTTTCGCGAACGCGAGGTAGGCGGGACTGGGGGATTTACGATTCGCGATTCACGATTCGCGATTCACGATTCACGATTCGTGATTGGGGACGACGCGCTGGGCCAGTGAGTCGGGTCAGGTCGTAGGGGCGTATCGCAATACGCCCCTGCCAATCAGCTCGTTCGCCGTTCGGCGATGGTTCGCCCTACAGGCGCTCGATGATGGTCGCGGTGCCCATGCCGCCGCCGGTGCACATCGCAATGAGGGCGGTCGACTGGTTGCGGCGTTCGAGTTCGTCGAGGGCTGTCTGGATGAGCATGCCGCCGGTCGCGCCGATGGGGTGGCCGAGGGCGATGGCGCCGCCGTTGACGTTCAGCTTTTCGTTGCCGAGGTCCATTTCGCGCTGCCACTTGAGGACGACCGAGGCGAACGCCTCGTTGATCTCGAAGAGGTCGATGTTCTCCTTGCTCATGCCGGCTTTCTTGAGCACGAGCCGGGTGGCCGGGGCGGGCGCGGTGAGCATGATCACGGGCTCGCTGCCAGCGGTCGCGGTCATCACGATGCGGCCGCGCGGCTTGAGGCCGTGCGCCTTCGCGTACTCCGGTGAAGCGAGGAGCAACGCACTCGCGCCATCGACCACGCCCGAGGAGTTGCCGGCGTGGTGCACGTGGTTCACTTCCTTGACCTGCGGATACACGGCCTTGCAGATCTCATCGAAGCTGCGGGTGTCGTTCGGCGGGTTCATCGCGCCCATCTTCGCGAACGAGGGGTTCAGTGCCGCGAGGCTCTCCATCGTCGTGCCGGCGCGCGGGTATTCATCGTGGTCGAGCGCGAGCGTGCCGTCGTCGTTGTAGATCGGCACGACGCTGCGCTTGAAGTGGCCGGCGTCGATGGCGGAGGCGGCGCGGCGCTGGCTCTCGACGCCGAGGCGGTCGCAGTCTTCCCGGCTGAAGCCTTCGACCGTCGCGATGAGGTCGGCCGAGATGCCCTGCGGCACGAGCGGGTATTGTTCGTAGAGGTGGGCGTTGTTCGCCGTGAAGCCGTCGACGCTGAGCGGCGCGGTACGCGACATCGATTCGATGCCGCCGGCGACGACAAGTTCCTGCTGACCCGACATCACGCTCATGGCGGCGACGTTGACTGCCTGCTGGGCCGAGCCGCAGAAGCGGTGGAGCGTGACGCCGGGCACGTTCACCGGCCAACCGGCGTCGAGCGTGGCCATGCGGGCGATGTCCATCGCATGGTCGCCGACACCGGAGCCGTTGCCCATGATGACGTCCTCGACGTCGGCGGGATCGAACCCGGCGCGGTCCTTCAGGGCGTTGAGCACCTGGGCGAGGATGCGCTGCGGGTGGATGTGGGTCATGCTGCCGACGCCGGGCTTGCCGCCGCCGCGGGGCGAACGGACGCCTTCGATAATCCATGCTTCGGACATGTGTGGTTCTCTCCTTGGAGTGTGACGGAATGTGCCCGTAGCCACGGGCGAAAGAGCGACGCCGTCATGGTAACCGGGAAGGTGAGAGCTTGCTGGGTCTGTGGTTCGAAGGCGGACTCAGGCCGCGGCCGGCGGAGGATTCGGAGGCTACTCCGCAGCGGGGGCCTCACCGCCACCACGCCCGCGCCGCCGCCGGCGCGATGAGCGCTGGCCGCCACCTTCGCCATCGCCCGATGGTTGGGGTTGCTGTGCGTTCGCCGGGCGCTGTTCGCGCGGGGGCCGTTGGTCGCGTGGCGGGCGCTGTTCGCGCGGCTGAGCCGCCGGCGCCTCGGACGGCTGGTCCGGGCTGCTGCTGCGGCGGAAGACGCGCCGTTCGCCCATGTTCTTCGGTTCGCTGCGCGGTTGCTGGGCGGGCTGGCCCTGCTGGCCGCGTTCCCGCCGCGGGCGCTGTTCGCGGGGTTGCGCGGGGGCTTCGTC
>CAYYDX010000055.1:0-22652 GCA_964470735.1 uncultured Anaerolineaceae bacterium
GCGCGCCGGAACGGCGGCGGCCCGCCGGGCGCGGCCGGTCACTCGCCGGCCTCGTAGGGGCTGGCCCGTTCGGCCAGCATCGCCAGCACCCGCTTGCTCGCCCCGCGCGGCTGGTAGCGGCCCGTCTCCCACTCCGAGACCGTCTGCTGGCGCACCCCGAGTTCGTCCGCCATCTCCGCCTGCGTCAGCCCGAGTTCGGCCCGCAGCGCAGCGATCCGCTCGGCCGTCCAGGGTTCCCGTGCGCGCCCCATCCTCCCAGTCTACACGCTACCGTGTACCGGTACCATTCGCCCCCGGTCGTTGGTGATTCGCGGGCCGTTCGCCGTTCGCCGTTCGCGAGGCCCGGTTACGGCAGGTGGTAGGGGCGTAGCGCACTACGCCCCCTACAATCGCCCCATGGCCGACACCTCGCCGCTCGAAACCATCATCCCCCGCATCCTCGACCACCTCGCCGCCAAGAACGCCGCCCGCGAGCAGGCCCTCTCCGCCAGCCGCGCCATCATCCGCATGAGCGCGAACGCCATCCGCGCCGTCCACCGCGGCGAATTCGCGAAAGCCGCCAGCGGGCTCGACGAGGCGAAGCAGGTTCGCGACGCCGCGGTGCGCGCACTCGAAGGTCACGCCGACGTCTACTACGCGGGATTCCTCCATGACGCGCAGAAGGAGTACGCCGAAGCGCGCACGACGCTCGCCCTGCTCAACGGCGGCGCCATCCCATCGCCCGAAGACCTCGGCGTCGAGTACCCCGCCTACCTCAACGGGATCGCCGAGGCCGTCGGTGAGATGCGCCGCATGGTCCTCGACCGCCTCCGCGCCGGGCAGTACGACGGGTGCGAAGAGATCCTCGACGCCATGGACGACATCTACGCCGTGCTCGTCACGATCGACTTTCCCGATGCAATGACCGGCGGCCTCCGCCGCACCACCGACCAGACGCGCGGGATTCTCGAGAAGACCCGCGGCGACCTCACGATGGCGATGGTCCAGCGCGAAGCCATTCGCGCCCTCGGCCAGGAGTAGCCGGACCGCTGCTACACGCGCGCTTCGCCGGACTGTTCGAGGTGCTCCCGCCATGCGTCGCGCAGGTGGACGAACTTCTCGTCGGCCCGCAGGCGGTGGCCCTCGGCGTTGGAATGCAGGCCGTCTCCCACCGTCGTGCCCGGCCGGTCGGGTTCGAACGCGTACTTCGGCAGATCGCTTCCTTTATAAAAGACATGCAGCTGGTGGCAGAGCGCCTTGAGCCGCTGGTGGACCACCTGCCGCCGTGCCTCCGCGCGCGCCGCCGCCCGGCGCGTCTGTTCCCCGGTCCGGCCGTTCGGACCATTGACCGCGACAACGAGCCCTTCCTCTCGCAGCAGCGCCCGGATCAGCCGCTCGTACCGTTCCGCCACCTCTTCGGGGGTGAAGTGCGTATCACCGCCGATGGCCAGCCGGGCGAGTCGCCGTCCTGCGCGGAAGGCCGCGTTGTGTGACCACCGCCGGTTGTCGGCCAGGCGCAAACCGGCGTCCCCGATCTTCTCGCCGCCAACTCGCCGGAAGACCCGGCGCACGCGCAGCGGCGTCGATTCGTAGGCGAACGGGTAGGTGGTGACATTCACATAGACGAGGTCTGGCCGGACATCGGCGACGCTCTTGAGGACGAAGTCGACCATGCGGTCGTTCGGCCAGGCGTTCCGCGCCGCGACTTCGACCGGCTCGCCGAACTCCACCGTCAATAACTCCGCGATGCGGACATTCCGCTTCGCCGTCTCAGGCACGAACGAGCCGGTGTCGTTGCTGTTCCCGAGGACGAGCACCTTCACGCGACCGACTGTACGTTCGCGAAACCTCCGGCGCACGGACCCCGCCGACGGGCTTTACCCCACTGCCCGGGCGATGACCGCTTTCGTGTACCCCATCGTGTTGAGCTTCCCGCCAAGGTCGCCGGTCTTTTCGCCCGCCGCGATGCAGTCGTGCACCGCGTTGAGCAGCTTCCGCCCCATGTCGTGGTGGCCGCAGTACTCCAGCAGGTAACCGAAGGCTTCGATTGCGCCCGACGGGTTCGCGATTCCCTTGCCCGCGATATCGGGCGCCGTGCCACCGGCCGGGTCGAAGATGCCCACGTTCGCCTGGTGGCTCGGCGTAAACGCGTACGAAGCGCTCGCCCCGAGCCCGATCGAGCCGATCAGCCCGTACACCATGTCGCTGAGAAAGTCGCCGTACTCGTTCGGCGTCACGATCACGTCGAAGTTCTCCGGCCGCAGGATCAGCTTCGCCAGCAGCGAATCGAACAGTTCTTTCTTATGGGTGGTGTTGCGGTACTCCCGCGCCACCTCCGCAACCACCTCTTCGAAGAGGCCGTCGGCCGCGCGTTGAATGGTGTACTTGCTCGTCGAAACCACATTGTGGCGGTGCCGCTCGGCCAGCCGGAAAGCGAAATGCGCCGCGTGCTCCACCGGCGTCCGCTCCATCACCCGGATCGAAACCGCGGAGTGGAAGCCGATCTGCATCCCCGCGTCTTCATAGGTGCCGCCCGTGGCCACGCGCACCACGTGGAGGTCGATGGCGCCGGTGTAGTTCTTGCTCACCCCGGGGTACGTCCGGCAGGGCCGATGGATAACGGAAAGCCCCAGCCGGTCGCGCATCACCTGGTTCGGGCTCACCGATTCGGTCACGGTCGGGTACTTCATCGCGCAGCCAAGTTCACGCGTGAGTTCGACACCCTCGTCGAGCGCCGCGGACGACGCCTCGCGCCGTTCCAGCGCCCAGTCGACCGGCCGGAAACTCACCGGCGACCCGAACGCCTCGTTGATCGCGTGGATCGACTCACGCAGTTCGACGGCGATCCCGTCCCCATTCAGTTCCGCGACTTCACGCATGCCAGCAGGCCTCGCTTTCGGGTTGGAGGATAGCAAGGGCCGCCGTTAGGCCGTTAGCCTGCTGGCCGTTGGCGAACCACCAACCCGCTGAACCACGGCCGCACCGGGAGCGGATCGCGGCGTAGCAAAGGTGGACCCGCTGCAACCGCCCGGCCGTTCGCGCCAACAGCCACCTTCATATCCGCCCTTCGTGTCCTTCGTGTCCTTCGTGTCGCTCGTATTCTCTGTACTCTGTGGCCGATCCCGTTCGCAACCACCTTCCGTCAGTCGTCTCCCGGCGCCTCGACTCCGCGGAAGTGCTCCACCGACCGCGCCCGGCCGTGGGCGTCGAGGTCGACCGCGACCACGTCGATGCGCGCGCGCTCGAGGTCGACGCCACGTTCCGCACAGTAGCCCATCGCCGATTCCCACATGCGGCGCAGTTTCGCCGCGCCAACCGATTCCGCCGCCATCCCGGGCGCTCCCCGGCGCGTACGCACTTCGACGAAGACCACCTCATCGCCGTCGTGCGCGACCAGGTCGATTTCGATCCGCCCGATCCGCACGTTCCGCTCGACGATCGTCATCCCGAGCGATTCGAGGCGGTGGGCCGCGACGCGTTCGCCGAAGTCGCCGAGTTCCCGCCTCGCCGTCACCAGCCGAAGGTGTACTGCGCCACCGGCGCGTAACTCGTGCGGTGGATCGGGCTTGGCCCGAGTTCGCGCAGCAGCCGCTTGTGTTCGGGGGTCGAATACCCCTTGTGCTGGCAGAACTTGTAGCCCGGGTATTCGTCGCAGAGCCGCTTCATCAGCGCGTCCCGTTCGACCTTCGCGACAATCGAGGCGGCGGCTACCGCCACGCTGAGGGCATCGCCGTCGATGACCGCGCGGACATTGGGCAGCGGCAGCGGCAGTGCGTCGCTGATGATGGCGTCGGGCGTCACTGAAAGTCCCTCGAACGCGCGCAACATGCACAATCGCCGGGCGGAGAGGATCCCGATACGGTCGATCTCCTCGACCGAGGCCCAGCCGATAGCGAACGGCACATCGCGGCGGATGCGCGCCGAAAGCTCGTCGCGGGCTGATTCGGGGAGCACCTTCGAATCGCGCACGTGGGAGTACCAGCGGAAGCGCTTTCCCTCCGGCAGTGCAACCACACCGGCCGCGACCGGCCCGGCAATCGGCCCACACCCCACCTCGTCGACCCCCGCCACCCAGTGCGCGCCGGCGGCGAATGCTTCCTTTTCGAACCGCAGCGACGGGATGGGAGTCTTCACCACGGCTGAATCGTACCGCCGCTCGCGCGCAACAGGCACGACCCTGAACGCAACCACGCGGTTATGGCGCGAATCCCGGGGTGGGCTACGCGAGGCGGAACGTTACCAATCGCTGACCCTGTGGTTACGGCCCCGTAAACCTGCTGCCCCGCGACGTCGCTGGACGCGCAACGATGGAAGGAGATCGGAGGCACAGATGAACAGGACACTTCGCGCCGGCTGGTTTGCGGTCATCGCCGTGGCAGTGCTTGCCGCGTCGGCCTGTGGTGGTGGCTCGAGCCCCCGCGCTACCCCAGCAATATCCCCGGGTGACGGCGCCAGCCCCACTGCTCCGGTTGCCCACGCAGGCGCCACGGCCACGGGACCCGCGCTGGCGCCCTGCACCACGGCCGACCTGGCGCTCACCGCAACGACCGCCGGCGCTGCTGCCGGGACGCACTTCCTGACCGTTACGCTGACGAACACGAGCGGCGCCGCTTGCAGCCTGGCGGGCTTCCCCGGCGTGTCGCTCATCGACGGCGCGGGCGAACAACTCGGCGCCCCGGCCGACCGCAACCCGGCCATCACGCCGGCGGAAGTGACGCTTGATCCGGGAAGGTCGGCGCACACCGTGATCGGCATTCCGAACTACCAGAACTTTCCCGAAGGGCGCTGCACCGGTCCGTCCACCGCGTTGAAGGTCTATCCGCCGGACGATTACACGGCACTCACCGTGCCAATCGCTGACTATTCGTGCCCCGGCTTCTCCGTCCAGGCGATCACCACTGGCACCGGCGGCGCGACCGGCTAACCCGCCGCCTCGTAAATCGAAGCCATCCCTTCGAGCATTCGATCGGCCAGTTCGAGCGTCGCCTCCACGGCGTCCACCGCCTCCTCGGTCGAGAGGCCCGCTTCGGTTGCAATCTGCGAGGCGGTCTCTTCGAGCGAGCGGCGCATTGAGTTGAAGGTGGCGACCGCGGCCGTCAGCCCGATTTGCTCGGCGACAAGCGCGCGCCCGTATTCACGCCCGATCGTGCGCGCGTCCTCGCTGAAACGTTCCTTTTTCTGGTCCGAAGCGATGTAGCGCGCGAACAAGTCCACGACCTGGCGGCCGAGCAACCGCAGGCGGTCGATCGCGTCGGGGCTGAAGCTCGCGAAGTGGTCGAGCGAGTGCCCCTGGCGGGCACGGCTGATCCGCCGCTTGACGCGGCCGATGGCGATGTCGCTGATCCGCTCGGTGTCGCGGCTGGCGGCGCCAGCGCCGGCGTTCGCCACCATCGCCCGGAGGTCATCTTCGAGTACGCGCCGGTGGCCGCCGGCCGTGCGGTAGGAGCGCACTTCGCCGGTGTCGGCCCAGCGCCGGATGGTCGACTCGCTCACGCCCATCTGCGCGCTGGCGGCGCCGAGCGTGAGCCAGTTCTGGCGGGGTGACGGGCTGGTCACGTTCTCAAACCTCCGCAAAGTTGTGCAAGTGTAGCAGTACCGGCGTCAATCGCCGGGCGGTGGCGGCTCATCGAGCGGCTCACGCGTCTCGATGTCCGGTCCGGGCGATGGCGCCAGCTTCGGCGCGGTGAAGGGCGGCATGTAGTCGCCGCCGCGGTGCTGGTAGGGGTTCTCTTTCAGTTCGTTCGCGCGCAGCACGGAGAGGTCGCCGAAACGGTCGCGCAACGTCTCGACGGTGTCCTGCAACCGGTCGGCCTCGAGCGTCTCGCCGAGGCGCAGCTGGCGCGCCCGCTCGACGATGTTGTGCACGCCGAGGCCGATGAGCCGGATCGGCCGGCGCTCGTTCTCCTCCCAGGTCCGCTCGAACAGCGCGGCGCCCTGCGCGTAGATGTCATCGGCGAGGTCGACGGCCACCTTCGGCGTGAACGAGCGCGAAAGCGTTTCGAACGGCGGGAAGCGCAGCCGCAGACTCACGGTGCGCGCCGCCTTGCCACTGTTCGAAAGCTCCCGCGCGATGCGCTCGGCCTGGGAGCGCAGCACCGCCCGCAGGCGGTCGCCGTCCGGTTCGTCGGTGTCGAAGGTGATGTCCCGCGAAATTGACTTCGCATCGCCGCGATGCGCAACCACCGGGGCGTCGTACACGCCGAGGGCGCGCTGGCGGAGGTCCGCGCCGTGCTTGCCGAACTTCGCGACCAGCGCCGCCTCCGGTGTCCGCGCGATATCGCCGATGGTGTGGATGCCGAGCGAGGTCAGCACCTCGGCGGTCTTCCGCCCGACCATCGGCAGTTCGCGAATCGGGCGCGGCGCGAAGAACGCGGCCTCCGTCCCCGCTTCGACGACGACGAGGCCGTTCGGCTTGCCCGCGTCACTCGCCACCTTCGAGACGAGTTTGTTCACCGAAACGCCGATCGACGCGGTGATGCCAATCTCTTCGGACACCCGCCGCTTGATCGTCGCCGCGACCTCCGCCGGCGCCCCGAAGAGGTGCTCGGTCCCGGCGACGTCCAGGTACGCCTCATCGGCGCCGGCCGGCTCAACCAGCGGCGAGTAGTCGCGGAGGATGGCGTGGAACTGCTTCGAAGCGACGCTGTAGTAGTGGTAGTCCGACTCGAGGAAGACTGCCTGGGGGCAGAGCCGCCGCGCCATGCTGACCGCCATCGCGGAGCGGACACCGAACTTCCGCGCTTCGTAGCTGGCAGTGTTCACCACACCGCGGTTCCCCAGCCCGCCGGCCACCACCACGGGGCGCCCGCGCAACTCCGGGTGGCGCAGCAACTCCATCGACACGTAGAACGCGTCGAGGTCGACGTGAAGCACCGTTGCCCGGTCGCTCATATGTTCGGAATTGTACGCTGAGGTTTGCGCCAGTTCGAAAGCAGGTGTCAGCGCGGGTGATGAGGAGCGCGCTCTGACAGCCATCGGACTCCTTGTTATCCTGCCCGCGTGGAATACCTCAAGGTCGATGCCCAGCCCGGGTTGAAGTCGCCGGTGGCCGTTTGCGCCTTCACCGGCTGGAACGACGCTGCCTCCGCGGCGACCAATGCCGCCCGCTTCATCGTCCGCCGGCTTGGGGCGCGCAAGTTCGCCACCATCGACGCCGAACCGTTCTACGACTTCAAGGAACAGCGCCCCACCGTCCGCATCACTGCCCGGGGCGACCGCGAGGTCAACTGGCCGGCCAACGACTTCTTCTACGCCCGCAACCCCACCGGCCCGCACGACATCGTCGTTTTCATCGGCGCCGAGCCGGCCCTGCGCTGGCGCACATTCACCTCTGCCCACGCCGAACTCTTCCGCGACCTCGGCGCCGACATGGTGGTCTCGCTCGGGGCGCTCCTCGCCGATGTGCCCCACAGCCGCCCGGTACGCGTCACCGGCAGCGCGATGGACCCCGGAATCTCCGCCCGGCTCGACCTCCAGCCGTCACGATACGAAGGCCCGACCGGCATCGTCGGCGTTCTCCACAATGCACTGCGCGAAGGCGGCGTCTCCGGCGCCAGCCTCTGGGCGAACGTCCCCCACTACATCACCACCTCGCAGAACCCGCCGGCAACCGCGGCGCTTCTCCGCCGCCTCCAGCCGATCGTCGGGATGGAGTGGGACCTCTCCGAAATCGACGCCGCCGCCGACCGCTTCGTCGATGAAGTGAACACCGCCCTCAGCGGCAACCCGGAGATCCAGGACTACGTCCACCAGCTCGAATCGGCCGTTGATGCGGGCATCGAAACCGGCACGCAATCCCAGCTGCCACGCGCCGAAGACGTCCTCCTCGATATCGAGCAGCTCCTACGCGAAAGCCGCGGCGATAAGCCCGACTGACCCGGTTCGGTTGACTCCGTGGGGTGGCCGGGCAAGACTCTTTCGGCTCCCGGCGCGATCCCGCCGGCTCCCGGAGGAGTTCCATTCATGGCTGACGCCGAACTCGCACAGTTGATCGACGTGCCCGCGCTCGAGCGCTTCGTGAACGAACACGTCCCCGGCGCTTCCGGCGCACTCGAAGTCCAGAAACACGTCGCCGGCTTTTCGAACGAGACCTTCTACGTGACGCGCGGCGCCGAACGCTGGGTGTTGCGCCGCCCGCCGCGTGGCCCCCTCCTCCCCACCGCCCACGACGTGGTGCGGGAATACCGCTACCTCAAGGCGCTCCACGGCCGGGCGCGTGTACCCCGCCCGGTCGCTGTCTGTGAAGACAACTCCGTCATCGGCGCGCCGTTCTACCTGATGGAGCGCGCCGAGGGCGTCGTCATTCGCGCCGAAATGCCCGCGGCCTACGACAACCCTGGCGGTCGCCGCCGGGTCTCCGAGGAGATCATCGACGCACTCGTGGAGTTGCACGCCGTCGACTGGCAGGCCGCCGGGCTGACCGGCAAAGTCGAGAGCTACCTGCCCCGCCAGGTCGAGCGCTGGAGCAAGCAGTGGGAACTCACCCGGCCGCGCACCCGCGAACTCGCCGGGCTCGATTCGGCCACCGACTGGCTGCGAACCCGCATCCCCGAGGCCGGCGGCGTCGGCGTTGTGCACGGCGACTACAAACTGGACAACGTCATGTTCCGCGCCGAGGCGCCGGAACTGATTGCCATCTTCGACTGGGAGATGGCCACCATCGGTGACCCGCTCGCTGACCTCGGCTGGATTCTCTCGACCTGGGGCGACCCCGGTGACCCGCCCGGTACACGCCGCCTCAACGAGGGACCGCCGCTGACCACCGGCGAAGGCTTCCTCACCGTCGACGAGATGGCCGCGCGCTACGAAGCGAAGAGCGGCCGGTCGATGAAGAGCTTCGCCTTCTACCACACGCTCGCCGTCTATAAGCTCGCGATCATCCTCGAGGGCCTCTACATGCACTACCTCGAGAAAACGGCATCGAACCCCGGCGCGGCGGAGTTCGAGTGGTACGTGCCTGTCCTTGTCGACCGCATGCACCGGATCATGGGGGAGTAACGATGAAGAAGCGTCTCGCGCTCTCAATCCCGCACCTTGGGTTCACCCTGCCCGAGCACGTCGCCATCGCTGGCGAGGCCGAAGACCTCGGCTACACCGACGCCTGGTCGTTCGAAGTCGACGGGCAGGACTGCTTCGTACCGCTGAGCGTCTTCGCGCTGCATTCGAAAATGCGCATCGGCACCGCCATCGCGAACGTCTACACGCGCGGACCCGCTACCCTCGCCCAGACCGCCGCCAGCCTCGCCGACCTCGCTCCGGGGCGGTTCGAATTCGGCATCGGCGCCGGTTCCCAGCCAATCGTTGAGCAGTGGAACAACCTGACCTATCACAAGCCCGCGACACGCGTGCGCGAGATGGTGAAGTTCCTCCGCCCGGCCCTGGCCGGTGAGCGCGTCGTCTTCGAAGGCGAAACGTTCCAGGTCAACGGCTTCCGCCTCTCCCAGCCGCCGGAGATTGCGCCTCGCATCCATGTCGCCGCCCTGCGCGAGAACATGCTCAGGGTCGCGGGCGAAGTCGGCGATGGCGCGGTCATCAACTGGCTTTCGGCCGACGACGTGAAGAAGTCGGTGGCCGTCGTCCGCGACGCCGCTGCGAAGGCCGGGCGCGACCCGGCGTCACTCGAAATCACCGCCCGCCTGATGATCAACATCGACCCGCCGAGCGACGAGGCCGACGTCATGCGCCGCCGCTTCCTCAACTCCTATCTCCAGGTGCCCGTCTACAAGGCGTTCCACCAGTGGCTCGGCCGCAGCGAGGAACTGCGCGGCATGTGGGACGCGTGGGACGCCGGCGACCGCAAAGGCGCCATCGCAAACACCCCCGAATCCGTGATCGACGCCCTCATCGTCCACGGCTCAGCGGAACAACGGAACGAGCACGTCCAGCGCTACCTCGACGCCGGCATCGACACCGCCTTCCTGAGCTGGTTCACCTTCGAACCCGACCCGCAGAAGCGCCGCGAGCTGGTCAACCAGGCGATGGTCGAGATGTCGCCCAAACACCGCGGCCGCCCGCTCGAATAGCACTTCACTGCAATCGCGTGACGGGCTTCAAGAACAGCATCGTCAGCAGGCCCAGTGCCACGGCGATCGCCGAACCCACGGCCATCGTCGTCTGCGGGCCCCACAGCGAAACCTGCGCCGCCGCCTGCGCGTAGCCGACGGGCATGCTCGCGCTGAAGCTCAGGCCGTAGATGCTCATCACCCGCCCCATCATCGCCCGGTCGGAATGCTCCTGGAGCAAGGCCACCGCGAAGTTGATGAAGATGGCCGGGCCAAGCACGCCCGCGAGCGCGATCAGCGCCATCGCCGCCCAGATGTTCGGCGCGTAGCTGAAAGCCAGCCAGAACAGCCCGCCGCCGAACAGCGAGAAGCAGACCAGCAGCCCCCGCCGGTTGATCCGGATGAGGCTCATCCCGACCGAGCCGACGAGGATGCCCGCCCCCATGGAACCCACGAGCAGCCCGACGAACGTGTCCGACTGGTGGTAAACGTCCTGCACGATGAGCACCAGCGTGACCATGAACGGCCCCATCAGGAGCAGCCCCGGCACTGTCCCGAGCGCGAGAATCCCCATGATCGCGGGGCTCTCCTTCACGTAGCGAAGGCCCTGCGCCAGGTCGCGGAAGACACTCTTGCCGGTCGGAACCGGCCGGTCGGTCGCGATCAGTGAGAAGAGGAGGGCTGCCGTAGCGAGGGTCAGCACTTCGATCCCGAACGCCGAAGTCAGCCCGGCATGATCGGCGACGACGCCGCCGATCGCGGGGCCGCCAAACTGCAGCGTCGCCATGAACGCCATCGTGCCGAAGATGGCCCCGTTCTGAAGCTGCGCGATGCTGAGGATCTGCGGCATCATGCTCTGCCGTGCCGGGTTCGTGAACGCGCCCGCACTCCCGACGATCGCGGAGAGGATGAAGACCGGCCAGATGACTTCGACGTCGGCGCCGGAAAGCGCGACGTACACGAGCGAAACGGCAGCGGCCACCCCGTAGGTGCGCACCAGGATCCGGCGGCGTTCCACCCGGTCGGCCACAACACCGCCGATCAGGGCGAACAGCGCCCCCGGGATGGTCTGGCAGATGAGCGCCGCCGCGATCAGCGTCGCTCGCTGGTCATCGGCAACCCGGTCGCGGATGAAGAGCGGCACCGTCACCGACTGAATACCGACACCCGTACCGGCGACGATCGAAGCGACCCACCACAGCCGGTAGCCCACGACCGCGAACGGGTTGCGCGACTCGGATTCCTCGCCTGCCCCGGCAAGTGGGATCGCGGCGGCTTCGGGTGCGAATTCCGACATTCGCGGGAGTGTACGCGCAGTTGGCGTTGGTAGCATCACGCAACCGGGGGCCCGCTTTGACAGCCCCACGACCGTGGCGAATGATGCCCACCGTTCACCCCGGGAGTCAGCATGAGCCAGCCAGCAGACGTCGAACGCCTCTTCCTCGGGCCAAACATCCTCACGATGGACCCGGCCAACCCGCGCGTGGAGGCGGTCGCCATCGGTGGCGGGCGCATCCTCGCCGCAACCGACCGGGCCACGGGGCTTCGCCTGCGCCAACCAGCCACCGAAGTGACTGAACTCGGTGACCGGGCGCTCCTCCCCGGCTTCGTCGATGGCCACGGGCACCTCGCCAAGGTCGCCGCCAGTTTCGGCTTTGCGAACCTCGCCGGGCCACCCGTCGGCGCCGTCACGACCATCGACGAACTCGTCGCGGAGTTGCGACGGTTTGCCGGCGAACGCGACAAGCGGCCCGGCGACTGGATCGTCGGCCGGGGGTACGACAACGCCTTTCTCGCCGAGCGCCGCCACCCGACGCGCGACGACCTCGACCGCGTCTCCCGCGAGCACCCGATCTATCTCCAGCACGTCTCGGGGCACCTGTCGGTTGCCAATTCGCTCGCCCTCGAGTTAGCCGGGATCAGCGCGGCATCCGATGACCCGCCCGGGGGCGTCATTCGGCGGCGTGAGGGTTCGCGCGAGCCCGACGGCGTTCTCGAAGAGGCCGCGATGGGGCCGTTCGGAGCTGGGCTCATCCCCGCGCCGTCATCCGCGACGGAGGCCGCGCAACTGGCTTCGGCACAGCGGCTCTACGCTTCGTTTGGCCTGACCACCGCCCAGGAAGGCGCGATGTTCCCTGCCGAGCAGGCGATGCTCGAGGTGGCCGCCAGCGAGGGCCGCCTCGACCTCGACGTCGTGGGGTACGCCTTCTGGGCCCAGGCCCGCGCGATGCTCAGCGGCAAGCCAACGGGAGAGTATCGCGGCCGCTTCAAGCTCGGCGGCATGAAACTCATGCTCGACGGCTCGCCACAGGGGAAGACGGCATGGCTGACGAAGCCTTACCACGTCATTCCCGATGGCCAGCCGGCGGACTACTGCGGCTACCCGGCGATGCCGGACGAGCAGGCGTTCGGGCTCACCGAAATGGCCTACCGGCAGGGCTGGCAGGTCATCTCCCACTGCAACGGCGACGCGGCGTGCGAGCAGTATTTGCGCGCTATCGCCGCCGCCGGGCGAAACCACCCCGGCCACGACCGCCGCCCGGTCATGATCCATGCCCAAACGGTGCGCGACGACCAGCTCGACCGCATGGCCGAACTCGGCGTCCTCCCGTCGTTCTTCGCTTCGCACGTGTTCTACTGGGGCGACTACCACCGCGATTCCGTGCTCGGCGAGCAGCGCGCACGGCGCATCAGCCCGCTCCGCTCGGCAGCCAACCGCGGGCTCCGGTTGAACCTCCACAACGACGCGCCGGTCGTTCCGCCCGACGTCATGCGGCTCGTCTGGAGCGCCGTCGCTCGCCGAACGCGAACCGGCCAGGAACTCGGAGCGGAACAGGCGCTCACGGTCGAAGAAGCCCTCCGCGCGGTGACGCTCGACGCCGCCTACGCGCATTTCGAAGAGGGCCAAAAGGGCTCCATCAGCGAAGGGAAACTCGCCGACCTGGTCGTGCTCGAAGCCGACCCCACGCGCGTGGCGCCTTCGGAACTGGCAGGCATCGATGTCGTCGAAACCGTGAAGGAGGGCGCGACCATCTTCCGCGCCTGATTCCGCTGGCTATCGCCAGGCGCTGCCGTTCGGGTATTCGAACTCCGCCAGCGACTCCGGGCGCATCGTGATGCTGTAGCCGGGGGCCAGTGGCGCCTGGTAGCGCGCATTGCGCACGACGACCGGGTCGACGAAGTGCTCGTGCAGGTGGTTCGCGAATTCGGTCCAGCGCCCCTCGTGGCTCCCGCTCACACAGATGTAGTCGATCAGCGAGATGTGCTGGACGTACTCGCAGAGGCCGACTCCGCCGGCATGCGGACAGACTGGCACGCCGAACTTCGCCGCCATCAGCAGCACCGCGAGCACCTCGTTCAGGCCCCCGAGGCGGCAGCTATCGACCTGGCAGTAGTCGATCGCCTCGGCCTGGAGGAGTTGCTTGAACATGATCCGGTTGGCGCAGTGTTCGCCGGTCGCCACGCCCATCGGCCTCAGCGCCCGCCGGATAGCGGCGTGCCCGAGTACGTCATCCGGGTTCGTCGGCTCTTCGATCCAGGTGAGGTTGAAGCGCTCCAGGTTGCGCATGTGGTCGATCGCCTGGCCGACGTCCCACACCTGGTTCGCATCGACCATCAGCGTCCGCGCCGGGCCGATTTCCTGGCGGGCGATCTCAAGCCGCGCAATGTCGGCCTCCACGCTCGTGCCCACTTTCACCTTGAAGTGGTTCCAGCCCTCGGCCAGCGCCTCGCGGAAGAGCTTCCGCATCTTCTCTTCGGGATAGCCAATCCAGCCCGCCGAGGTGAGGTACGCCGGGTATCCATCGCGGCGCATCTCGGCCTCGCGCTCAGCCTTCGTCGCTGCCAGCCGTTCCAGCATCTCCTCTGCCTCGCCCGGCGAAATGGCATCGGTGATGTAGCGGAAGTCCACGCAGCGCACGAACTCCGCCGGCGTCATGTCGGCGACAAGCTTCCACACCGGCTTCCCTTCTACCTTCGCCCAGAGGTCCCAGACCGCGTTGACCACCGCCGCCGTTGCGAGGTGGATCACGCCCTTCTCGGGGCCGATCCAGCGCAGCTGGCTGTCGCCCGTCATGTGTCGCCAGAACGCACCCATGTTCTCAGTGAACGACTCGAGCGTACGCCCGATGACAAGCGGCCGGAGCGCTTCGATGGCGGCGCAGCAAAGCTCGTTCCCGCGCCCGATGGTGAACGTCATCCCGTTCCCTTCGAGCCCGTCGCCGGCATCGGTGCTGAACGTGACGTAGGCAGCCGAGTAGTCCGGATCCGGGTTCATGGCGTCGGAGCCGTCGAGGAAGCGGGACGTGGGCATGCGGATGTCGCGGACGCGCATCCCGGTGATGGTTCGTGGCATGGGGCGAACTCTCGCCGCGCCCGCCGTCGCGGTCAAGCGAACGGGTAGCGGTTCTCCACGCTGAAGCCGAGGTCGTACCAGCGTCCGGCGTTTCCGCCCATGATCCACTCGCGCGACTCCTGCGGAAGATAGGCGAAGTGGCGCTCCACCACCTCGACCACCTGCGCATAGCTCGCCGCCAGTTCGCACACCGGCCAGTCGGAGCCGAAGATCAAGCGCTTCTCGCCGAAGTAGTCGCCAACAATGTCGATGTACGGCGCGAGGTCGGCAGGCTGCCAGTGAACGGCCGCCTCGGTAACCATGCCAGAGAGCTTGCAGGCGACGTTCGGTTCGTGGGCCAGTTCGCGCATGAGTTTCGCCCACGGGTCGAGTTCACCCGATGCGATGGGAGGTTTCGCAATGTGGTCGACGACGAAGCGCATCGAAGGGAACTGGCGCACGAGTTTCAGCGCGTACGGCAGGTGGCGCGGGTAGACCAGCAGGTCATACGTGTACCCGCACTCGCCGATGACCTTGAGCCCGCGCCGGAACTCCTCGCGCAGCATGTGCTCGTCGTCGGGTTCGTCCTGCAACATCGCGCGCACGCCCACGAGGCGGTTCGGCCACGGCAGCGCATCGAGGTCGGCTTCGAGGCGTGGCGAACAGAGGTCGAACCAGCCGACCACCCCGCCGATGAAGCCATGCTCACGCGAGAGTTCGAGCAGCCAGCGGGTTTCCTCGAGCGACGGCCGCGCCTGCACGGCCACGCACATGTCGACCCGCGCCGCCGCCAGGATCGGCGCAAGGTCGGCCGGGAGGCGGTCGCGCTTGAGCGCCGGCATCTGGTCATTGATCCACGGGTACTCCCCCGGCGAGTAGCGCCAGAAGTGCTGGTGCGAGTCGACGCGGATTGCCAAATGCCTACCCCTCCGAGGGGAGCGGCAGGCCTCCCGCGGTGCTCGAAGCGTAGCAGGCTTCCACCACCGCCATAGTCCGAAGGGCATCGGAAACAGGGCTCACAAGGGCAGAATCTTCCCCCGCGACGAAGCGCTGGAGGTTGCTCATCGGCCCTTCGAATGCTTCGAGGAACCATGACCCGCGCAGCGGAATCGGCTGCCAGGGGCCGCCCTCGGGTGCGAACAGCAACTCGTCCGGCTTGCCGTTCGGGTAATCGAGATTTACCCCCATCGTCGCGATCATCGCCCCCTTCGTGCCCTCGACCTTGATCTGCGACTGCTGGAGTTCAGCCCCGAACCGGTGGGAGTGGTTCGCGAGGATGCTGCAGCGCACGCCGGGGTAGTCGAGGATGATCGTCGTCCGCGCGTCCGCGAACTCCGGCGTGAGCGGGTTGCGCAGGCCCTTGCAGTACACGCCCGGCGGGTCGCCAAGCAGTCTGCGGACGAGGTCGATGTAGTGGATCGAGTGCATCAGCACCTCGAGCCGCGGTGAGGCCTTGAGGAACGCCCAGTACTCCCACGGGGTGTGAACCACGACGCGCACCTCGACGTCCATCACCTCGCCGAGGTCGCCCCGCTCGATGGCGGCGCCGAGAGCGATCATGTCGGGGCTGAAGCGCAACTGGAAGTTCGAAGCCGCAACCAGCTGGCACGACTGGCAGGCCCGCACGATGCGCTGCGCGCTGGCATAGTCCACGCCGAGCGGCTTCTGGATGAGCACGCCCGCGCCCCCCGGCAGCCGCGAAACGATCCCCTCGATGGCTTCCGGCGGGACGGCGAGGTCGAACACCACCCCGGCCTGCGCCGCGGCCTCATCGAAGGTTTCGAAGACCGGCACGCCGTCGAATCGCGCGGAGAGCGCACGCGCGGCCTCGAGATTCGGATCGAACACACCGGCGACCGGGAAACCAAGCCGCCGGTACACGGGCAGGTGGGCGTCGCGAACGATGCTGCCTGCCCCGAAGATGACGATTGGCCGGGGATTCGACGGGCGCGGCCAGGCCTGCGGGAGTGCGTCAGTCATTGAGCGAAAACACCAGTTCCATCTGAGCCCACCATTCGCCGGGCTTCGCATCGGCCACCGGCGCCTGGAACGACTCCATGAGGCGCTGCCACTCGGCCCGGCGCGGGTGGCCGGCTTCGTAGCGTGCAAAGTCGCGTTCCGGCTCGAAGCCGTCGACCGTGTCCATCACCATGAAGAGCTGGCCCCCCAGCAGCCAGATGCGCATCTGGAGGATGCCGACGCTGCGCAGTCCCTCCGCGACTTCGGGCCAGATGGCATCATGGTGCTCGCGGTACGCCGCAATCACGCCCGGGTCATCGCGGAGGAGGATGGTCTGCGCGTAGGTCTTCATCGCGCCATCAGTTCGACCACGCGCCATCGATGATGTGGATGGCGCCGGTCGTGTACGACGACTCGTCGGACGCGAGGTAAAGCGCCAGGTTCGCGATCTCCTCGGCGGTGCCGAGTCGGCCAAGCGGTTGGCGCGAAATGAACATCTTGCGCGCCTCCACCGGGTCGTCGAACGCGTTGATCCGCCCCTGTAGCGACGGCGTCTCGACGGTGCCGGGGCAGATGGCGTTGCAGCGAATCCCCTGCCCCACGAAGTCCGCCGCAATCGAGCGTGTCAGCCCGATGACCGCGGCCTTCGTCGTCCCGTAGACGAAGCGGTTCGGCGCGCCTTTCACGCTCGATACGACCGACGACATGTTGATGACGCTGCCACCGCCGCGCTCGAGCATGCCCGGCAGCGCCGCGCGAATCATCCGGTACATCGAGCGGACATTGAGGTTGAACGAGAAGTCCCAGTCGTCTTCGGAGGCGTCGAGGATGGTGCCGTGGTGGACGTAGCCGGCGCAGTTGAACAGCACATCGACCGCGCCGGCGCCCGCGAAGAACGCCGTGATCGCGGCCGGGTCGGTCACGTCGAGTTGCTGCGTCCTGATGGCCGGCGCTTCGGCGGACAGCGTTGCGAGCGTGGCCGTGTTGATGTCGACGGCGTGCACGGTCGCGCCCTCGCGCGCGAAGAGGAGCGCGCTCGCCCAGCCAATGCCCTGGCCCGCCGCGCTCACGACGACGTTCTTTCCTGCCAACCGGCCAGCCATGCGCCCTCCCGAAGGTGTGGTGGATGGCCGATTGTGGAATGCATCCGCCCCGGCGACAACCACCGGGGCGCCGGCATCCGCTGCTACTGGCCGCGGGCCTTGAGCATGCGCGCCACGATCGGACTCGGACGCGGCGGGTGCCACGTCTTGTATGCCACCTCGAGCGGCACTGGCCACTCGGCATCGACGTCAAGCCGGTAGCCGGGCGCTCCGGCCTCTTCGAGCGCCTCGCAGGCCGTTCGCGCCACGGTGAGCATGAGGCCGTCGTTGTGGGGCGTCCCGAAACTGTGGCCGAAGGGGAACTCGACGCCGACGATGCGCGAGGCGTGCATCTTCAGCGCCAACTCCGGCATCATCGTCACCGTCACCGTGGGGATACCGAGCGATTCAATCACACGCGCCAGCACGGGCACGTTTCTGCAGCAGTCCGGTCAGGCAGGCGCGAGCAGCAGCACATCGACGGCGCGCTCCTTCAGCCTGGCCGCCAGCTCTGGCCCCTGCACGTTCTTCCAGTCTTCCAGCCGGCGGTCCTGGTAGCCCATGAACGAGTAGTGTTCCGCCGCCAGCGAACCGATGACTCCCTCGTCCGCGAGCTTCTCGAACGCGCGGATGGGCAGGACGACGTTCACGTCTTCGAGCAGGTCGTCGTGGTTGATGTGGAGGTGCGAGCAGCCAATCTGCTCCTGGCGCACATCCGAGGGGATGACGCGGTAGGTGGGGTCGCCCCATTCCGGGTTCTCCCACTCTCGCGCTTCATCGAACCCCTCCTGGGAGTCCTTCAGGAAGATCCCGGCGGAAGTCATCAGCGCGACCGAGCACTGGCGCAATGGCTTCGGCAACGGAGCCCACGCCGCGGGTTCCTCCGCGGGCGGGGTCGCCTCGTACATCACTTTCATCGAGCGCGGCAGGTACTTGTAGCTGTCGATCGTCAAGAAACGCCTCCTCAAACCAGCCTGATTCGCATGCCGCCGATCATGACGACGCCATCGTCGCGTAGCAAGCCGCGAGCGCGAGCGGCGTCCCGGGCTGCGCTGGCGTCAGTCGCTGCGAGGTCGATCCCGCCGAGTCCCTCCGGCCGCCCGTCGGTCGCGGTCACGAACCGGATGGTCGCATTATCGACCCGCAGCTCAGGACCTTCGGCGCCCGCCACGAGGGGCTGCTCGATAATCTCGCTCCAGCGCGCCGCCACTCTTCCCGGGTCGGGCGACTGGATCTCGACACCACTGATCCGGTTCACCCGGCCGGTGCGGATAAAATCCGGCCACGGCCCGCGAATCGCGTGGCTCCAGCCCGGAAACTCATCGTCCGGGCCTTCGTGCCAGTCGATCTCGAGGAATGACCCGCCAGTGTCCTGCGGGTGGAGTTGCATCAGGCACGACTCCGCTGTGTCGCGCGAGGTGACCGTGCGGATGCCGAGTCCCTGCACGCGGCGTTTGCGCGGCGCATGGTCGTCGCACTGGCAAATGACCATGTAGCCGCCGTCGCCGCCGCGCCTTTCGAGGTAGCGGCCGCCGGCGGTGTTTTGGCGAATCGGCGAGCAGAGTTCGATGAACTGCGTGCCCACCGGCAGCAGGCGGTTCTGCAGGCCGAACGCGCCCGGCAGGTGGTCATCGATGTATGCCACTTCGAGGCCGAACACGTCGTGCAACTGTGCCGCTACGTTGTCGCAGTCCTCGACAATGAACGCGATCTGGCGAACGCGAAGCCACATACCGCTACCTCCGGCGGCCATCGCGGGCCGCCGCCGCCGATTCTACGGGAGCGGGGACCCCCTTACCTGAAGGTTGCGCCCTGCGCTGCGAGGGGCGCAAAGTGGGGGCAGACGCGTCCCACGTTGCGTGCGCCGCGGGTCCGTGCGGAACGACCAACCACAGGGAGGCCACCCACGGCAGCAGGATCGAACCACCCCTTCGCAGTGCTGCGCCAGCGCGAGTTCTTCCTGCTCTTCGCGGGGACGGGCCTCGCCATGCTCGCCTTCGGCATGATGCAGGTTGCCCAGGGTGTCCTCGCCTTCGACCTCACCGGGAAAAACGGCGCCGTCGGCTTCGTCTTCCTCGGCCAGGGCATCTCGATGCTCATCCTCAGCCCACTCGGCGGCACGCTCTCCGATCGGGTTTCGAAAAAGAAGCTGCTGACCTCGGCGCAGTTCGTCATCGGAGCCGTCTTCGCACTGATCGCCGGGCTGATCGCCACGGGTGTCATCACCATCCTCATGCTGGCGGGCGCGAGCCTCGTCCTCGGCTGCATGTACTCGCTCATGGGCCCGACCCGGCAGGCGTGGGTCGGCGACCTGCTCACCGGCGAAGACCTGCCCAGGGGCATCGCCATCCAGCAACTCTCGATGAACACCACCCGGATCGTCGGCCCGCTCGTCGCTGGGCTGCTCGTCGGCTGGTCGCTCTTCGGCACGGCCGGCACGTATGCCGTCATGGCGCTGATTTTCGGCGGAGTGGTCCTGACGCTCCTCCAGATGGAGGCGTCGCCGCCTCGGCCCCGCGCGAACCCCACCTCCGTCCGCGCCGACCTCTCCGAAGGGTTCGCCTACATCTGGAGCGACAAGGATGTGCGACTGCTGGCCTGCGTCTTCGTCGGCGTCGTCCTCGCCGGCTTTTCCTACCAGACGATCATGCCCGGCTACCTCGAAAACACCCTCGGCCACCCGGCCAGCGAACTCGGTGTCATCTACGGCGCCACGGCCACGGGCGGGATCGTCGTCACCCTCGCGCTCGCCTCGCGGCGGCTGAAGAACCCGACGGCCGTGATGCTCTTCTTCGGCGCCTGCCTCGCGGGCTCGCTCGCCCTGCTGGCGGTGGCCCCCGGTTTCTGGGTGGCCCTCGGAGTGGCCTCGCTCGTGGGCGCGTCTTCGAGCGGCTTCCAGATGCTCAACAACGTGAACCTCATGGAACGTTCCGACCCCCGTTACTTCGGCCGTGTCATGTCCGTTTCGATGATGGCCTTCGGCTTCAACTCGATCGTCTCCTACCCGGTTGGCCTCATCGCCGACCGGTCGGGTGAGCGCGCGACCCTCGCCGGCCTCGCGGTCGCCACGATGACCGTCGTCCTCCTCGGCATGGTCGCCCTCCGCGCCCGCTCACGTGACGCCGCCGCCACGCTCCTCCGCGACGGCGCTGTGGGAACGCCCGGCAAGTAGCACTCGAATGCACCAGGCTAGGGGATGCTCGCGTCGAAGTCCTGCGCAATGTGCCCGGCGGCCACCAGCCGCTCGTACTCCGCATCGTCGACTCCGAGCAGTTCCCGGTAGACGTACTCGTTGTGCTCGCCCAGCGCCACAGGCGGCTGGCGCACCGTGCTCGGCGTCTCGGAGAAGCGGAACATCGGCGTGTTGAAGCGGAACGGCCCGAGCCCGTCGAACAGCATTTGCGGCTGGTATAGCCCGCGCGCCAGCACGTGCGCATCGTCAAAGGCGCGCGAGCTTTCGACCACTGGCCCGGCGGGTACGCCCGCGGCCTGGAGGTGATGGAAGAGTTCGTAGTCGTCCCAGTCCGCGGTCCACTCTGCAAGTTGCCGGTCGATCGCGTCGTGTTCGGCGAGCCGCCCCTCGTTCGTGGCCAGCCGCGGGTGAAGCGCCCAGTCCGGGCGGCCCATCGCTTCGACCAGCCCCGCCCACTGCGCATCATTGCAGATACCGATGCTGATCCAGCGGTCGGCGCACTCTTCGGCCGAACCGGGCGACTTGCAGGGATAGACCCCGGTCGGTGCGAACCCGTAGACCGAGCGGTTGCTCAGCCGCTCGGGAACCTGGCCCGTGAGCGCATGCGTCATGAACGCGTGGGAGAGCATCGCGGAGGCGTTCTCCGCCTGGCCCACCTCGATCTTCTGGCCCTCGCCAGTGAGATCGCGGTGGCGAAGCGCCATCATCACCGCGAGCGCCGTCTGCGCCCCGGCGAGGTAGTCGCCGGAGAAGATGGCCGAGTTCTCCGACGGGTCGAGGTCGGAGTAGCCGCGCAGCAGCGTGTGCCCCATCACGCTCTCGAGGTGCACACCGAGCGCGCGCGCCTGGTTGTACGGCCCGGTCGAACCGTAGGCGGGGATGCGGGCCATGATGATCTTCGGGTTGTATTTCTTGAGGAACTCGTACGTGATGCCGAGACCCTCCATCGTCTCGGTCGCGTTGTTCTCCACCACCACATCCGATTCGGCGACGATGCGGCCGAAGATCTCACGGCCCTCCTCGCTGCGGAGGTCCACCGTGAAACTCTTCTTGTTGCGAAACAGCTGGACGAACGTGGGGTTGTAGTTCCACGGGCGCGGTCCGGGTTCGTTGTTCGGCAGACCGCCCGCCGCCGGTGGCAACCGGCCGAGCAGTTCCTTCGGCGGCCGCGCGAGACCGCCGCGGGTCATCGGCTGCATGAGATGGCCGTTCTCTGCTTTCAACACCTCGGCGCCGAGGTCACCGAGAAGCAGCGTCGAAAACGGCCCGGCCCAGACCACGCAGAGGTCGATGACGCGCACGCCTTCGAGCGGCAGCTTCGGGCGCGCAGCCCGCGGCGGCAGCGATGGAACCGGCCCGCGCGCCTCGGCCAGGATCTCGGCGCGATGCTCATCGAGCAGCGGCGCAGGGCGGCGCAACTCCCACGGCGAATCGGGCATCATCAGCGGCCGGCCGGGGAAGGTCACCTCACCGAGCGCGGCGTGGTGCGCGGTCTGCCAGAACCCCCGCCCGCGGAAGTGGTCGTCGGCTGCGATCTCAGCGACATCGAATAGCGGGCCGCAGAGCACCCGCGCCTCGCGCGCCGCCTCCCAGATCTCGCGCTTCGTATGTTCGCTCAGCCACGCGAAGAAGTATCCCTCGAGTTCAGCGATGTTCTCCGGGTCGAGCAGGGCCGTCCGCTGCGACCACTTCGGGTCGTCGAGCCACTCCGGGTTGCCGAGCATGTTCGCGAAGCGGTCCATCCGGTTCGACGCCGCCGTGAACTCGACCCAGCCATCCGCGCAGGGGTACACGCCCGAAAGCGCGGCGCGCATGGTGCGCGACGTGCGCGCGGTGCGCCGTCCCGAGAATTCGTAGACGATGGTGCCGACGTGCCGCCGGTCGGCGCCGAGGAAGTGGCTGTCCGCAATCGAAAAGTCGACCCACTGGCCGACGCCCTGCTCCTGTCCGCAACGCATGGCCGCCATGATGGCGACCGCTGCCGCCGAGCCGGATTCGACCAGTGAAGCGGCGCCGTACATCGTCACCGGCTCCCGTTCGAGGATGCCCATCGAGTACATCTCGCCCGCCAGCGCTAAGAGCGTGAGTTTGGTTCCGAGGTAGTC
>CAYYDX010000056.1:0-22566 GCA_964470735.1 uncultured Anaerolineaceae bacterium
AGCCGCGCGCCATAGGCGCCCGCTCGTCGCATCGCCGCCGCCACCCGGTCGAGTGCCGGTGTACTGCAGCGATAGTCGTTTCGCAGGCTGTCGTGCGACTGGTCCATGAGCTTGCCGAAGCCCTTCAGGTCGCCCACGGTCAGCGCCGCCTCGGCCGCCTCCACGCGCTCCGCTTCGGCCAGGACGTGGCGGGCGTAGGCGCGCACCGGGACACGTTTCGAGGCGTCATAGTGCTCAGCGCTGAGCGACACGATCCGGTCGACGTTCGCCTCCGCCGCGTTGGCGGCGGCGCGCGCCGACATCTGGGCTGGCAGCTCTTCGGCCATCACGCTCGCGACTTCGATCCCCGCGACGGCGCCGAGCAAGAGCGGTCCATCGAGGTCGATGCCCAGCACGTCCGCCAGCATGAGCGCCGCGATACGCGTGCCGACGACGCGCTCGTTGTAGGCCTCGCGCGCGCCGGCGCCTTTCGCTGCGACATCGCCTGATGCCGCGACCACGAACGCCAGCTCGCCGGGGATTGCGACCAGCCTGTGGGCCGGTGGGAGGAAGTCGATCCGGAGCGCGTGGCCAGCTTCGGCGAGCGTTATGACCGCCTGGTCCATTCCGCCCGTCTCGACGCCCACGCGCCGCTCCGCGGACGCCGCGGTCCGCGCGAGTTCATCAGCGGCGAGAGGGGCGCCCCAGGCGCCCGCCAGCGCCGCCAGCAAGCCCACGGAGAGCGCACTCGAGCTGCTGAGGCCACCGCTCGTCGGCAGGTCGGAGTCGATGAAGACCTCGGCGCCGCGCCCACCCGCCATACTCGCGAGTTCTTCGAGGACACCGGCGACGTACCGGTGCCACGGTTCGTGCGCCCGGCCGGGCGCCGCCCGCGCGAAGCGCGCCTCCTTCGTGAACTGCCGCGACACGACCGTGACGATGCCATCGGCGGTCGCGCGCGCGGCCACCCCGGTCCCGCGGTCGATGGCGATCGGCAGCACGGGCAAGCCGCAGTAGTCGGTGTGTTCGCCAATCAGGTTCACGCGCCCCGGCGCCAGCGCTCTCACTGCCGGGGGCCCGCCAAACCGTTCGGCGAAGGCGCTGGAAAGGGCCTCGGAGTCAATCATCGATTCGCAGCGTACCAGCGCTCGCCGTACGCGTAGAATCGCCGCGTGACCACGCTACCTCCGAAATCCGGCATGCCCACCACGCGCGGGATCAACTTCTTCGAAGCCGACCCCAACCTCCTGCGCGCCCTTCGCACCTACGCGGCGCCCCAGGATGTCGAGCGTGCGCTGCCACACCTCCGCGAACTCGGCGCGGTTGCCGGTTCCGAACTGGACGCTCTCGCCGCGCGCGCCGACGCCAACCCGCCCGTGCTCCGCAACTTCGATGAACACGGCAACCGCGTGGACGACATCGTGTACGACCCGGCGTTCGTCGAGATGCAACGGATCGGGTTCTCACGCTTCGGGTTCGCCGCTATGTCCCACCGCGAGGGTGTCCTCGGCTGGCCCACTCGCGTGCCTCACGTCGTCAAGTACGCGCTCTCCTACCTCTTCGTGCAGGCCGAATTCGGACTCTTCTGCCCGATCTCGATGACCGATTCGGCAGCCCGCGTGATCGACCAGTTCGGCCCGGACGACCTGCGCCAGCGCTACGTCCCCGGCCTCACTTCGACCGACTTCGATTCGCTCATCCAGTCCGCCCAGTTGCTGACGGAACGAACCGGTGGCAGCGATGTTGGCGCGAACGAGTGTGTCGCCCGCGAGGTCGATGGGCGCTGGCTGTTGAGCGGCGAGAAGTGGTTCTGCTCGAACGTCGGCGCGGATATCCACCTCACGCTTGCTCGCCCCGTAGGCGCCCCGGGCGGCACAAAGGGCCTCGGCATGTTCCTCGTGCCCCGCACGCTCCCCGATGGCAGCCGCAACGGCTACACGGTTCGCCGTCTGAAGGAAAAACTCGGCTCGAAGTCGATGCCAACCGGCGAGTACGAGTTCCACGACGCGGTCGGCTACCCCGTCGGCGACATCACCCGTGGCTTCGCCCAGATGACCGAGATGATTAACGTCTCGCGGCTTTCGAACGGCATGCGCGCCGCTGCCCTCATGCGCCGCTCCGTCCTCGAAGCGGTGACGCACGCCCGCGGCCGCTCGGCGTTCGGCAAGGCGCTCATCGACCTTCCCCTCATGCGTGAGCAACTCTTCGAGATGACGCTCGACGCCGAGGCTGCGCTCTCCATCGTCCTCTACGCCGCACGCACACTCGACGACGCCGATGCCGGTTCCGAGTTCCACGAGAAAGTCATCCGCATCGTCACGCCGCTCATCAAATACGCGGTCTGCCGCCAGGCCCGAACGGTCGCCGGCATGTCGATGAACGTGCGTGGTGGAAATGGGTACATCGAGGAGTGGGTCAACCCCCGGCTCGTGCGCGACGCTCACCTCGGCAGCATCTGGGAAGGTTCGGAGAACGTGGTCGCGCTCGATGTCGCACGCGCAGCCCTTCGCAACCGCGCCCACGACGCCCTCTTCCGTGACCTCGAATCGAAGCTCGACAACCTCACCGACGCGGAGGTCCTGCGGCTCTCTCAACCCGTGCGCCTGCGCATGATGGAAGTCGCCTCCCGCTTCGAAGCCCTCCTCGCGGGTGACGGCGAGCTGCGCGAAGCGCGCATGACGGCGATGTGCGACCGTCTCGCCGCGCTCACCTGCACCGTCCTCCTCCTCGGCGAAGCCGACGCCGAAGCCCGCGCCGGCCTCGACTACCGCAAGCTCCTCATCGCGAACGAGTACCGCAAGCGCTACCTCGAACGCGTCGACCCGCTCGACCTCGGCGACGAGGCGATCACGTTCCTCGACGAGGTCGTCGATGGCGGTCGCGTCCCGGCCGCGGCGGTAGCCGGCTGGTAGAGTGACGCGATGGCGCTCCCGCGACCCGAGCTGCGGATACCACCGCTTAACCAGGGCGACCACCTTTGGCGAGAGAAGTTCGACCGCTGCCGGGAACTCCACTCGGAGTTCAAGAGGGCGGTCATCGATGGAACCGTATTCCTGGAGGTGACGGCGAGCCGTTGGCACGGCCGGCCGGCCACCTGCCGACCTCTGTGCGTGGCCCGTTGATGCCCATCCGTGCCGTCCTCTTCGATGTCGGCGGGCCCATCGACACCGAAATCCTCCACGAGCAGGGAATCGACGCCGGCATCATCGCGGCATTCGCGGCGAACGGCGTTACCGTCTCCCAGGCTGACCTCGACATGGCCAGCGACGCCGCCGTCGCAGCCTTCGCGCCGAACGCCTATGCGGCCATGGTCTGGCAATTGTCGGGACACGACTCACGTCTCTATGAAGCAGTCTGGACCGAGTTTCGCGGCCACGCTGAAGAACGCTCGGCCCGTCGCGGCGGCATCGAACTCCGCCCCGGCATCCCGGAACTGCTGCGGTCGCTCCAGGGCCGCGGCCTCAAACTCGGCCTCGCCGCGAACCAGCCCACGCGGACGATAGCGGCGCTTGACGCCCACGGCGTTGGGCAACTGTTCGCCCATCGCGAGGTCAGCGAGAGCCACGGCTACCGCAAACCCGATGTCCGGCTCTTCCTCCGCGCGTGCCAGGACCTCGACGTCGCGCCCCAGGCTTGCGTCATGGTCGGCGACCGCATCGACAACGACATTGCCCCCGCCCGCCTGCTCGGGATGCTCACCGTACTCTTCCGCACCGGCCGGCACCGCCGCCAGCAGCCCCGCTCGCCGGAAGAACGCCCCCACGCCGAGGTCACCAGCGTCGAGGGGCTGACCCACGCCCTCGAATCGCGCCTCGCGGAGGGATAACCGCTACTGGAACTGCCCGCTGCCGCCGCGCAAACGCGGGTCGAGCAGGTCGCGCAGCGCGTCGCCGAGCATGTTGAACCCGAAGACGGCGAGGCTAAGGGTGATGCCCGGGCCGAGAGCCAGCCACGGCGCCTGCGTCATGAATGCGCGCGCCTCGCGGTTCAGCATCCCGCCCCACGAAGGCACATTCGGCGGTACACCGAACCCGAGGAAACTCAGCGACGCTTCGAGCAGGATTGCGGTGCCGAAACCCAGCGTCGCCAGCGTGATCACCGGCGGCAACACGTTCGGCAATACGTGGACGAAGATCATCCGCACGTGCCCGCAACCGACAGAACGCGATGCCTCGATGTAGGTGAGGCCTTTCACCGTGAGCACCGTGCTGCGAATGATCCGCGAGGCGCCCACGCCAAGCAGGATTCCGATACTGATGATCAACAGCGTCACCTGCGTCGAAAAGATGCCCTCCTTTGGCAGGCCGGGCGCGTGCGAGTCCCGGAAGATCGCGATCACGGAGAGCAGGAAGATGAGCCCCGGGAAAGCGATAAAGGCATCGACCGCGCGCTGAACGACCATGTCGAGCCAGCCGCCGAAGTAGCCACTGAGCGTACCCACCGTTACGGCGAGTGCCATCGACGTCACGACCGCGAGGAGGCCCACCCACATCGAAACCCGCGCGCCGTAGATGACTCGCGCCAGCACGTCGCGCCCCAGGTTGTCCGTCCCGAGCGGGTGGCCGACCGATGGCCCGGCCAGGCGCGAGCCGGCCCCGAGTTCGTTCGGGCCATAGGGAAACACCGACGCTCCGACGGCGGCCACCGCGATGATCACCACGATGATCGCGCCGACGAGGCCGAGTGGCTTCTCCCGTAACAGCCGCACGACAACATCGGTGAATCCGCCCGGGCGGCGCGGCTGGCGAACCGGCACGATTTCGAGGTCGATCGCCCCGGCCGTTCGTTGCTGTGCCATGTCCGTTCCCCCTCGCCTCACGAGTACCGGATGCGCGGATCGAGCCACGCATACGAAAGGTCGACGACAAGGTTGACGATGACGATCACCGTCGCCAGCACGAGCACGACGCCCTGGACGCTCGGATAATCCCGCTGGAGGATGGCGCCGACGAAGAACCGGCCAACACCGGGCATGTTGAAGATCGTCTCGAGGATGATCGTCCCGCTAATCGCGGTGCCGACTTGCAGCCCGACGATCGTGATCACCGGGATGAGCGCGTTCTTCATCGCATGGCGGAAGATCACCGACCGTTCACGCAGGCCTTTCGCCCATGCCGTGCGGATGTAGTCCTGCCGCAGCACCTCGAGCATCATCGTCCGAGTCAGGCGCATCACACCGCCGGCCAGCGCCAGCCCGAGCAGAGTCGCTGGCGCCAGGAAGTAATAGAGGTGCGGCCCCGGCCCGGCCGACCAGCCTTTGTAGATCAGTGGCGGCGTCCACCCCCACTTCGGCCCAAACACGATGAGGATGGTCGCACTGAAGAAGTAGGGCACGGAAAGCGCGAGGATGGAGAAGCTGCGCGCCACGTAGTCACTGATCGTGTCCTGGCGGATCGCCGAGAGCACCCCGACCGGCAGCGACACACAGAGGCCGATGAGGATCGCCATCACGCCGAACTCCATCGTCACCGGGAGGCGGCGCTTCAGTTCGTCGGTCACCGGCGTTGTTGTCCATGGAGATTCACCGAGGTCGCCGCGGGCAACGTGCCAGAGATACTTGACGAACTGCTCCGGGATGGGTTCGTCGAGGCCGAGTTGGCGCGACAGCGCCGCGCGGTCTTCAGCGGTGGCGTAGGGCCGGTCGGCCATCATCGTATCGACGAGGCTGCCGGGCACGAGCCGCAACATCATGAACGTCATGAAGATGACGAGCAGCACGGTAGGTATGGCGAGCAGGCACCGCCGCAGGATGTACTTGGTCATGGCTCATCCGTCATCCCTGGCGCTCTACCGGGCTGTGGGAACAGCCCGGCGGAACGCCCTGTGCGCGAAAGGTCACGCATTGATCCACGCGGTCGCCTTGCGGCCATCGTAGAGGTCGGTCGGGAAGAACCAGTTCTTGATCTTCTTATCGACGAAGATGTGGTTGTTCGTGGTGTACATGAACTTCATGGCGAACTCGTTCACGATCTTCGTCTGCACATCCTGGACGATCGCCTGGCGCTTTGGCACATCCAATTCCTGCGCCTGCTTATCGATGAGGGCGAAGATGTCCTCGTTATAGTGCTTGTAATAGGTCGAGTTCCGGCCGAAGTACGATGCCAGGTTCTCGTCGGGGTCCGGGTTGTTCAGCGGTGTGTGGTGGGAGAACTGGTAGTTGTACGCGTACGTCTGGTTGTAGTACGCCGCCAGTTCCATCGGTTGCAGGGTGATGTTGACCCCGATCTTCGAGAGTTGCTCCTTGAGCACCTCTCCGATCTGGTCGGCCTGCGGGCTGCCCGTGGCCCAGATCATTGTCCCTTCGACCTTCGGGTTGCCCGCTGCCGCCATCAGGTCCTTCGCCTTCTTCAGGTCGAACGGCGCCAGGTCGGTCTTCAGTGCCCAGAGTGGATAGATGGGGAGGATTGGACCGTACGCCGGGATGCCGTCCTTCGAATACACCAGGTCCAGCACCTGCTGTGGGTCGACCGCGCGCACGATTGCCTCACGCACCTTCGGATCATTGAAGGGCGCAACGTACGGCTTGTCCTTGGTCGTCGGCATCATCCGCATCTGCTTCCAGAACTGGCTCGGCACCGCGCGGTATTCCGAGTCCTTCGCCCGCGCATCCTTCAGCCGCTGGAGCTGCGACTGCCCGAACACGCCCGCATCGACCTGTTTGTTGATGTACAGCGTCGCCGCGGTGTCCGGGTCGACGGCGATGACGTAGCTGATGCCGTCGAGGTAGGGCAGCGCCTTGTCCCGGTAGTTCGGGTTCTTCACCAGGTCGATTTTTACGTCCTTCTGCCACTCCTTGAAGATGAACGGCCCGGTGCCGACCGCATGCTCCGTCAGATCACCCCACTTCTCCACGCTGGCGCGATCGACCATGACGGTCCATGGACTCGCGATGTAGCTGAGGAACGGCGCGTACGGCGCCTTGGTCTTGAAGGTGATCGTGTTGTCGTCGGGCGTCGTTATGCTGTCGAGCTTGTTCAGGAAGTAGTAGGCGTGCTGGAACTTTCCCGCCTGGTCCGTCGACTGCCGCTCGATCGAGTACTTCACATCGGCCGAGGTGAAGACGCGGCCGTTCGCTGGCTCGACGTCCTGGAACTTGATCCCCGGCTTCAGCTTGAACGTGAAGGTCTGGTTGTCAGGTTGTTCCGGGATGGCCGATGCCAGTTCGGTCTCGATCTTCGAAAAGTCCGGCGACCACTTGAGCAGGGCCTCGTTCGTAAGATCCGTGACGGCGGTGTTGTACGGGAAGGTGTCGAAGTACGGGTCGAGGCTGCGCGGCGACCCGCCCATGTGGATCTTGAAAACACCACCCGGCTTCGGCGTTTCGCCGCTTGCGGTGGCGCCACCGGGTACGGTCGCGGGGATGGTCGGAGCGCCGCTGCCGCCGTCGTCATCATCGTCGTCACCGCAGCCGACCAGGGCCGCGGCGCCGAGCGCCGCCGCAGTAAGGCCCGATCCCTTGATGAGCGTTCGCCGCCCATATCGTCGCTTCCAGTAGTTTGTCTGTTCAGCCATTCCGGTACCTCCTGCCAACCTTTCGTGGGCTGCCCCATGGCGCCATGCGCCGAACCATACCCATCGAAAACTCGTTGTCAAGGATAGAATTTGGCATTCAATCCCATAACGGTTACAAATGTATTAACCTTCGCCACCGCCGGCATCCGCCTCCCCCTGACCCCACCCCCGCGCCCTCCGTATACTCAGCGCGGCCGGGGTTCCGGCGGAGGGTTCCTGTGCTCAACGACACCGCCGAACAGCGCATCGAGGCGCTCGTCGCCCGGCTCACTCTCGAAGAAAAGGTCTCGCTCATCGGTGGCGCTGACGCCTGGCGCACGAACGCCGTGCCCCGTCTCGGTATTCCCGCCATCAAGGTCACCGATGGCCCGCACGGTGCGCGCGGCGGCGGCTTTGGGAGTGTCTCGGCTGCCGCCTTCCCTTGCGGAACCGCCCTCGGCGCGACGTGGGACCCCGAGCTTGTCCACGAAGTTGGCGCGGCCATCGCCCAGGAGGCGCGCACCAAGCAGGCAAGCGTCCTCCTCGCACCGACGCTGAACCTCCACCGCCATCCCCTCGCGGGCCGCAACTTCGAGTGCTACTCCGAAGACCCCCACCTGGTCACCCGAATTGGCGTCGCCTTCATCCAGGGCGTGCAGTCCGAGGGCGTGGCTGCCACCGCCAAGCACTTCGTCTGCAACGACTCCGAATTCGAACGCATGACCATTTCTTCCGAGGTCGGCGAACGCGCCCTCCACGAGCTCTACCTCGCGCCGTTCGACGCTGCGGTCCACGAAGCCTCGGCCTGGGCGGCAATGTCGGCGTACAACCGCATCAACGGCACAAGCGCTTCGGAGAACGCCGAACTCATCGCGCTGCTGAAGCAGGAGTGGGGCTTCGACGGACTCCTCATGTCCGACTGGTACGGGACGTACAGCCTCGCCGCCGCCGAGGCCGGGCTCGACCTCGAGATGCCCGGCCGCCCGCGCTTCTTCGGCCGCCGCCTGCTCGCCGCCATCGAGGCAGGCGAGATCCCCGCGAGCGTCGTCGACGACAAGGTGCGGCGCCTCCTCCGGCTCGCCATTCGCACGGGCGCACTCGATGGCCCCGGCGAAACCGATGAGCGCGCCGTCGACCGGCCCGAGCACCGCACGCTCATCCGCCGGGCAAGCATCGAATCGACCGTACTCCTCAAGAACGAAGGCAACCTGCTCCCGCTTCAACTCGACCCGGCGGCCATCGTTGCCCTCATCGGCCCCCACGCCGACGAGTTGTGCATGATGGGCGGCGGCAGTTCGTCGGTCGAACCGCACCACACCACCTCACTGGCGGCGGCGCTGCGCGAAGAGCTCGACCCCGAGCAGCGCGTCGAGCACGAACCGGGCGTCGTCATCCATCGCCACACCCCGGTCCTGCGTGACCACATCACCGCAAACGGCGCCCCCGGCGTCGCCGTCGACTACTACGCGGGGTTCGACCTCGAAGCGCCGCCAGTTGCGACCGAACACGCTCGCCGCTTCGAACTGCGCTGGCTCGGCGATACGGCCCCGGTCGCGGGGCGGTTCTCGCTGCGCGCGCGCTCCACCTTCGTGGCCCAGGCGACCGGTGAGCACCGCTTCACGCTCATCAGCGCGGGCCTGTCGCGCCTCTTCGTCGATGGCGCACTGCTCGTGGACAACTGGACCGAGCAGACACCGGGGACGTCGTTCTACGGTTCGGGCAGCGCCGAAAAGGGCGCGTCGATCCACCTCGAAGCCGGCGCCGAACACGACATCCTCCTCGAGTTCCAGTCGCCCGAGCGTGTCGCCATCCCGGGCGTCATCGTCGGTTGCCAGCCACCGATCGCCGCCGACCTCATGGACCGCGCGGTCGACCTCGCTCGCAAGGCCGACGTCGCCGTCGTCGTCGCCAGCCTCACGGCCGAGTGGGAGGGCGAAGGTGGCGACCGCCGCAGCCTCTCCCTGCCGGGCGAGCAGGACGAGTTGATCCGGCGCGTGAGCGCCGCCAACCCCCGCACCGTCGTGGTCATCAACGCTGGCTCGCCGGTACACATGCCGTGGCTCGATGCTGTCCCCGCCGTCCTCCAGTGCTGGTACCCCGGCCAGGAAGGCGGCGATGCCCTCGCCGACATCCTCTCGGGCGCCGCCGAACCGGGCGGACGCCTGCCCACCACCTTCGCACGCCGCCTCGAAGACCATCCTTCGAACCTCACCTACCCCGGTGAGGCGGGCGCGGTCAGCTACGGAGAGGGGCTCTTCATCGGCTACCGCGCCTTCGACCGCACCCGCGTCGAACCGCTCTTCCCGTTCGGTCACGGCCTCGGCTACACCAGGTTCACCTGGTCGAACCCCGCCCTCGACCGCGCCGAACTCCGCAGCGGCGAGGGTCTCCGCGTCTCTGTTGATGTCACCAACACCGGCGACCGGGCCGGCGCCGAGGTGGTGCAGGTCTACGTCCACGACGTTCAGTCGACGCTGCTCAGGCCGGTGAAGGAACTGAAGGGCTTCGCGAAGGTCACGCTCGAGCCGGGCGCCACGCAACGTGTCAGCGTGGACCTTGAGCCGCGCGCGTTCGAACCGTGGGACCCGCGCACTCACGGCTGGCTGGCCGAACCGGGCGACTTCGAGATCATCCTCGCCCGCAGCGCCGGACACCCGGAAGCGACCCTCCCCGTGCGGCTAGTGGAGTGACGGCTACCGTCGACCGGCGCCGGCATCCCACCGCTCCGCAGCCTCGCGACCCTGGCGCCCGGGCAGGCACTACCCCTGCTTCGCGTAGTCCCAGGAGATGACTTTGCGCGGCTTCACGCGGATGTAGGCCGCTCCGGGACGGGCCTCGGTCGGCAACTGGGCCTCGGGTGTGCCCCGCAGCGCCATCGAATGGCGCAGCAACGGGAGTTGTTCCGCGGGGTCGAGGATCACGTCCGCTTCGCCCTGGATGCACACGCCCTTGATGTTCTGCATGCTGTCGCCCGATTCGAGCATGAGCGAGACCTTCGGATTGCGCTCGATGTTCTTCAGCTTCTGGGTGCCCGCGCGGCAGCCGATGAACACCTCGTTCCCCATGCGGAAGTACCCGATTGGCACCGTATGCGGATGGCCGCTGTTGCTCACTGTCGTCAGCGCGATCCAGCCCGGGCGGCTGTCGAGAAAGGCGTGAACTTCATCCTGGGTCATTTTTCCGGGCATGCGGCGTCCCCTGTTTCGAATGTGTGGCAGAGGCTATTGGAAACGACCGCCTTGGCCGCTGTCCAGTAGACTGAGGCGAAACTCCCCGGGGGTGGCGGCATGGCCAACTATGTACGGTTCGAACGGAAGGACGGCAGCCGCGGCGCCGGCCAACTCGAAGGCGAGAGCATTCGCGTCATCGAAGAGCCGTTCTGGGAGGCGGCCCGGGCGACCGGCGAACGGCTCGCTCTCGGCGCCGTACGCCTGCTCCCGCCTAGCGAACCGCGCTCAATCGTCTGCGTGGGCCTCAACTACCGCAGCCACCTCCAGGGGCGGCCGGCGCCCAATCCGCCTACCCTCTTCTTTAAGCCGCTGTCCGCCATCGCCGGCCCGGGCGACGACATCATCCTGCCCGCCGATAGTGGCCGGGTCGACCCCGAGGGCGAAATCGTCATCGTCATCGGCAAGAAGGTGAAGGACGCCACCCGCGAACAGGCGCTCGCCGCCATCTTCGGCTACACCGCCGGAAACGATATTTCCGCGCGCGAATGGCAGAGGGCAGACGGCCAATGGTGGCGGGCAAAGGGGAGCGACACGTTCGGTGTCTTCGGCCCCAGCATCGTCACCGGCCTCGACTTCGACAAGGTCGAAGTGACGACCCGTGTGAACGGTACGCAGGTGCAACACGGCGGTTCGAACGAGTTGATCCTCGACATCCCGGAGATCGTCCGCTACGTGAGCGCGGTGATGACGCTGCTCCCGGGGGACATCATCTATACCGGCACACCGGGCGAACCGCCGGCGCTCACCTCCGGCGACAAGGTGGAGATCGAAGTTACCGGCGCGGGCGTCCTCCGCAACGGAGTGGTGTAGCGACTTCCTGGCCGGTCCGAATGGTTCTTGGCTTCTTCAAGAAGCCGTCAGAAGCGCGCTCAGATTCGGAAGCGGTGACTTCTTGCCGCCTTGATGAGACTTCTGGCACGGGATTTGAGTAGTGGGAATGAGGACTTCGTGCGGGGTTCTCATGCGGGCGGCGGACAGAATGGCGGTGCGGCGGGCGAGCGGTTCCCGGGTGGTGCGCATGGATCGAGGTTGGCGTGCCTCGTGGTGGACGTGGAAGAGGTTGTTGGCGTGGACCGCTTGCACCCCCTGCCGTCGTGTAGTGAAAAACGCAGGGCGGTGCCTCAGCAGGCACTGAGGCCGCGACCCCAGCGGGGTGAGGGTCTGGCTGCGCGCACTCGCGGGGAGCGGGCATTCACGCTTCTTGACATCGATGGAAGCAATAGTAGTACTCTATCGGCGCCCCCGCCCGACGGAGGTGAACCGCGCATGCCTTACACCAGCGAGCCTGAGCTTCGGGACGTGACTCTCCGGCTGGCAGAAGTGCTCACGCTTGTCGAGCGCCAATTCACGCAGGCCGAAATCGCAGACCACCTTCATGTTGCAGTCTCGACGATCCACACGCACGTCGCGCACCTGGAGGCGTTTTTCGGATGCCACAGCATGGCAGAGCTTGGCCGCTGTTGGACATCTCGCGAGTGGGACTGGCTGCTCCTGATGGCGAGATCGGCCGGTCTCGACCGGAACCTGCGATCGAAGCTGGAGGGTAGCAATCTTCGACGGCGGGTGGAGAAAAATTTAACCCCGCCAGAGGATGAAACGAAAGTGACGAAACGCGATGATACCCGGGCCATTCCGCGGATGGACATCTGCCTGCAGGAGGTGCAGCAATGTCAATTGGAACGCCCCAACGCCACTGGAGGACTACTGCGCTTAGCGGTTTCCTCACTCTCCTGGCGGCCACCGTTTCGCCAGCCTTCAGCCAGACCGCCCAAGCACACACCGGAACGCCCGGAACGCTGTGCGGGTCCGTCGATATCTATCCAACGGCTGTCTACCTCGGGCAGTACGACGCTGGCGGAGCCCATTACCACCGATGGCAGTTCCCTGGCCCGACCTACCACGACGAACAGTGCTAGCGGCCTAGCTATAGGCTCACGGGGCCGAGATGGTTCTCGTCCGCGTGAGATTGGCCGAGTACACGTGCTACAGGCTTCCATGCTAGCGGTTGCAATCCTCGTCGTCGCGGTGGCCTGTGGGGGGAGTTCGGACACGGCGCCCGGCAATCCGGACGTGGATACACTCCGCGATGCTCGCTGGCAGACGCTGATGGAATCCGATGCATGGCGCGAGACGAACGGCCTCTACCTCTCTTGCATGGAGGCGAAGGGCTTCCACTACCTCGGCGATTCGGAAACGGATGGAGTTGTATTGCTCGACGGGAGTCTTTTCAAGCCGTCGATAGGTGACGGCGGCCACAATCTTCGCGGGGCGTACCTCGACTTCCGGATCGCGACCGAAGCGTGTTCGGCGTCCTCGGGAGTCGATGCGCTGCGCGCGCAACACGACCTTGCCAATCCCACGGTCAATCCGAACAGGCTGAAGGCAGTGAACGACTACAGCATCCAGCAGATGGCATGCCTGGCGAAGCGGGGGTGGTCGATTGCCGAACCGAAGGTTTCGATGGGTCTTGTTGTGTTCGAACTGCCTGCCAGCAGTGAGGAGGAGCAGCAGGCGTTTGAACGGGATCGGATCCAGTGCAACATTGAGTTGTATGGCAGCCCGGGCGGTCCCGCCATTCCATGAGCGCGAAAATGGGATCCACGACCAGGGCTCGCATCGGCAATGCGCCGTTCGTGCCGGCTGCGTTCACTTCCGTGGCTTTCTTCTGCTCCGGTGTGGCGGAAGTTCGCGAGCAAGTGAGGGAAAAGGCCAAGCGTCAACCCTGGAGAACTGGGCAGTCACGCGAGCGAGCGAGGCGTTCAAAGCCGGACTGGAACGATACAGGGCCTGGATGCTTGCAGACGAGTATCCGGAGACCAACCAGTGAGCGTCATTCTGAAGGATGGCACGATACGGTTCGAGCCGGGCACGGGGCGGCCGCCCGGGTGAGCAAGGCACGCCTTGCCGCCGGGAAGTCATGCTTGTGAACGTCCTTCGGCCCGTCGCTTATGCCGCCATCGCCGCACTGGCTGTGTTGGGTGGCTGGTTCGCGTGGGGCAGGTTCAGCAGTTCTTCGGGGGACAGGGAGCGTCCGCTCGTGACCGCGCCGGTCGAACGGCGTACGCTTCAACAGTCGATCGTCACGCGCGGGTCGGTTACTTACCCATCGCTCGGGCAGGCCGTCGCCGTCGCTCCGGGCCGAGTCACCTCGATCGACGTCGCGACCGGGAAAGTGGTTGATGCGGGGACGCAACTCCTCAGCGTCAACGGCCGGCCGCTCATCGCAATCCAGGGCAGTCTCCCGTTCTGGCGTGAACTTTCCAGCGGCGATGAGGGCGCCGATGTTCGCCAGCTTGAAGCGGCGCTCGAAGCGGAGGGTCTCGATCCGGGCCACGTGGATGACCTGTTCACCTTTACCACCACCGCAGCGCTGCGGGACTGGCAGGCAAAACATGGCTTCCCGGACGATGGCGTATTCCGCCCGGGCGATGCGGCTCCCGGCCAGTGGCCCGCGCGCGCCGGGACTATCCGGGTTACCGTCGGCGAGTTCGTGGCCACTGGCCAGCCGCTGGTCGGCCTCACTTCCGGGACGATGGAAGTGCTCGCTCAACTCACCCCCACGCAGCGGGTACGCGTGAAGGAGGGCGTAGCGGTCGAGGTCGAGGTGACGGGTAACCGGAGCGTCGTTCGGGGGACGCTCGGTGTCCCGCGCGAGGCCCCGGCCACGGCGGCCGTGCCCGGAGTGGCGGCGCAGGACCAGACCAGTTACGTGGCTCCGGTAAAGCTGGATGCGCCCGTGCAGGCGGTTGATGGGTCGCAGGCGCAGGTCACCATCCTGCTGGCCGAGGCGCCGGCCGCGCTCGTCGTACCGCTGGCGGCGATTGTCATGGACGGCGGGGGCGCACCGGCAGTCCAGGTATATGGCGCGGACGGTGTCACCCGGCTCGTGCCCGTGACGACGGGGCTCAGCGAAGGCGCTTTCATCGAGATCAGGTCCGGCCTGAACGGCGATGAAACCGTGCTACTGGAACAACGATGAGCCGGGTGATCGAACTCGCCGATGTCTCCAAGACGTATCCCGGAGCAGTCCCCGTTCACGCTCTGCGGGGTGTCTCGTTTGCTGTCGAGCGCGGTGAACTTGTCTCGATTACCGGCCCGTCCGGTTCCGGGAAGTCCACTCTCCTCGGCCTCCTCGGATGCCTCGACACGCCAACAAGCGGCTCGCTGGCCATTGCCGGCGTCGAGACCACGCGCCTCAACGATGCGACTCGCTCGCGGCTGCGCCAGCGAACACTCGGGTTCGTCTTCCAGCAGTTCCATCTCATCCCATTCCTCTCCGCCCAGCGCAACGTCGAAACCGCGTTGCTCTTCCGCGGGCTCTCGGCACGGGACCGGCGGGACATCGCGTCGTGGGCACTCGGGCGCGTTGGTCTTTCGCAGCGAGCGAGCCACCGACCCAACCAACTCTCCGGGGGCGAGCAGCAGCGCGTGGCCATCGCGCGGGCGCTCGCGGCGCAACCGGCCATCCTCCTCGCCGATGAGCCGACCGGGAATCTCGACACCGAGAATGCGGCCGCCATCCTTGATCTCCTTGAATCGGTCAGCAGCGACGGCACGACCGTCGTGCTGGTTACCCATGATCTTTCGATTGCCGCGCGGACGCGACGGCAACTGCGGATGCAGGATGGGCAGCTCGCAGAAATTGCGGCGCCGGTGGCGGCGACGTGAATGGCGCCCGCGAACTCGCATGGGTCGCGGCCTCGGGGTTGCTCGCGCGCAAACTTCGCACGGCGCTCGTGGTGCTCGGCCCGGCTCTCGGCGTCGCCGCCATCATCGGCATCTTCGGCATGTCGGAGAGTGCCAGGGGCGATGTGAAGGCCACCCTTCGCGAACTCGGGACGAACCTGATCGTGGTGGACCAGGGACCCGGCGGCTCGGGCGGCCTTGACGAGCGCTCGGTGGACCGCGTGCGCCGCGTATCCACGGTCGAATCAGTCTCGGCGACCGGGATCGTGCCGGGCGCGAAGATCCTGGTCTCGCGCGAATCCGACGGCCAGATAACCCTCGCCCAGACCCTGCAGGTGCGCTGGGCCGAGTCGTCGCTCCCGGCGGTGCTCGAACTGGACGTGACTTCCGGCCGCTTCCTCAACGCTTTCGACGAGACAGAGGGCGTGCGCGCGGTTGTGCTGGGGGCGGGCGCGGCGGCACTCTTCGCGGTCGATGGTTCGAACCAGCGCGGTTTGCTCATCAACGGCGAGTTGTTCGGGGTTGCCGGTGTGCTCGGCTCTTCGAAGCTCCTTCCCGAACTCGACGATTCGGTGCTCGTTTCGCCCGCGGCAGCGGAGCGCCTCACGGGCTCGGCGATACGTCCGAGCCAGTTGTACGCCCGCGTCCTCGAGGGTTCGACCGCGGAAAGCGCGCCGGCGGTTTCGCTGGCGATCACCTCTGGCGCCGGCGGCGCGCCGCTCGTTCGCGTCCCATCCGACCTCCTCGAAGCCACGGCCGCAGTCGACCGGACGTTCCGGGCTATCGTCCTGGGGCTGGGCGCGCTGTCGTTGATTGTCGGGGCGATCGGCATCGCCAACGTCATGACCATCGCGGTCATCCAGCGGTCCGCCGAGATCGGCGTCCGCCGGGCACTCGGCCACACGCGAGCCATCATCGCGGGGCAGTTCCTGCTCGAATCCGCGCTCATCGGCGTGCTCGGTGGCGCCGCCGGAGGCGCACTGGGGCTGCTCTTCGTCGCGGCCGCAGCCGGTTACCAGGGGTGGGTGGTGGTTCTCCCGACCGGACTCGTGCTGCCGGCCTGCACGCTCTCGGTGGTCATTTCCATCGTCGCGGGGCTCTATCCTGCGACGCGTGCGGCAACGATCGAGCCGCTGGAGGCTCTGCGCGGGACGTAGTGGCGCCCGGCGGCCACCCCGGTCTGCCCCTACATTGGGCTGGCGGCGTCGACGGTCACGAGTTGGAGCGGCTTTTCGACGGTGAGGCGGAAGCGGCCGCGGGCCACCTTCTCGATGCGCAACGGGCCGTTCCGCTCGTCCAGGCGCTTGCGCAGGAGGATGAGCCGCGCTTCAAGGTTGTCCTTGATGTCTGGCAGGTCGAGTGTCTGGTCGAGCCGGAACTCCTTGTTGCTGAACTCGCTGCGACGCTCGTCCTGGTAGGCGCGCAGCAGCCGCCAGAAGATGCCGCCGGCAACGCCCTTAATCAAATACTCGTTGTCGATGAAGACCGTGTTGTCGTCGCTGTAGAACTTCACCTGGACGGCCCCGCCGGGTGCGGTGGGCGCTGGCACGGGCTTTTCCGGTCGCGGCGCCGCGGGCCGGTCGTTGGCGCCGAGCACCGCCATTGCCATCGCCATCTGGTTCGCGAGGATGGCGATCACACACTCATCGTCCGACTGGAACGCGCCGACTTCGTGGCTCTGCAGGCAGATGACGCCCGCCAGCTTGCGGTAGGCGAGCATCGGGATGACGAGTTGGCTCTGCATGGCGGCGATGGAGGGGAGCGGGATGGTGCGTTCGAGCGCGCGCGCCTGCTTGGCCGAACTGCGCGCCGCGGTCGAATAGGTCAGGTCGCGGCCGAGGTTCGTCAGACGGATGGCGGTCTTCCGCTCGGCGGCGAGTCCGATAAAGCCCTCGCCAAGGCGGACTTCGGAGCCGGCGCCAGAGGCCGGGAAGCCCGCGCTGCCGACCGTGTACAGCCGCTCGCCCGATTCATCGACGAGCATGACGAAGGCGTGGGAGTAGCCGAGCAGGCCCACGCAGGAATCGAGCGCGACGGTGATGACCTCGTCGAGATCCTCGGCGCGAGAGATGCGCTGGACGACCGCTTCGACGCGTTCGAGGCCGACGCTGCGCGCCGGTGCGCCGGCGGGGTCGAGGCAGGGCACGAGTTCGCAACGGAGCACCCGGCAGATGTCGGTTCCGCGCAGGCTGAAGACCTGGTCCATCCCTTCGATCGCTGCTACCGCGTCGAGCTTCGTGCGCATGCGTTCGAAGTTCGGGCCTTCGGTCTCGGTGCGTTCGTACTCGAGGTCGAGCTGGAACTGGCGGCCGGTGGCCGGTTCGATGACCTGGACCTGCGCGAGGCGGCTGGCGAGCGCGTTCTCTTCGGTCTTCTTGAAGAACTGGCGGCTGAGCGCCACGTGGTCGCTATCGATACGGGCAACGACCGAGAGGTACGTGATGTTCGGGGTGCCATCGGCGGCGACGGTGGCGATCGACGACGGGATGATGCCTTCGAAACAACTCGCGATTGAATCCAGCGGGTAGGCGAGCGCGGCGGTCACAACGGCATCCCCGCGTTTGGCCCGGGGGTCTGGTCGAATGCGGTTTCAATGGCGAAATCGATGCGGGTGGTGTCGGGCAGCCAGCGGTTGCGCATCGCCTCGGGGTTGTCGCCGACCAGTGAGGCGGCGGTGGTGAAAAGGTCGCGGTGGCGCTGCACCCACGCCCGTTCCTCGTCCGAAGGTTGGGCAGCGGAAAGCCAGCGGCCCTTGAACTGGATGGAACGGTAGGTGACGGGGTCGGCGGTGATGACGGCGATTCGGCCGTTCATCGCGAGGTTCGCGAGCGTTCGCCCGGCCGCGGCGGTGTCGAGGTAGAGGGTCATCGTCCCGCCGGGGTTCGGCTTCGGCCCCCACGCGTTGGCGACCTGTGGCCGGCCGGCAGCGTCAACCGTGCCCACCTGGACGGCGACACCGCCTTCAAGGTAGTCCAGCACGTCGTCGGAGAGTTGGTACATCGCTTCTCAGTGGACCCGGCGGCAGGGGGTCGCATATGTGCGGCGCTTCACGCAGTAGGAATCTTATCGGATTCCTTTAGGAATTGTGTAGGAATGCGTAGCGAGCATTTAGGAACGCGGAGGCTCGTTTCCGGTGCACGTTGGATGCAGCAAACACCAGGGAGCAAACCCGTGAACATTACCAACATCAACGCCACCCTCACCGCCATTTCGGCGGCCGACACCGAAGCACTGCGCCTGCGCCTCGCCGGCGAAGTCATCCTCCCGGGGGACGAGGCGTACGACGAAGCCCGCCGCACACCGAACCTCAACAGCGACCGCAAGCCCGCCATCGTCGTCCGCCCGCGGACCACGAACGACGTCGCCGAAGCCATCACGTTCACGCGCAAGCACGGACTGGAACTCGCCGTGAAAAGCGGCGGCCACAGTGTAGCCGGCCAGAGCGTCATCGATGACGGCCTGCTTATCGACCTCTCGCAGTTCAAGAACATCGCCATCGACCCGGCGCGGCGGACGGCTCGCGTCCAGCCCGCCGTGACTTCGGGCGAACTGGCCGGCCCGGCCCACGCCTACGGTCTCGCGTTGACGACCGGAGACGCCGCTTCGGTCGGTCTCGGCGGGCTGACGCTCGGCGGGGGCATCGGTTTCATGGCCCGGCAGTATGGCCTGACCATCGACAACCTGCTGTCAGTCGAACTGGTGACGGCCCAGGGCGACGTCGTCCGGGCCTCGAAGGACGAGCACAGCGAACTGTTCTGGGCGCTGCGCGGCGGCGGCGGGAACTTCGGCGTCGTCACCGAGTTCGAGTTCCAACTGGCGCCGGTCGGCCAGGTCTACGGTGGCGCGCTCATCCTGCCCGCTACCGTCGAAAACATGCGCAAGTACATCAACTACGCGACCGCCGCGCCAGACGAACTGACGACGATCACGAACATCATGACCGCGCCGCCCGCGCCCTTCATCCCGCAGGAGCGCATCGGTGAGACGATCATGATGATCCTCGCCGTCTACACCGGCGATATGGACGAAGGCGCCCGCGTGATGCAGCCGTTGCGCGACATCGCCACGCCGATCGCCGACCTCGTGGGGCCGATGCCGTACCCGGTGATCTACGACTTCACCGAGCCGGCGACGCACCCGCACTTCTCGCACATCCGGAGTATGTTCTCGCACGGCATCACCGATGAGGCGCTCGGGCGAGTGCTCGACCTGATGAAGCGCGCGACCTCGCCGATGAGCATGGCGCAACTGCGGCCGCTGGGCGGCGCGTTCGGGCGGGTTCCGGCGGAAGAGACCGCGTTCGCGCACCGTGACAAGAACTTCTTCTTCGCCGCTCTCGGCCTGTGGATGGACCCCGAGGACGACCGCGTGAACCGGCTGGCGCACCAGGCGTGGACGCAGGAACTCTGGGCCGCGGTGAAGAGCGAGCGCGACGGCGTGTACGTGAACTTCCTCGGCGACGAGGGCCGCGCGCGCATCGCCGAAGCCTACCCGGCCGACACCTACGCCCGCCTCGCCTGGGTGAAGGGCGTGTACGACCCGGAGAACGTGTTCGCCGGCAACCAGAACGTCCGGCCGCTGGCGCAACTCGTGGAGGAACGAGCCGCGTAAGCTGGACGGACGAACCGCAAAGAAGGGGTGGCCGGTTGCCCGGCCACCCCTTTTTGGCGCGCGAGCTTCCCGCGCCATGTGGTGGATGAACTCCAGCGGCGCGGGCCGTAGGCTAAGCGGGTGATCATCCTCCTCTTCGGCGCGAACGAACTGGCAATGCGGCGCCGCCTCCAGGAACTGAAGGACGAAACCGACGGCGGCTCCGGGATGCTGGTCACGAATCTCACGAATCTCGACGGGCGGGACGCAAAACCCGGCGACGTGCTGGCCGCGGTGATGTCGCCGCCGTTCCTCGCGCCGCGCCGCATGGTGCTCGTCGAACACCTGCTCGAACGGTACGAACCTCGCATGGGCACGCGTGGCGGCCGCGCACTCGGGGCGTGGGAGGAGTTGGTGACGGCGCTCGCCAGGGGCATCCCGGAGACGACGACGCTGGTCTTCTTCGGACAGCCGTTCCTGGCCGAAGGGCGCTCGCGCACAGTCTCGAAGTCGAACCCGCTGGTGGCCGCCCTGGCGAAGATCCCCGGTGTGTCGGTCGAGGATCACCCGGCGCTCAAGGGCGCCGAACTCGAACGGTACATCCGCGAGGAGGCGACCATCCGCGGCATCCGCTTCAAGCGGGAGTCGGGCACGTTCGAAAAGCACGAAGAACGGCCGCCCGAGGCCGACCCCGTGACCCTGCTCGCGAATCTGCTCCAGGGCGACACGCTGAGCATCGCCAACGAACTCGACAAGCTGGCGCTCTACAGCCGGGAGTCGGGCGGTGATGTCACCGTGGCCGACGTCAACCGCGTCTCGCACGGCGACCGCGACGCACAGTCGTGGGACCTGACCGACGCCATCATCGCGGGCGACCTGGGCAAGGCGCTGAGCACGCTCGGCATCCTCAAGGATCGCGGCGAAGCGCTGCAGGGGCTCCTCGGGCTCGTGACCTCGCGCTACCGCGGGCTGGCCCCGGTGAGTGAACTGGCGGCGGCGGGCATGCGCCAGGACGCCATCGCCGAAGCGCTCCACCGGCCGAACAACTTCCCCCTGCGCAAGGATGTCGACGCTGCTCGGCGCTGGACGCCTCCCCTCGTGAAGCAGGCCTACAGCTACATCGTCGAGGCCGACCGGACGAACAAGATGGGCGAGGTCGATGAGGAAGTCAGCATCGACATCCTGCTGATGAAGCTCTGCGCACTGGTCCGCCGGTAGCGGCTCAGTCGAGCCGCTGCCAGACCGGGTTGTAGCAGGCGACCTCATGGGTTGCGCCCTCCGGGCGGAACAGCGCGGGGGCTGGCTCGGAACGGCAGGCATTCACCACCTTCTGGCAGCGCGGGATAAACGGGCAGCGCTCGGCGGGCGCGGTCATCACCGGCGGATGCCCGGGAATCTGGCGCAGGTGATCGTGCTGGCCGTCCACGCGCGGGAGCGTGCCAAGCAGTGCGTGCGTGTAGGGGTGAAGCGGAGTCTTCAGCATCTCGCGCACGGGGCCGCGTTCGACCACCCGCCCGGCGTACATGACCGCCACCTCGTCGGCCATCTGCGCGACCACGCCGAAGTCGTGCGTGATCAGCAGGATGGCGGTGCCGCGCTCCCGCCGGAGTTGGTCGAGCTGGTAGAGAATCTGCGCCTGCACGGTCACGTCAAGTGCACTCGTCGGCTCGTCCGCGATGATGACGTCGGGGTCCAGCGCGGTCGCGATGCCGATCATCACCCGCTGGCACATGCCCCCGGAAAGCTGGAACGGGTAGGACTTCGCCACGCGCGCCGGGTCGGAGAGGCCGACGTCGTGGAGAATCTCGATGGCCCGTGCGCGCGCTTCCTTCTTCTTGATGTCGAGGTGGCTCGTGAGCATCTCGGCCACCTGTGAGCCGATGTCGATGACCGGGTTCAAACCGGCGACGGGGTCCTGGAAGATCATTGCGATCCGCCGGCCGCGCACGGGCCGCAGTTCGCGGTCGCTCATCTCCATGAGGTTCACGCCGTCGAAATGGACCGTCCCGCTGAGCACGTCGGCCTCGCCGGGGAGGAGCCGGAGGATAGACATGCCGGCGGTTGTCTTGCCGCAGCCGCTTTCGCCGACAAGCGTGAGGATCTGCCCCCGGTGGAGGTCGAAGCTCACGCCATCGGTCGCGTAGGTCACGCTCTCGCGTGTGCGATAGCGAACCGTGAGGTCGCGGACGCTGATGATCGGCTCATTCATTCGCGGAACCACGGAAAGGCCTTCGCAGGCCCTCGGGAAGAATCGCCGCCCGCGGAGATGTTACTCGCTCGGGCGGATCGAGGAGATAAACCGGCCCTGGATCTCCACGTTGTCCGGCGAGGTGTAAATCGGCTGCATCGTGCTATTCGCGGGCTGAAGCCGCACGCGGTTGCCCTCGTGGTAGATGCGCTTGAGCGTGACCTCGCCGCGGTCCTTCAGCCAGACCGCGACCTTCTCGCCGTCGTTGGCCGCGCGGGCAGGCTCGAGGAACACGATGTCGCCGTCGTCGATCAGGTCCTCGATCATCGAGGTGCCTTTGACGCGGAGGGCGAAGACATTGTTCTTGCCGCGCACCATGTCCTCGGTGACCGCGACGGTGTC
>CAYYDX010000057.1:0-21999 GCA_964470735.1 uncultured Anaerolineaceae bacterium
CCGGCCGCGCCCGATGCGGCCTGCCCCGCCGGCCCGCCGGCGACGGTCTTCCGCAACGGAAGCTCCTGCATGATGACGGCGAAGGCGGCGCACAGGATCGAAGCCCCCAATGCGCCCATGTAGATGTACCTCGTTGCCGTGACGACTCCTTCATCGGAGGCGAAGTCGGCGCGTTCGAGAATCGCTTCGCCGTCGGGCAACTGGAGCACCTGCTTCCGGATTGCAGCATAGCCCTGGACGTTCAGCTCGATCGTGGGGTCGTCGAGTTGCTGACAGATCACGGGGCCAACGGCAGCGCAGTCTTCGGCAACGAACCGGTCGGTGAACTGATGGTGGAAGGTGTTGGTCAGGATCGAGCCGAAGATGGCGATGCCGAGCACGCTGCCAATCTGGCGGAAGAACTGGTTCGAGGACGTGGCGACACCGATGTACTGGTAGTGGACGGCGTTCTGGACGATGAGCGACATCGTCGGCAGCACGAGTCCGAAGCCGAGGCCGAGGACGACCATCACCATGCTGATGTGGGTGAGTTTCGTGTGCAGGCCAAGCCGGGTGAGGATGGCCATCGCAAGCACGATGAGGAGCGCTCCGAACACCGTCATCCACTTGTAGCGGCCTGTCCGGGTGATCAACCAGCCACCGGCAATGCTGGTTGTCAGCACGCCGATCGACTGCGGCATCGAGATCACGCCCGAGGTCGTTGCACTCGCGTCGAGCGCGGTCTGCACGTAGATCCCGAGGAACTGGAAGGCTCCGAACACCCCGAGCCCGAACATGAAGACGATGAGGTTCGAGACGAGGAACACGCGGTTCTTGAACAGGTGAAGCGGAAGAATCGGCTCGGGGTGGCGGTTCTCCTGGACGATGAATGCGCCGATGAGGATCACTGAACCGCCGAGGAGTCCGACGATCTGGACTGACGACCAGGCGTACTTGTCGCCGGCCCACACCAGCGCAAGGAGGGCGGCGACGGACGCCGCGGAGAGCAGTGCAGCGCCAAGGAAATCGAGGTTGGGCCGCTTATCGCTCACCTTTGATGGCATGTTGAACCAGATGGCGGGCATGGCGATGAGGCTGACCGGCACATTGATGTAGAACACCCAGCGCCAGCTCAGGTGGTCGGTAAGCCAGCCGCCGAGCGTCGGGCCGGCGATGCTCGCGAGGCTGAACATGCCCGTGAAGAGGCCCATGTACTTGCCCCGCTCCGCGGGGGCGAAGAGGTCGCCCATGGTGGCGAACACCGAGGCGAAGATTGCGCCGCCTCCGATGCCCTGGAGCGCGCGCACCCAGATGAGCATCGGCATGCTCGTCGAAGCGCCGCAGGCGGCGGAAGAGAGCATGAAGAGCGCGACCCCGCCGATCGTGAAGAGCTTCCGGCCGTAGATGTCGCCCAATTTCCCGACGAGCGGGATGACGACGGTGGAACTCAGCATGTAGCTCGTAAAGAGCCACGAGAGCAGTGAGAACCCTCCAAGGTCGGCGAGGATCTTCGGTGTGGCTGTAGTGACCACGGTCTGGTCCAACGCGCCCACGAAGAGCGAAATCATGAGGCTGCCGAGGAGCAGCCACTTCTGGCGGTTGTTGAGAGATTCGCTGAGTGGCGCGGACGAGGCCGGATGCTGCATGGATGCCCCTTCGTACCCTCACGCTCACGTGAAAGCTAACGCTGAAGCGTACATAGTTCGCTCAAAGCGAACAATCCGCGAACCGCCTGTTTCTGGCTCGAACTGACCGAACGGGCAGGGCCTCAGAACTCGAGGATGGCACGCCCGGCGATCTGCCCTGACTCGAGGGCGTGGACGGCTTCGTTGATCTCCTCGATCTTGAACCGCCGCGTGACGAGCGCGTCGAGGTCGAGGTCACCTTCGGCGTACCAGCGCAGGAACATCGCGAAGTCGCGGTCGGGCCGGCAACTCCCGCCGATGCTACCGATGTACTTCTTCTCGTTGATGAGCAGGTCGCGCGGGTCGAGTTCGACCGGCGTGGTTGGTACGCCGACGAGCACGGCGGTACCCCCGGTCCTCGCGCCCAGCAGACCGTTCCGGGACGCCGGCAGAATCTGTTCCATGGTCTTTCGTACGCCGATGCAGTCGAACGTGTAGTCGGCGCCGAAGGTTTCGAATCCCCGCGGATCGGTTTTCCGCGTGAGGTCGCGGATGGCTGCGACGGGGTCGACCTGTGAGGCGTTGATGCCGTGGGTAGCGCCGAACTTTTTCGCGAACGCCAGCTTTTCGTCGTCCAGGTCGACCGCGATAACCGGGTCGGCTTCGACTACCTTCGCGGCCGCGATAGCCGACAACCCGACGCCACCGACGCCGAAAATCGCCACGCTCTGGCCTTTCTGGACACCGGCCGTGTAGTAAACGGCGCCGGCGCCCGTCATCACCGCGCAGCCGATGATCGCGGTCACGTCTTTGGGATGAGCGCCGGGAGTCCTCACGACGTACTGCTCGTCGGCGATGGTCACGTCGGCCCAGGTGAACGAACTGGTTGTCTTCGCGACAGTTCCGTCCGGGAGCGGGAGGTCGACGCCGCCAGGCGCCCGGCTGGCGTGTTCACCGTCGCGGGGAACCCAGGTGACCATCACGTCGTCACCCTCTTTCACATGTCGAACCTCGCGCCCACAGGCAATCACGACGCCCGTGGATTCGTGGCCTAGGATGACTGGCGTGACGCGCTGCCGGTGAATCTGGTGGAGTTGCGAATGGCAGACGCCCGAGGCGTACTGCTTCACGACGACCTGATACGGCCCGGGGTCGGGAATCGCAACCTCCTCCACGCGGAGCCGTGAACCCTGTTCTTGCGGAACGATGACAACTTTTGCGGGCGTCGGCATGGGGCGACCTCGAACGGGAAGTGCGCGGATTCTACGCGTCCGCGACGGTCCCGGGAGTCTCCGTCCATGCAAGTTCCGCCGTCTTGCCGTCGAACCAGATGATGGCCGCCTGGCCGAAATCACGCGCCAGTGCGAGCGCGTCTTCGCGGCTGATGCCGAACAGCGCGAACGAGGGTTCCACGTGAGCCTCGTCGCGGCTCATGCCTCGCGCCGGGAGCCACGCAATCCGGCTCCGTTCGATCCGCGCGAGGAGGCGCTCGTTGTTCCGTTCGTTCTCGTCGTCAGTGGGGCGGGCATCGGCCGGGTTGTACGCCGTAATCAATGCGAAGGGCTGCCGTGCCAGTTGCGGAATGCGTTTGCCGATGTCGAATGATGCGGGCGCGCAACCGACATCGACCACGTAGCGCGCCGAGCGATAGACGGATTCGAGGGTCGCACGTTCGGTCACAAGGTCCCTCCGGTTCGCTGCGACGGTCCGGCGTAAGATCGGCCCATGGAAAGCCCCCTGCACTTCGAATCCCGTGGACCGGTCGGTCTGCTCACGCTGAACCGGCCGGAACGGCTCAACGCCATCGATTTCGCCATGCTGCGAGCGCTTCGCTCGTTCTTCGACGAGCGCCAGCGTGACTTCGCCACGCGAGTAATCGTCGTCACCGGCGCAGGCCGGGGCTTCTGCGCGGGCCTCGACCTGAAAGCGTCGGGTAACGAAGGCGCGTGGCAACCCGGCGCGGGGCCGGTGCAGAACCTGCTGACGTTCCAGGAAGACATCGCCGAACTCATGGTGAAGATGCGGAACTGCCCGCAACCCATTATCGCCGCTGTGAACGGCCCTGCCACGGGCGGCGGTCTGAGCATCGCTATCGCGTCGGACATGCGGGTCGGCACGGAGCATGCCCGGTTCGCCTGCTCCTACCTGAACCTCGGCCTCGGCGGGGCAGATGTCGGCTCGTCGTACTTCCTTCCGAAACTCGTCGGCGCCTCACATGCCGCCGACCTTCTCTACTCCGGGCGGATCGTCGATGCGGCCGAGGCGAAAGAGATCGGGCTGCTTTCACGGCTCGTTGCCGTCGATGACCTCATCCCGGAGGCGATCGCCATTGCCGAAGGCTTCGTGCGCAAGGCGAGTCCGCTCGGGCTGCGGCTCACGAAGCAGGCGCTGAACGAGACGGTGAACGGTATCCCGCTCGAAACGGCGCTCAAGCTGGAGAACCGGAACCAGGCGCTCGCCAGCCAGACGGCCGATGCGGCCGAGGCGCGCAGCGCATGGTTCGAAAAGCGCGACCCGCAATGGCGCGACGCCTGAGCCGCCACACGGGCAGGAGGGCTTTTCGCTACACTGCCTGCGCCACGCCTCACCGGGAGTTCGTATGAAAGTCGTTAGAAACGGCGAAGTTGCTGAATTGCGTGCCGACACGCCACTGTTCGCCGGCGAGGCGCACGCCAGCCGCCTTATCACCGCGGATGATGGCGCGGCGGTGACTGTCTCACTCGTGCGGTTCGTCGATGGTGGGCGGAATCGCTTCCACACGCACACCGCCGACCAGGCGCTGTACATCACGGAAGGCGCCGGGATCGTTGCCACTCGCGAAGAAGAGCACCATGTGCACGCTGGCGACATCGTGCATGTGCCGGCCGGGGAGGTTCACTGGCACGGGGCTGAACCGGGCCAGTCGATGGCGCACCTCTCGATCCTCCCGCCGTGCGAAACGCGGCTTGCCGAATGAGCAGCGAACTGATCCCCGAGGAGACGCGCGCGCTCATTGGGCAGCGCCTGAGCGAACCCGTGACTGGTGTGATCACCGCCGCTGCCGCACAGAGGTTCGCGCTCGCAGCGGATGACCTGAATCCGCTCTATTTCGACGAAGCGGCGGCGCGCGCTGCAGGTTACCGGACGACACTCATACCGCCGGTGTTCCTCGCGTGGTCCCTCAATCCGCCGCGGCCGCTGGCTGATGTCCGGCTGGATGGTCTCTACCGCGGTGAGGGAAAGCGCGTGACGCTGAACGTGAAGCGCGTGATGTTCGGCGGCGAAGAGTGGGAGTTCCTCGCTCCGCTCTACGCGGGCGATACGTACACGTCGGAAACGCGCCTCAAGTCGCTCGAAGAGAAGTCCGGTAGCTCCGGGCCGTTCGTTTTGCAGATGACGGAGACGACGTACACCAACCAGGACGGCACGGTGGTCGCCCGCGCTATTGGCCGGAGTATTGCTCGATGAGCGCGCAACGCTACCTGGAAGACGTGGCGGTGGGCGACGAGATGCCGCCGATGCGAAAGACGGCCACGCGGGCACAACTCTTCCTCTTCAGCGCGGCGACGAACAACCCGCACCGGATCCACTACGACCGTGAGTACGCAGCGGTCGAAGGCCACCCGGACGTCCTGGTTCACGGGCCGCTCCAGGGCGCCTGGTTGTCGCAGTACACAGCCGACTGGGCGGGACCGGCCGGGAAGGTGCTCGCACTGTCGTGGCAGAACCGCGCCCGGGCGTTCCCCGAGCGTGAACTGACCTTCCTGGGCAAGGTGACCGGAATCGATGGCGACGTTGTGTCGCTCGAAATCTGGGAGCAGGACGAGACGGGCGCCGTGCTGATGCCGGCGACCGCCCGAATCCAACTCCCTCGAAAACATGGGGGCACGACATGACACTTCCCACTTCCGGGCTGCAGATCCGTTCCGAGGTGAGGCCGGACGGCACGCTCCACCTTTCGCTGGCCGAAGAGCCGGTCGCGCAGCCGGGGCCGAACGACGTCGTCGTGCGCATCGAAGCCGCGCCGCTGAACCCTTCGGACCTGGGCCTGCTCTTCGGCGGCGCGGACATGACGACGGCAAAGGCTTCGGGCGATGCAGCGCGGCCAGTCGTCACAGCGACACTGCCGCCGGCCGCGGTCGCGATGATGGCCGGGCGCACGGGCCAGTCGCTCGCCGTGGGCAACGAAGGTGGCGGTGTGGTCGTCGCCGCCGGTGAATCGGCGGCGGCGCAGGCGCTGCTCGGCCGCACGGTCGGTCTGCTTGGCGGCGCAACCTACGGCCAGTACCGGACGCTCAACGTGGCGCAGTGCCTCGCGCTTCCCGACGGGGTGACACCACGCGAGGGCGCCGCCTGCTTCGTGAACCCGCTCACCGCGCTCGGCATGACGGAGACGATGAAGCTCGAGGGGCACAAGGCACTCGTGCATACAGCAGCGGCTTCGAACCTCGGCCAGATGCTGGTGAAACTCTGCAACCGGGATGGTATCCCGCTCGTGAACGTCGTGCGACGGCCGGAACAGGTGTCGTTGCTACGCTCGATTGGCGCCAGGCACGTCTGTGACACAAGTTCGCCCACCTTCACGAAGGAGTTGACCGACGCAGTGGCCGAAACGGGAGCGACGATCGCGTTCGATGCCATCGGTGGTGGCCGCCAGGGCGGGCAGATCCTCGCGGCGATGGAGGTCGCGGCGGTCCGCAACGCACCCGACTACAGCCGCTATGGTTCGACGGTTCACAAGCAGCTCTACATCTACGGCGGACTCGACCGTGGTCCGACGGAGTTCAACCGTGCATTCGGCATGGCCTGGAGCATGGGCGGCTGGCTGCTCACGCCGTTCCTCCAGCGAATCGGGCCGGCGGCGACCGAGGCGCTTCGCCAGCGTGTTGCGTCCGAAATCACCACGACCTTCGCCAGTAGCTACACCCGCGAGGTCTCCCTGGCCGAGGCGCTCTCCCTCGAAGCGATCGCCAGTTACGGGAAGCAGGCCACAGGCGAGAAGTTCCTCGTTACGCCCCAAAAGGGGCTCGCCGGCTAGCCTCCGCTACCCGCCCAGGTTCGCCCGGATCCACGCGCCGAGGTGGCGCCAGTCTTCCACCTGTGCGCTGAGCGGACGATGGATCTGCGCCCGTGCGGCCGGGTGATATGTGGCCGCGAGATACCTGCCGTTCCATGCGACTGGAGCCTGACCGGCTGCGGAGAGGGTGAGCGTGTGAGCTTCGATACGGGAGAGCGCGCGCAGCGCCACCGCGCCCATCGCGACCACCAGCGATGGCTGCAGTGTCGCGACTGTGGCCCGCAGCCATGGCGTGCAGTTGGCGATTTCGGAGGGGCGAGGCGGCCGGTTGCGCCCGCGCGCATCGAGTGGCAGGCAGAGCGCGGCGTTCGTTACGAAGACCTCGCCGCGTGACAGGCCGGCGGCATCGAGCAGGCGTTCGAAGCGGTCACCGGAGGCGTCACCCGAGAACGGAACGCCAGTGCGGCCCGCGCCGAGGCGGCCGGGGGCCTCGCCGACGAGCAGGATCCTGGTGTCGCCTGGCCCGTTTGCAGGGGAGAGGACTGGCGGGCAGCCCATGCCGGGACATCGCTGGCAACTGGCAACGGCGTCGTAGAGGGCGGCGAGTTCGGGTAGGATCCGGCCAGTTCCCGTGAGGAGATCACCCTGGACTTCCGCGTTGTCACACCGGGCCTGCGCTTCCCCGAAGGCCCGCTCGAACTGCCGAATGGCGACATCCTTGTCGTCGAAATCGCCGCTGGTTGTCTCACCAGGGTCACGCCCGGTGGTGAGAAGTCGCTCTTCGCGACGACCGGCGGCGGCCCGAACGGCGCCGCAATCGGCCCCGATGGCGCCATCTACGTTTGCCAGAACGGTGGATTCCACTGGACCGAGCGACCCCTCCCCGATGGTACGACAGGGTTGTTTCCCGGCGAGCAACCGGCGGACTACATCGGTGGCCAGATTCAGCGTGTCAGTGCCGATGGGAGTGAGGTCGCCACGCTCTACCGCGAGTGTGATGGTGAGCGGCTGAAGGGGCCGAACGACCTCGTATTCGACGCCGAGGGGAACTTCTACTTCACCGATCACGGCAAGACCCGCCCTCGCGACCGTGACCGTACGGGCGTCTTCTATGCCTCACCGGATGGCAAGATGATCAAGGAGGTCATCTTCCCGATGGAGGGGCCGAACGGGATTGGCCTCAGTCCGGACGGGAAGACGCTCTACGTGGCCGAGACGCCGACGGGCCGCCTCTACGCATTCGATCTGCTCGGGCCCGGACAGGTTGGGGTGCGCCGGGTGGTCGCCACCGTGCCGGGCGCGCCGCCGTTCAACTTCGGCATGTGCGACTCGCTGGTGGTCGACGCGGACGGGAACGTCATCGTCGCCACACTCGTCAACGGCGGGCTCACCTCGATCAGCCCGTCGGGGGACGTCACGCACTATCCGTGCCCCGACCTGTTGACGACCAATGCCTGCTTCGCCGGCCCCGGACTCTCGAAGCTGTACGCGACGCTCAGTACGACCGGGAGACTCATCGTCTTCGACGAGTGGCCAACGAAAGGACTCAAGCTCAACTTCTGAGCCCTGCTGTCGAGGCCGGCCGTCACACGAGCGCGGCGAGTTTCGCCGGTGCAACGAGGCGGTAGGCTTCGCGGACGATCTGTTCGATTTCGGCCCAGTCGTTTTCCGTAAGGTCGAGGCGGACGCCGAGCCAACCCCGGTGTCCCACGTAGGGTGGCCGGAAGAACCGTTCCGGGTCCGAAGTCATCAGCGCGTCCTGTGCGCCGAACGGCGCCGGGCACCAGAATCCGAGCGGTCCGCCGTGATGATTCGTCGAAAACATCACGAACGTCTTCTTGTCGCGCACGAACCACGTCGGCTCACTGTGGCTGAGGCGTTCGGTCGCTTCCGGCAGCGCGAGGCATATCGCCCGCAGCCGTTCGACCAGTTCGTCCACCGTTTCGGCCATCGTTTCCCCCGAGTTTCACCCTCCGATGGGTTGTGACGGGCTGACCATCCGGTCGCCCGCTGCCGTCATTATGAGTGGGCGCGTGCGTGCCCGGGAGGCGCCTGTGGCGGTCAACGTAGCAATTCCAGACTTTGGGCCGGGCTTCACGAGTGGATTCGTCGCCGAGTGGTACGTGGCGGACGGTGCGCGGGTGGACACCGGTGAACCCGTCTGCCGGGTTGAGAACGCGTTTCTCGCGGTCGAACTGGAAGCCAGCGGGCCGGGAGTTCTCCACCACCGCACCGCCGCAGGGGCGCATCAGCCGCCCGAAGCCGTACTCGCGGTGATCCTCGCACCCGGCGAAGTTCCAGCCGACACGCCGGCGCCCGCCGCGCCGGAAGTGGCGCTGGCGGTTTCCAACTCTGTGCAGGCGAGTGATTCGAACGATGCGACCGAAGAGGCTTCGCTGCCGCCAGCGCCGCCGGAGCCAATCGGCGAAATCGAAAAAGCGCTCGTCGAGGCTGTCGTCGTGCCATTCCCGAGGCAATTCGCGGGTACTCCCGGCCGGGCGTGGGACGCTGTACCCGGTGACGCGGTGGCGTTCGACACTTCGCTCTTCGGCGAAGGCGACCACGATCGCACGAAAGCACTGGTCGAGCCGGGCGGCTCGATTCCCGGGCTGCCGCTGTGGGAACCCGAGGAAGCGATTCCCCCGGGCGGCGCACCCGCCTCCCGGTTCGCGCGCATCCATGACGAGACCGCGGCGAACGCCCAGGTGCTCACGATGACCATGGCGGTCGACCTGACGGAAGCAGACCGCATGCGTGGGGCGTTTGCGCGCGAGTGGGGCGAGGACGGCCCCACGCCGTTGCTCGAGGACGTGGTCTTCCGGGCTATCGCCTGGGCGCTCGAAGACACGCCGTTCGCGGGCGGCACTGGCGCGATGCTCGTCGCGACGACATCGTGCGACCTCGCGTTTGCCGTTCGCGAGCCCGCTTCGCGTTCGTTCCGCGAAGGTGTTGCGGCCCGTGAGGCGGTTGGTGACGAGGCGTTTGAATCCGCGGCATGGTTGTTCGTCTCGCTTGCCGCGCTCGGCGTGACATCGGCGTCGCCGAGGCTGGAGCCGGGCAGGCATATGTCGTTCGCGCTCGGCGCGCAGGACGTGTCGAAGCGTGCCGCGCTGAAGATCGCCTACGACTCTTCGCAGTGGAGCGAAGGCTCGGCCGCGCGACTGCTCGCGCGCGTGCGTGACATTCTCGACCTCCCGTATGCGATGCTGACATGAAGAAAGGCGTTCGCCCCATGGAGCAACACCGTCGCGAGGTCGCCGTCTACGACCTCGGCGCGACGTCATACGAAGAGGTTCACCAGCTGCAGCAGCGCCTCCAGGCACAGCGGCGCGAAGGCGCCGGGCAGGACACACTGCTGCTGACCGAGCACCGGCCCGTCTTCACGCTCGGGCGAAGCCACCCGGCGCCGGATCTGCGCGTCGGCGAGGACACGGTTCGCCAGTACGGCATCGAGATCGTGCAGACCGAGCGCGGCGGCGACATCACCTACCACGGCCCCGGGCAGCTCGTCGCCTACGGCATCATCGACCTGAAAGGGTGGGAACTCGGCGTTATCGACTACGTCCACGGGCTGGAGGATGTGGTCATCGGTGTACTCGCCGACTGGGGGCTTCGTGGCGAACGGAGCGACGCCGGGCGCGGTGTCTGGGTCGACGGACGGAAGATCGCGTCGCTCGGGCTGAACGTGCGCCGCTGGGTGACGATGCACGGCATCGCGCTCAACATCGACCCCGACATGGGCCACTGGGAGCTGATCAACGCGTGTGGCATGCCCGACGCCGAGATCACGAGCATGGCCGCCGAGGTCGGCCGCCAGGTGGCGTTCCAGAAGGTGCTCGAATCGTTCGTGTTCCATTTCGGGCGCGTGTTCGAAGCAAGCCCGAAACTGATGAGCACGCCCGGCCGGGAAGCTGGCCGGGGGTGAGGTGATTCACAGACGGGCGGACGCCGTATCGCCAACACTGAAGGGGAGACGGCGTGGGAGCGGCGAAGGTGTCCCGGCCCCCCTCCCGGAGAACCTTCCCCTCCCGCCGTTGTTCGCCCCGCCTCGGCGGCCCCGGGCGGCCAGACTCCTCACCCTGCGCTATGCTCTGAGTACAACGCAGACGGGTGAGGCGCTTCCATGGCAATGACGTACGAACTCTGGCGGCTGGTGGACGTGAAGGACGAGCGACGCAGCACCTGGGAACTTGTGGCCAGCTTCCCCAACGTGAAACGGGCACGCATGCACATCTATGAACTCGCCGGGAGCAGCATCGTCAGCCCGGAAGAGACGAACTACTGGTTCGAAGATTCGAGCGGCAAGGTTCAGACGTTCCGCATCGAAGCGGTCACGACGCCGACGGTTGCCGGCGCAGCGAGCGACGATTAGCCGCCGTAGCTCTCGATTGCCTCGTCGCTGAACTCGGCGTTTGAGTAGACGCGCTGCACGTCTTCGAGGTCTTCGAGCGCTTCGATGAGGCGCAGGACCTGGTGGGCGGCCTTCGTTTCGAGTTCCACGGTCAGCTTCGGGACGAGAGCGAAGTCGGCGTTCTCGATATCGAGTCCGTTCGATTCAAGCGCCTTGCGAACCGGCTCGAGACTCGATGGGTCGGTCTTCACCTCGACCTGGTCTTCCTGAACGTCGACATCTTCGGCGCCCGCGTCGATGGCGAGAAGCGCGAGGTCATCCGGGTCTTTGCCGTTGGTGGGGATGGTGATCAGTCCCTTCGCCTCGAACTGCCAGGCCACGGAGCCGTTCTCGCCGAGGTTGCCGCCGCCGCGTGAAAACTGGTGGCGAATCTCGGCGACGGTGCGGTTCCGATTGTCGGTCAGCGCTGCGACGATGATGGCGGTGCCGCCCGGTCCGTAGCCTTCGTACTGGATCTCGTCGAGTTGCTCGCCTTCGCCGCCGCCGGTGCCCTTGGCAATGGCGCGGTCGATGTTGTCGTTCGGCATGTTCTGCGCCTTGGCACGCTGGATAGCGAGGCGCAGCTTGAAGTTCATCCCGGGATCGGCGCCGCCCTGCTTTGCCGCCTGGATGATCTCGCGGCTCAATTTGGTGAAGATCGCGCCGCGCTTCGCGTCGTTCGCGCCCTTCTGGCGCTTGATGGTGGACCATTTGGAGTGGCCGGACATGGGGTCTCTCCCTGGTGTGGGTCTAGGGTGGTGCGACCTCCGAGTGTACGGCGAGACGTCCAGATGGGCGAAAATCAGCCGGCGCCGGGGTGAATCCGTGGTTCATATCCGGCGGCGAAGGTGAATGCAAACGAGGGTGGCGTGAGGAGTGTCACCGCCGCTATTCCGGTGGTGCTTCGCCCGGCGAGATAGCCGGTGAATGTCCACGGCCGCAGTTCGCCCCGCCAGAGCAGGAGCGGCTCCGACGGGTTCGAATCGAGCGTGACGAACACGCCGTCAGGCAGCGTGTCGAGTTGAACGCGCGTCGTGCGCTGCTCGTGGGTGGCGGGATCAATCCGTTCGCGCTGGGCCAGCTGGTCGATGTGCGAAATGGTCTTGAGTCGCTGTCCCGGCCCCAGGTGCGCAGCCTCCCATGCAGCAATGAAGCGCTTTGCGTCGGCGCGGCGGCACTCCATGCAGGGCCGGTGGCCGGCGGCAAAGGCCGTCGCTTCATCGAGGAAGAAGAGTTCGGTGTAGTGGCCTTCCTGCATGAGTTTGCGGCGGCGCCCTTTGAACTCGAGGACGCAGCAGATCCAGCGGTCGGTCGCCCACGGGCGGCCCACGAGTTGGCCCTCACGGTGGAAGCATCCCCCGCGGTTCCCGAACATCGTCCCACGCGAGGGGTGCGCGTGGATTTGACCGAAGGGGTCAACCCGGTTGCGAAGCGTCACGTGGCGACCTCCTTTCGGAACGCTGGGACGTACGGCTAGATCGCCCGTACGCCATCGACGATGAGCCCCGCGGCGACGGCGATGAGCGCGGCGCCAGTGAGCCTGGCAACGCCGTCGGTGGCCGCCTGGTAACGCCCGAGGCGCGCAACCAACGCAAGCGCCGCAAGGGCCGTCACGATTGCTGCCGCGCCGATGGTCTTGGCCGCCCCATCGTCGGCGCCGTAACTGACCGCGCACGCGACCGCGGCCGGTGTCGCGATGATCGGCAGCGCCAGCGGGAAGAGCATGGCGCCGCGGCCCTCCCATGGGCCGCGATGAGGCGAAGCCCCCTCCCAGACGACGAGTGCGCCGCTCACCAGCAGGACCACTCCCGCGCCGACACGGAACGTCTCCGGTTCGACGCCCAGGCCATCCAGGATCCGGCCGGCCAACAGCGCGGCAACGGCGAGGATCGCGACGCCGATGAGTGCCCCGCCGGTGATCACGGTTGAGGGCAATGGCCGGCCCGCCGGTTTGGGGGCGCCAGCCACCGCGGCGGGGTTGATGGCAGCGAAGAAGAAGACGGTGAGTTGGAGAAATTCGGTCACTGGCGCTTCCGTTGGTCGAGGGTTGGAGCGGCGTTGAGCAACGCCGAGAGTGCGTGTTGCTGGTCGTCCATGCGCGTCACGTCGTTGGTGAACCATGCGCCGCCTGTGCGCTCCGGGTTGGTGGTGTTCGCGGCTGCTTCCGGTGAAACCTGCCGCGCCGCCAGCATGCCCGCGCCGCATTCGATGCGCTCGGCGATTTTCGGCGCCATGTCGGCCATGCGAGGGTCGGTCTCCGCGAGTGTGTACAGCGAGTTGAGTCCCTCGACCCAGGTGCCCATACCGGCGGCGCGCGCCTGGCGGCCATGCAATGCCTTCGAGAACCAGTTGTCGCGCCGCTGCGATTCGACTCTCACGAGGAAGCCGAATCGCTCGGCGAGCGTGCGTGCGTAGGCGATGTTCGTCTCCGAAGGAGGCCAACTCGCCATCTCGCCCAGGCCGTAGGCCGCCCACTGGTCGGCCCACGGCGGGAACTTCTGGTTTTCATAACGGTCACGCTCGAATGAGAGATAGTCCGCAGTCTTGCGGGCGTAAACATCCCAGCCTTCACCGGGGAAGAAACGGTGCATGAGTGTGAGGCCCCAGAAGGCCTCGCCCGTCGCATATTTGGAGCGATCGTTCGGGAACGGCCGCTGGTTCGGGGTGTCCCAGTAGTTCAGGAAGGAGCCGTCCTCCTGCTGCAGCGCGAGGAGACCGCGCGCTACCTCGCGGGAGAGGGTGTCGAAGCGGGTGTCGCCTGTGGCGAGACGGCGCTGCATCAGCCCATCGAGCATCAGCGCACTGGCGCCAAGCTGGACGTTGCCCATTGGAACCGAGAACGCCGCCCAGTCCTTATGGCGATACAGGTTGTTGACCATGTACTGCATGCCGAGGTCGGCGGCAGGGAGCACCGAGAGGTCGCCCGCCGCCGCCAACTGGTAGAGGGACATCGTGACACCGGCATGGCGGACGATGTTGTATCCGCCCGGTTCCGTGTCGTTCGAGCGGTTGTATTCGTACACGTACGTGCCATCCGGGAACTGGGCCGCTTCGATCCAGTCGGCGGATTGGCGCGCCGCCAGCAGGGCCATCGACGAGTCGACCGCAGGGCACTGGTGAGGCATCAGCAGCGTGATCCGGAGCACGGCCGCGCCCACCAGCCACACCGTCAACGTCAACAGCATCCCCCGGCGCATGACCGCGAACGATACCGGAAGGGCGTGCGGCGAGGCCACTCGAACGGGGGGACTACTTCTCCTGCGTGGCGCCGGGCGGTGGCGTGAACGCGACCGAGCCGCGACCCTGCGGGTTCCATTCGAGGCGGGTAACCTCCGCGACCACGTGAATCGCCGGGCTGTCGTCGATTTCCTGGCGCAGCACCACCATCCGGCCGGTATCGACCCAGTAGCGCGCGACTCCTCCGCGTGTTTCGGCTCCATTGGATGATGACGTCGAGACGGGTGATTGTTCGATGATCGTGACCGGCCGGCCGAGCACCGTAGCCTCGCCCGCCATCCTGGCGCCGGTGGAGTTGTTCGAAATCGTCCGGAGTTCTTCGACGAACTCGTCGATGGTCGTTGCGGCGCCGAACCATGGGCCGACCATCACCGAGAAGCTCCACGGGCGGACGCGTACGGTCGTTCCCCCGGGCGCCGGCGGAACTGCGTTGCTGCGGTAGCTGTTGGTTTCGTGGCGGTAGTACAGCATCTGCCCGTCCGCGTACACGATGATGTCAGTACCGGCCATCGACGACGGCTCGATCGTTTCGATCTCGATGCGTGATTCGTCGGGGCTGTACTGCAGCCAACGAACCCTGGCACTTCGATGCTGGAGAACGGGCGGGCTCCCGGCGGGTGTTGTGCCGATGGAGAGCGATCCGTCGTCGCTTTCGACAGTCGCTTCGAGGTAGAAGGGCGGAAGTGTGCCCGAACTGTTCGGCGCATGGTCGCCGTTGTCCCGCAGGACTGCCGCAGCGACCACGCTGCCCACCACGACGGCGGCGAAAACCGTCGCCAGGACCCACCGCCTGGATACCCACCCGAATGCCGTCATACGCCCATGGTGCCCCATGTACGGGTAGCCTGTCAGTCAGCCGGACCGGCTGCCGGGGAAGCACGCTGCGGGAACGCCCAGGTTTTACGTCACGGCAACGAGGGTTTGCAGACAGATGACCGCCGGGTAACGAATGGCCGTTACGGTCGACCGCATGGCCATCGCGCGCTCCAGCGGTGTCGCAAAGACGGTGACGATTGGAACTCCGGACGACTTCCGCCTGAGCCTGGGCGTGGTCGCGGCCCTGGGAGCGATCGTGCTACTCCTGGTTTTCGGCGGGGGCATGGAAACGCATGGCCCTCGCGGCGAGGCGCAGGCTGCGATGGCGCCGGCGCCGGCGCAGTACGTGGACATCCCGGCGCCAGCGATCACGCCGCCGGGTGTCCCCGTGCACTGAACGCGTTCAGGCTTCTCGATCCGACGCGGGCGGTTCATCTCCATCCTCGGAGCCAAGCAACAGCCGGGCGAGAGGGAACGCCACCACGAACGCGACCACCGCGACTCCGCCGAGCACGAGCATCTCACGGTTGTTGGTCACCCAGCCGAAGATGGCAAGCGCGGCCGCGCAGATGGCGAGAACCGCGGGCGCGGCGCTTCCCAGCGGGAGGATTGGCCGGCGCATCAGTCGCCCGGGACCACCAGGTCCTTCTCTTCGATAACGTCCCAGTCCTGCTGGCGGAGCGGCTTCATCTCTCCCTTGCGGTACGACTCATAGATGCGGAAGAGCACGTCCTTATGCGGGCGAATGCGCCCGATCGGGCAGGCCGCCCAGTCCTTCTCGCTTTCGTCGCAGTAGCCGAGGCGGTATTCGCCGCACTTGGGCTGCAGGTACTTCCCGAGTTCGGGAGTCACCTTCATCACCTCGGAGCGCATGAGCGCCGCGACCTTGCGGAACTCCCACTGCGCGCGCGTGCAGAGGCGAAGGTCGCAGATGTGGAGGAGGCTCTGGAAGTTCACCGTGATCTTGAAGTTCGTATTCGTCGCGTTGGGCAAAAGGAAGCGGGCGTCTTCGGCCGGCACCCCGGCGGCGACCATCTCTTCGTACAGTTCGCCGACCTGGTCGAAAAGTTCGTCCATTTTGTCCTGCATGCCGGCCTTGCGGACGGTCTCGGGGACGGTGTAGGGGAACTCCCCTTCCTTGTAGGTCACATACCGCTGGCTCTGTTGTTCGAAGGAAATGCCAACGCGGTGGCGGACGAACTGGTGGCTGAAGGCGCGCGAAACGCCGGAGATGCCGAACTCATAGTGCACTTGTTCGAGCGGGCTGGCGTGGCCAGTCTTGAGGCGTTCCTCGATGAAACTTGCCATCTCCTCGCGAGTGATGCGCTCGTCGCCGATGCGCTTTGCCACCTGCTGAGGGGTGAGCTGGCTGTAGCACGTCCGGTAGGCCATGTAGAGCGACCGCAGAGGGTCGACCGAGTGCGAGAGGAGCGTCACCTGGATTGCCATTTGAGCCACCCGGAGAGAGATTCGCGCGGGGCGCGGGAGATCATTGTGACACAAAGAATTGAGCAGGTGCTTTAGCGGTTTGGCGAACCTGAACCGACGGCGCGCCGCTATGTCTCCGGGTCGCAGTCACCCGGCTCGGGCACGGCGGCCGCGCAGAGGGCATCGAGCGGCGGGAAGAACCGCTGCCCCAGTTCAGACAGCATGTAGATGGGGGCTGGCGGGTAGCCTTCGTCGATCGTCCGGTCGATGAGCCCGGCGGCCTGGAGGTCTTTGAGAGCGATCGCCAGTGCCCGCGCGGTGATGCCCGGGAGCGCGGCCTTCGTCTCGTTGTAGCGGGTGGCTCCGCGGCCGAGGGCCGTGAGTACAAGCATCGGCCATTTCTTGAGGGCGAGGTCCCGGGTTCCTGTTCCGGAGACGACCTCGATCATGGGGAGGCACTTTTCGCCGACGCGCGTGCCGAGGCGCGTCAGGGTGAAAACAGTCCTGCGGCCGTATGGCTGGCGGACCACCACGCCGTTGGCTTCCAGCTTCGCGAGAGTGTCGTTGAGGGTGTCGCGGCTTGCCGCCATGCGGCCCGCCAGCCCGGCGAACGTCAGCGGACCGCTGCGATAGAGCGTTCCCACAATTGGCACGGACCAACGATGGTGAAAGAGCCGTATAGCTGGTTCGAGGGAGATGGTAGAAACCCTTGACGAGCGAATATAGCAAGTATACTTTCTCTGCACGCCTGCTGCACTACGCGTATGGTCGCGCCGCAACGGCCGTACGGCAACCGTACTCAGCGGGCCATCGGATGGCTGGCGCCGCGATTGCGCCAGCACGAAACCAGTAGCACGACCGGGTTCTCCCGGCCCTCGGAGGCAAACAGATCATGGCCAGGAACGTTGTCCTGCTCGTCGGCACCAAGAAGGGGCTCTTTGTGGCGGATTCACCACTCGCTCGCACCGACTGGCAGATCCGCGGACCTTTCTGTGACGCATGGCCGATCCACCATGCAGCCTACGACCCGAAGTCCGGCGCCATCCTCGCCGGTGGTGGAAACGCGTGGTTCGGCCCCGCGGTCTGGAAGAGCACCGACCTCGGCCAGACGTGGACGCACTCGAGCGAAGGCTTCACCTATGGCGAAGGCGAAGAGCCGATCACGACGGTCTGGCTGGTGAAACCGGCGGGCGACGTTATCTACGCCGGTGTGGAGCCTGCCGGGCTTTTTAAGAGCACCGATGGCGGTGAAACCTGGCGCCACGTCGAAGGCCTTCGCAACCACGCGACACGGCCATACTGGATGCCCGGCGGTGGTGGTCTCATCCTTCACACGATGGAGGTCGACCCTCGCGACCCGAACCACCTGTACATCGGCATTTCGACCGCGGGCGTGTTCGAATCGAAGGACGGCGGAGAGACCTGGGAGACGCGCAACGAGGGCATTCGGGTTGACTTCCCGACTGAGGTCGACGGCATCGCGAATTGTGCGCACCACTTCGAACTCGACCGCAAGAACCCCGACGTGCTGTTCCAGCAGAGCCACCAGGGGATGTACATCTCGAAGGATGGGGGCGCGAACTGGACGTGCGTCGAGTCGGGGCTGCCCTCCAGCTTCGGATTCCCGGCCGTTGCCCACCCGCACCGCTCCGGGACGTACTACATCGCTCCCCTGAACGGGGACAGCACCGGCCGCTTCATGCCCGACGCCGCAACGGCGGTGTACCGCACCGATGACTACGGCGAGTCGTGGCGGGCGCTGCGCGCGGGGTTGCCGCAGGAGGGCGCGTACTTCGGCATCCTTCGCCAGGCGATGAGCGCCGACACCCTCGAACCGGCCGGCATTTACGCCGGGAGCAGCACCGGACACCTCTTCGCCAGCAACGATGAGGGCGAATCGTGGCGGGAACTGGCAAGCTACTTCCCGACCATCTCATCGGTCGAAGCTGCCGTCATCGAGGTCTGATGCCACGCGTCATCCTTCCCGATTCGCTGGTGCGGATCTTTCCCGGCGCCGAACGGCGGGTACAACTCGAAGCCGATAGTGTGGCCGAAACCCTCGACCGCCTGAACGATCGCTGGCCGGGCATGCGCGACCGCCTGGTCGACGGCCGGCCGGCGATTCGTCAGCACATCATCATCTTCGTCAACGGCGAGCGTGCGGAGTTGACCACGCCGGTGGTGGAGACGGACGAAGTGTACGTGATGCCCGCGATGTCTGGCGGCTGATCGCCCGGCTCAGTCGACGAGGCGTTTGAGGAGCGCTTTGATGCGCGGGGTGGCAGCGATGGCGTCGCGGAGCGCCGAAATGTCGGTTTCGCTGAGCAGCAGCGGTTCGCGCATGAATGCGCCACGGTGGCTGTAGGTGCAGAAGCGGAGGAGCACCGAGCCGGACATCTCGCCTTCGGTGAACTCGAGCAACTGGACCGTTGGTTCGTGGAACTCGCCGGAGTAGGTCGCTTCTTCGGCGACCATCCCGGCGCCGAAGTGGAGCGAGAACTTCCGCGGGACTTTGCGGGCCATGGCGCAGCCTCGAGAGGGAGATGACTGCCTTCTACTCCAGCGCTCCCGCCACGACAAGGTCCGCGATCTCCTCGTCACCCAAGCCGAGAATCTCTTTGAGCACGAGTTCGTTGTGCTGGCCGAGGGTTGGCGCCGGGTCGAGTGCTGCGTGACGGCTTCGGGACATCTGGTAGCGCGGTCCTTCGACGATGACTTCGCCGACTTCCGGATGGTTGATGGTGACGAAGTGCCCGCGCGCTGCGAGTTGCGGGTCGGCAACCACTTCTGCCGCGTTGCTCACCCGATGCGCGGGCACACCCGCTGCCTGCAGGGCTTCCTCTGCTTCGGCGCCTGTGCGCTCGCAGGTCCACGACTCGATCAGGGCAGCGAGTTGCTCGCGGCGAGCGTAACGCCGCGGGAATGCTGCGAACCGGTCGTCCTCCGCCCACTCCGGGTGATCCAGGACAGTACAAAGGGCGCGCCATTGCGCGTCGGTCTCGGTGGCGATGGCCACCCACGAGTCGTCCCCGGCACACCGGAAGACGCCATGTGGCGCTGCTTCCTCGCTGTTGTTGCCGTCGCGAGTTCGCAGGCGCTCGTTGACGGTGTAGTCGAGGATGGCCGGGGCGAGAAAGTGAAGCGACGCCTCGGCCTGCGAGAGGTCGATGTACTGGCCCTGTCCCGTTCTTGCCCGGTGGTCGACTGCCGCGAGCACGCTTGCGGCGATGAACTTCGGCGATACGTAGTCGGTGTAGGCGAGGAACGGTCCTGCTGGTGGCCGGTCGGGCCAGCCGGTCAGGTCATGGAACCCCGAGAGGGCTGCGCCCATCGTGCCGTAGCCAGCGAGGTCGGCGTGCGGTCCGCTTCCGCCGCTCAAGCAGGTGCTTAGCATGATCAGGCCCGGATTACGCGCACGCAGTGTGTCGTAGTCCATGCCCCACGCCTTCATCGCTTTGGGGGCGAAGTTTTCGATGACCACGTCGGCCCACTCGGCAAGCCTGAACGCGGCCTGGCGGCCTTCGGCGGTGGCGAGGTTGAGGGTGACGCTCAGCTTTCCGATGTTGGCATTGCAGTAATTGGCCGAGCGCTCAGGCCCGACCACGCCGTCTTTGTATGGCTGGCCCGTGCGAAGCGCGTCGAGGAACTTCGTGCTCTCGACCTTCACCACCGTCGCGCCCCAGTCGGCGAGCATCCGCGTAGCCGCGGGCGCCGCGTACACCCATGAGAAGTCGCAAACGCGGAGGCCCTCGAGTGGCAGGCGGCTTACCGGTTCCCCGGGGTGGCGAACTACCTTCCTCGGCGGCGCCTCAGCCAGGACTTCGCTCGTGTGCTCGCCGACCCGCGGAGGCCGGCGACGGTATTCGATGGGCGTGGCACTGAACCGCGCGAACGGTCCGGGGAACGTCGCCAGTTGGTTCGCGACCGGGTGCGCGAGCCGCTGCCAGTAGTCGCGCGCCTGCAGTTGCGGTGAGTTCACGGTGTCGGCGGCTGTGCTTACCGGGACAATCAGCACGTGCCGGTCGAATGTGCCCTGGAAGAGTTCGGCCCTGGTGTGCGAGCGGGTGAACTGCTCGATGCAGCCCATGATTCGCTGGAACTCGGAGATCGGTTCGCGGCCAGTCGTCAGGAGTTCGACGTAGGCAATCCAGTCTTTGTCGCGTGTCGGGGCATCGACAAAGCCTTCTTCGAACATCCACTCGAACAACCGCCGGGTGAACTGCCCGATGACGTTGCCGAAAAGGAGTGTGATGTTGACGAAACCGTCCTGGCAGGGATAGACGAAGCGAAGGAAGAGTGGGCCGAACTTGAGGCCGCCGCCAACGCGCCCGAGGGGGAAGTCGCCCCAGGCCGGTGAGAGGATGACCGACTGGGTTGCCATCATCGCGGCGGTCTGGGCCGAGACGTCGATGTGTTCGCCGCGGCCGGACTCGCGGCGTGCGCTCAAGGCAACCAGGGTAGCGACCGCTGCCTCGGCGCCGGCATGTAGGAATGCCTGCGGCACCAGGGGCGCCACCGGCGCGCGGTCGGAGTCTCCGGTGAGGAAGTGGGCGCCGGATGCAGCCCAGACCGTGAGGTCCGATGCGGTCCAGTTCGCCTTCGGCCCCGTGGCGCCGAATGGACTGACGGAGGTGAGAATGAGCGCGGGGTTGTTGGCAGCGAGGGCTTCGTAGCCGAGGCCGAGGGAGTCGAGATACCCGGGCGCGAACGATTCGACGACGACATCGGCAGTTCGGACCAATTCGAGGAACGACTCACGGCCTTCCGGCGTCTCGAGGTCGAGAGCGACGCCACGCTTGTTGCGCGCGTAGGCCCACCAGGTAAGGGAGTGCTCCACGTCGGGGTCGTCGTGCCTGAACGGCCCATGGTTGCGCAACGGCGAACCGCCGGGCGGTTCAACCGCGATGACGTCCGCGCCAAGATCGGCAAGGATTGCGCCACAGATCGCGGAGCTGTTCGTGGTCAGGTCGAGGACCCGGTAAGGCGACAACATTGTCCCGTCCGCGGCTGGTTTGCGGGAGTTTATCAATAAACGATGCGTTTGCGGTAATCGACAAAATACTGTCGCGTTGAATCACGCGGCAGCCGTGAACCCTGGCAACGAGCGGTGGATCTCGTTATTTGGGTGGGGGTGGATCGGAAGGCCCCTACTTCAGGAGGCCGCGTTCCTGGAGCGCCTTTTTCATCGTGCTCCCGATATCGGCCGGAGAATCGGAGACCCAGGCGCCCGCCGCTGCCAGCGCCGCCTTCTTGTTCTCGGCCTTGCCGTCTTCACCGGAGATGATGGCGCCGGCGTGGCCCATCCGGCGGCCTGGGGGCGCCGTGGCGCCGGCGATAAACGCGACCACCGGCTTCTTCACGTGCTGCTTGATGTACGCGGCTGCTTCCTGCTCCGCTGAACCGCCGATCTCACCCACCATCACGATAGCGTCAGTGTCCGGGTCTTCGTTCAGCATCCGGATCGCTTCGACCTGGCGAGTGCCGATGATCGGGTCGCCGCCGACGCCGATGCAGGTGCTCTGGCCGAT
>CAYYDX010000058.1:0-21563 GCA_964470735.1 uncultured Anaerolineaceae bacterium
GATCAACCGGGCCGCCGGCAAAGGCCACACGATCCTCATGGACCCGCACGCCACCCACGACGAAATCCGGGAGAAGCGCGCACTCTACCAGCGCAGCCTCGAGGGGCACGGCTTCTCGGTCGCCGGCCGCGACATCCCCATGGCCCGCCTCATCGCCATCGCGCCAACCGCCGAGCAGGCACGGCAGGTCGCCTACGACGGCGCGCGCTGGACCGTCGGCTCCTACGCGCGGGGAATGCACGAAGACCCGATCGAGCGGTACGTCAATAAGGTCATGGTGCACGGCACTCCAGAGCAGGTCACCGACCAGCTCCTTCGCTTGAAGGATGATCTGCCGATGAACTACCTGCTCGCTGCGCCGCTCAGCCACGAGAGCTTCGTCCTCTTCACCGAGAAAGTGCTGCCGAAGCTCGTGTAGCCACTTGCGCCGGTGCTCAGCCCGGCAACTCCACGCTGACCTTCACCGCGCCGCGTGACTTGTCGAGCGCGTGCTCAAACGCGTCGTTCGCGCGCTCCAGCGGGTACGAGGCACTGCGCAGCGCCTCGAGCCGTGGCGCATACCGTTCGAGCAACCCGACGGCCGCGCCGAACTCGCTCTGATGTCCGGTGTGCCCGTACACCACTGAGCCGATGAGGCGCACCTCCTGGTTCACGAGCTTTCGCGCGGGGATTTCCACCTCCTGCGTGAACACACCGAGTGCCAGCACGGTCCCGCCCGGCCGCACGGCTGCCACCGCTTCCGCGAGGGTTGGGGCTGCGCCACCGACCGTTTCGATGACCACATCGACAGGATTTGCACGCGCCCAATCGAGCAGCGCCCTGGATCCGGGTTCGAAAACCTGCGCCGCGCCCATCGCACGGGCGAGTTCGCCCTGGTGCGGGTAGCGCGCCGTCGCGGCGACCTCGCCCGCCACGGCGGAGGTCAGCAACGTCGCCAGCAGTCCGATCGCTCCGGAGCCGAGAACCAGCACACGGGCGCCAACCGGGATCTCCGCGCGGTTCAGGGCGCGCACGCACACCGCCAGTGGTTCGGCCAGGGCGCCAATCTCGGGTCCCACGCCTGCGGGCAGCGGGTGCACGTTGGTTATCGGGACCGCAAGCAGTTCCTGCATCCCACCGGGTGCGCCGATGCCCATGAGTCGCAGCCGCCGGCAGGTCGGCGCCTGGCCCCGGCGGCAGGCCGCGCACTCGCCGCACGAGAGCGTCGGTTCGACCGCAACAGGGGTGCCCGTCGGCCATATCCCGCCGGCTTCGACCACACCAGCGATCTCGTGTCCCGGCGCCTGTCCGGCTAACGCCGGGAAGTCGCCGCGAAAGAAGTGGAGGTCGGATCCGCAGATGCCCACGAACCGTGGTCGCACCACCAGCTCGCCGTCTTTCGGAACGGGCGCAAGCAGTTCCACCCCGTCCAGGCGTCCATTCGCGTTCCAGGCCATCGCGCGCATGCCGCAGTGTAGGCCGGTTGAGCGCTCCCGGCGCGATTACGCCGCTTCGTTCTTCCCTGAAATGAGCGACCGGCGGAGTGCCGCGATAATCTGCGCCGGCTCTGTGTCCTGTTCGAACTGTGCGCTCGCGTACGAGTTGTCGCCGATCTGGAATTGGACGTTTCCGAGCCCTTGCCGGTCGATTCGCACGCTCTTCAGCTTCGGAGCAAGGCCGTTGGGCTTGCCGTTGTGCCCGCCAACGAGGCTCTTCCCACCAGATCCGTACATCGACTCAACATCCAATTTCGGCAGGATAGCCTCGAAGAGTTCCCTTTCCTTCGGCCCGGCAGGGGTCAGCCCCCGGCCTCCTGATTTCTCTTCCTTTTCCGGCTTTACAACTTTCGTGCACTTGTTCGCGTTGTGGCTGTTCGCGCCGCAGAGCTTGCACTTGAGCTGCACCGGCGAATGGGCCGGCGTCGCAACCTCCGCGGGCGTCGCGCCGGGCCGCGGGGGTAGATGACTCGCGCGGGCGCCCATGGTGTCCGCTTCCGTTTCGAGTCCGGCCGAGTGGTTCAGCGGCTGTCCTGCCACTCGCCCGGTAGCGGGCACGCGGCCCTCTTTCTGCTGGACCACATGCCATGCTTCGTGCGCGAGATGTTCCTCCTGGCCCGGCCCCAGGTGGATGTCCGAACCCTGCGTGAACGCGAACGCTCCCATTCTGTCGGGCTGTGGCGAATCGCGGTGCACACGCACATCCGATAGCGAGACACCGGACAGTCCTTCGAGGCGCGAACGCAGGCCACCTGGCAGCCGCGAAGGGTCATCCTGGATGATCCGGCTGATGGTGCGGTTGCCGGCCAGCGTCAGCGCGTCACGCGTCGCCTGGCGTGTGTGCTGCCCGGTCGATGGGCGTTGCACCGCGCGCCGCTGCTGATCCTCCGAGCGCACCGCCAACCGTCGAATTCGCTTCATCCCTGCACCCCCAAGAACGACCTGACCACAGCATACGCCGCTCCCGCACGCACCGGACAACCACCGCCGTGACCAGCTACGCTTGGTCGATGGGCCATCGAAAGAACCGCAAGCGCGGCCGCCGCCAAGAACAGCAATCGCGCGAACGATGGGTTCGCCAGCCCCAGGTGACCGAAGAAGACTTCCTGAAGCCAGAGCCCGTCTCATTCCTCGGGATCACCACCCGCCACGAGTTCCCGGACTTTCGCGCCGAAACGCCACGCACCTGCGGCGCCTGCCGCCAGTTCGTTGAAGACCACGATTTCGGCCGGGGCACCTGCCTGCACATCGCCAGCGGTATTCTCAATCCGTACACCGACACTCCGGCCTGCGACTACTTCGAACGGACGAAATCCGCGGCACGGCGTTAGCTCTTTCCCAACCTTCACCCGGCGTCGCGGTTAGCCGTCGGCGCGCCTACCCTAATTCTCTATGCGGCTTTCGCTTCCCGGGCTTCCCAACGTTCGCTGGCTCGGAATTGTCCGCTTCGCGGCAGTGGCCATCGGGATCGCGCTCACCGCAACGGCCTGTGGAGACGGCCCGGCGGCGCCGCCTACTGTCACCCCGACTGTCGACCAGACACCGATTGAGAAGACGGGCCTGCCCGTCTTCGGCCCCGCGGACCAGAACCTGCTCTTCCAGGGCGTTGTCGAAGGCCAGATGACCGACTCCGACGCCAGCTGTGCGTGGCTTCGCGGTCCCACTCCGGAGAAAGGGCGCTTCCAGATGCTCTTCCAGGCGTTCATGTCCGGGGAGCGTCACTCCGTTCGGGTGGTCATCAATGGCTACACCGGCCCCGGCGAGTACAGCTGGGACGGAGTCCCCGGCAGTGGCCCCGAAGTCACCGTCGAAGTCGACAGCAAACAGCGCGGCCATGCCCATGTCTTCGTCGCCGAACCGGGCGACAACGGAGACCTCGAAGCGACCATTTCATCCCCCGGGCAGGGCCGGATCACCGGGCAATTCCAATGCCCCGGGGTCCCGAAATAGGTTCGTCCCACTCGAACGGTCACGCGTGCTAGATTCGGGACTGTCCATAACCTGCTACAATATCTAGTGTCAGAGTGGTTGACTCCCTACCACATGTTGATCCATACTCCCCTTCGCGCCGGAAACAACTGTTGAGGCGCATACACTCTTCACGGGATTATGTCCGCAGTGCGCTGCCCCTACTGCCACTTCCGCGACTCCAAGGTCACCGACAGCCGGGCCAACGACGATGGCATCCGCCGCCGCCGCCAGTGCATCGCCTGTGGCGAGCGATTCACCACCGTCGAAGCGGTCCAGTTCTCGACCGTGCAGATCCTGAAGCGCGACGGCCGCCGCGAAGAGTTCTCGCGCGAAAAACTCCTCCGGGGGCTCCGCAGCGCCTGCGCCAAGCGCAACATCTCCGTCGCTCAACTCGAAGCCATCGTCTCCGACATCGAAGCGAAAGTGAACGCCGACGGCCGCCCCGAAATTCCATCGCCAGTCCTGGGAGAACTCGCGATGGATGCTCTGCGCCGCCTCGACCACATCGCCTATATCCGCTTCGCCTCGGTCTACCGGTCTTTCACCGACATCGAATCGCTGAAAGAGGCCGTTGAGGCTCTCGAGTCCGGGCGTGTGCCCACGCAGGAAGAGCGCGACCTGCAGCTCGCGCTACCCGACACCGCACCGGAAGTTCGCGGCCCGCGTCTCCTCCAGGATGTCGAAAGCCGCCACTTCGCGGAGTCGGTGAGTTGAGATGAAAATCTGGGAAGTCCACGCGCTCCACTCCCGCGTCAGCGTCCGCACCACGCCCGAGGGCCACTGCGACATCGACGGCCTCCTCCTCAGCGAGAAGGCCTACCTCCTGGCCATCCGCGACATGCGCCCGCCACAACTTGTGGCAATGGTCGAAGACCTCGGCCCCCAGAACGCCATGGCCGAACTGCTCACCTACTACACATCCCCCGAACCCGGCCACCTCGGCCGATCGCTTATTGCCGGCCGGTCGCGTCTCGGCGACCCGATGGTCCTGCGGAGCGATGAAGCGCGGCTCCCCGCCCGGGAGTTCGCAACCTGAACGAGTACTAGACAGCTAGAACGTTTGTTCGCTATTCTGCCTGCCCGCCCCCGCGGCAGCGTCTCCAGAAGCACAGTTCAATGGGAGGAACACCATGGTCACAACTACACCCGACATTCGCGGCGCCGGCGGCGGCGATTTCCAGCCCCGGGAACTCTCCGAAAACGCGAAGGTGGTCATTGAGCGCCGTGTCGCCCGCCGCGATGAAGGCGGCGATGCCGTCGAAACCCCCGACCAGGTGTTCCGTCGCGTTGCTCGCAACCTCGCCGAAGCCGAACTTCGGTTCGGTGGCTCCGAGGGTGACCGCGCCGCCGCCGAAGAGTCCTTTTACCGGCTTATGGCCTCACTTGCCTTCCTTCCAAATTCGCCCACGCTCGTGAACGCCGGCCGCGAACTCCAGCAGCTCTCCGCCTGCTTTGTCCTCCCGGTCGAGGACTCGATCGAGGGCATCTTCGAAGCGATCAAGCACACCGCGATGATCCACAAGTCGGGTGGCGGCACCGGCTTCGCCTTCTCCCGGCTGCGCCCCGCGAACGACCGCGTGCAGTCCACGATGGGCGTCGCCAGCGGCCCTGTATCCTTCATGCGCGTCTTCGATTCGGCCACCGAAGCAATCAAGCAGGGAGGCACCCGGCGCGGCGCCAACATGGGCATCCTGCGTGTCGACCACCCCGATATCGATGAGTTCATCGCCATGAAGGCCGACATGACGACGCTCCAGAACTTCAACATCAGCGTGGCCGTCACCGAGCCCTTCATGAAGGCCGTCGAGACCGGTGGAACATTCGACGTGATCAACCCCACGAACGGCAAGGTGGTCGGTCAGCGCGACGCCCGCCAGGTGTGGGAGACGATGTTCGCCAATGCCTGGAAGAACGGCGACCCCGGTGTCATCTTCATCGACCGCATCAATGCGGGCCGCGCCAACCCCGTGCCGAAGCGTGGCCCCGTCGAATCGACGAACCCCTGCGGCGAGCAACCTCTCTACCCCTACGACTCCTGCAACCTTGGCTCGATCAATCTCGGTCACTTCACGAAAGGCGCACCCGGCGCGAAGACGGTGGACTTTGACGCGCTCGGCGCCGTCGTCCGGCGCACCGTCCACATGCTCGACAACGTGATCGAGATGAACAACTACCCCATCCCGGAGATCGCGGAAACCTCCCACTCCATCCGCCGCATTGGCCTCGGCGTGATGGGCTGGGCCGACCTCCTGATCGAACTACGCGTCCCGTACGATTCGGAACAGGCACTGTCCACGGCCCGCGAAGTGATGTCGCACATCCAGCGCGAAGCCGATGCCGCCTCCGAGCAGCTTGCCCGCGTCCGCGGCAACTTCCCCGATTGGAACGAGTCCATCTATGGTCCGGGCGGACAGGAAGGCCCGCGCCCCATGCGCAACTCCACGCGCACCACCATCGCCCCGACCGGCACACTCAGCATCATCGCCAACTGCTCTGGCGGCATCGAACCGGTCTTCTCGCTCGCCTTCATCCGTTCCCACTACCTCGACAAGAATGACCCGACGAAGCGCACCGAACTCGCCGAAGTGAACGAACAGTTCGAAGCCGTCGCCAGGGCCGAGGGTTTCTATAGCGATGAGCTCATCCGCTTCCTCGCCGAGGGTGGCCACCTCGCAGAGCGCCCGGAAGTGCCGCAGTGGGTGAAGAACACGTTCGTCACCGCCCACGACATCGCGCCGGAGTGGCACGTGCGCATGCAGGCCGCCTTCCAGGAGTTCACCGACAACGCCGTCTCCAAGACCATCAACTTCCCGAACAGCGCGACAGTGGATGACGTCCGGACCGCCTACGAGCTCGCCTACCGCACCGGCTGCAACGGGATCACCATCTACCGCGACGGTTCGCGTGAACTCCAGGTGCTGAAGCACGCCGACAAGTCGGACGGCGAGAAGGCGGTCGAAGCGGCACAGGCCATCCTCACCCAGGCCATCGGCCCGGTGCGCCGCAAGCTCCCGGATGAACGTCAGGCCATCACCCACAAGTTCCGCGTGGGCGAGCAAGAAGGCTACATGACCGTCGGCCTGTTCGACGATGGCACGCCCGGCGAGGTCTTCATCAACGTCAACAAGCAGGGTTCCACCGTCTCCGGCCTGATGGACACGGTCGCCATGCTCACGAGCTACTCGCTCCAGTACGGCGTGCCCCTCTCGGAGCTCTCGGCGAAGCTGAAGAACACACGATTCGAGCCCAGCGGCCCCACCAGCAACAAGCAGATCCCGATCGCAACCAGCATCGTCGACTACGTCTTCCGCTGGCTGGAGTTGAAGTTCGACGGCGCGAACAGCGCCATCCAGCCGACGCTCATCCCGGCGCAGGAGATTGTGGAGAGCACGAACCCGAGCGTGGCCGCCAGCAAGCACTCCGATGCCGTCGCCAGCGGCGTTGGCTGCCCGGAGTGCGGCGCAGTCCTCTACTACGCCGAGGGCTGCCTCATCTGCCACAACTGCTTCTACAACAAGTGCGGGTGAGATAACCACAACCGGCTCAACACGAAGTGCGCCCGGGCCGACGGCCCGGGCGCGCTTGCTATACTGACCGCATGGCACAGACCGTAGCGAAGGAAGAACTCCATCGGCTCATCGACACCCTGCCCGACGAACCGACGTGGGAAGACGTGAAGTACCTGGTGTACGTCCGTGCTCAAGTCGATGAGGGCCGGCGGTCGGCCCGAGAAGAACCGACCGTCACAACCAAGGAATTGCTGGCCGAATACGGTCTCACGCTCAACGAATGAGAGTCCGATGGTCAGATAAGGCGAAGCGCGACATCCGGGCGATCCGAAACCAGCGCACCGCGTACTCGCCTATGTCGGCAGACGCACTCGTGAAATCACTGGCGCGCCGCACGCTGCAACTTGCCGAGTTTCCGGAGTCTGGCCGGATTATTCCCGAGTTCGACAATGTTTACCTACGTGAAGTAATCGAGCAGGACTTTCGCATCATGTACGAGCGCTTTCCGGATGAGGTTGTCATCATTGCAGTGCTCCCCGGCCGGATGTCACTCAACGACTGAACCTACTCGCCGCTCCACGTGAGCTTCGGCATCCGCGCCAGACCGGCTGCATACACCACCACCGCTAGCGCCCCGAGCACCGCGAAGTCGATACCCAGCCCAATGAATGTGTCCGTTCCGGCCGCGTACGTGGCAAGTTCGAGGGCATCGACCGCGTAGGTCAACGGGTTGATGAATGCCAGCACTCGCAGCCACGTGGGCAGCCCGTGAATCGGGAAGAAGGCACCCGAAAAGAACAGCAACGGGAAAAGTGCCAGGTTCATCAGCAAGTGGAAGCCCTGCATCGACTGGATGCGCGATGCCAGCGCCTGCGCCAGCCCGGTCAGCATCAGGTTCACCAGGACGACGGCTGCGATTGCAATGGCGAAGCCCGGCAGGATCCCGTACTGCCATTCGAAGTCGACAAACGGTGCTGCCACCACGAGCACAACGAGCGCCTGGACCACGCCGATGGCCAGCGCCGCCAGTGATTTGCCGAAGAGCAGCGTCCGGGGCGCATGGGGCGTCGAGAGCAGCATGCGCAGCAATCCGCTATCGCGGTCACGGTAGTATGAAGCACTCGAAAACGTCGACGAGAACACCGACGTCATCACAACCGTCCCCGCCACCAGGTAGGCGGTGAAACTGCCCGCTTCAAGGTTCGCCGGCTGCAGCCCGTGTGAAACGCCATTGCCGAGGAACACGAGGAAGAGCAGCGGCGTCAGCATCGAGCTGTAGAGCTGCGAGCGCGAGCGAACCACCGCCAGGAGGTCGCGCGAAGCCAGAGTGAGGGCAGCGTTCATTTCGGGCTCACCTCGCTGCGGCGGCGCACATGTTGGAAGTAGGCGTCCTCAAGCGAAGCCGTGGCGATCGTCACGGAGCGGATCACGCCGGGCGCCGTCTCGAAAAGCCGGGGCACAAACGTCGAAGCGTCGTCGGTCGTGACCACAATCGTCTCGCCATCCAGCGCGAGTTCCCCGGTTCCGGCGATGGCGGCAATGCGTGCCGCCACCTCTGCGCTCTCGTCGGTGAGGCCAATCCGCACCGATTCGCGGCGCAGGCCTGCCTTCAGCGCCGAGGGAGTGCCACTGATGACAACCTTGCCGCTCTGGATGAACGCCACGTTGTCGCAGACGGTATCCGCTTCACCGAGGTCATTCGTCGCGAGCAGCACCGTGGTGCCCTTCGCGCCATCGAGGAGTTCGCGCCAGAGGATCGCGCGCTCTTCAGCATCGATCCCGGTCGTCGGCTCGTCGAGCAGCAGAAGTTCGGGACGGTGCAGCAGCGCGCGCACCACTTCGAGACGCCGCCGCATGCCGCCGGAGAGCCCGGACACAGGATCGTTCGCCCGGGATGCGAGCCCGAACTGATCGAGCAGGTGGCCCCCTCGCGTTCGAAGTTCACCGGATGGCACACCGAACAGCCTGCCCGAGAAGCGCAGGTACTCATTCACCTTCATCAGCGGGTCGGCGGTGTTCTCCTGGAAGACCGTGGCGACGCGGCCGAGGAGGTTCCGGGTCGCCGGGCGGCCGAACACTTCGATCACCCCAGAGTCTGGCGGCTGCATGGCCGCGAGCATCGCGATAAACGTGCTCTTGCCGCTGCCGTTCGGGCCGAGCAGCCCGAAGACGCTGCCAGTCGGTACATCGAGAGAAAAACCGTTGAGCGCGACGCGTTCGCCGTAGCGCCGGAAGACGTCGGTCGCTCGAATGGCCAGGTCACTCATCTCTTCGCAGTGTCACACACCGCGCGTCAGGAACAACCGGCGCTCAGGCGGCCACCAGCGATGCGACCATGAACTGCATCACGATGATCACCATGATCGCGACCATCGGACTCAGGTCGATCATCCCTGTGTTTGGCATGATCCGGCGGATTGGCTCGACGATCGGCTCGGTGACACGGTGGAGCATCTGGAAGAGGGGACTCGACTGGTCAATGGGGAACCAGCTCAGCAGCGAGCGCGCGATCACCGCCCACATGAGGATGTTGAGGAACGTCAGGGTCAACTGGGCAACGTAGGGGTTTATGGTCGCATCTCCGGGGCCGGCAACCGTGTTCGCTCAATAATACCAGACCGCCCGCGCTATCCCCGGACAGTCCGCTTTACCGGCTCGCCGCCATTTGAACCACGGAGATCATCACGTAGAGCACGACGATCACGATCATCGCCGAAAAGTCGATCATCGATGTTCGCGGCAGAAGTTGGCGGACGGGGGCGAGCAGCGGCTCGGTGATGGTCTCGAGCAGGCGCGCGAACTCGTTGTCGCGTGAAATCGGAAACCACGAAAACAACGACCGGACGATGACCGCGATGATCAGCCCGTAGAGAATGATGGTGAACAGCAGGGCGACCTGGTCGTTCACGCCTTTCCCAACTCCACCGCGCGCGCGTGCGCGGCGCGAACACACTCGATGAGCGCCGCGCGGAAGGAACGGGCTTCGAGAGCGAGCAACCCGGCCGCGGTTGTCCCGGCGGGGGACGTAACCTGCGCGCGAAGGTCCGCGGCGCTCTTGCCGCTCTGCAACGCGTACTGCGCTGAACCCAGCACTGTCTGGAGCACCATCTCCTCGGCTGCTGCGCGTGGCAGACCCGCCGACACGGCGCCGTCGACCAGCGCCTCGATAAACAGGAACACGTACGCCGGGCCGCTGCCGCTCACCGCCGTGGCCATATCGAGCTTCTTCTCGTCGTCGAAGTACACCTCTCGCCCGATAGCGCCAAGGAGCCTGGAGACGAACGCCCGTTGTTCGGCGCGGACCGCCGCGGTCGCCGTCCAGGCGCTCATCCCGGCCTTCACCGCTGCCGGCGTGTTCGGCATCACCCGCACAATGGCTTCGTGGGCGAACGCTTCGCGTAGCGTCGCGATGGTCGTGCCCGCCATGATCGAAAGCAGCGCCGCCGACTGTTGCAGCGTTCCGCGCACGCTTGCCAGTTCCTGGGGCTTCACCGAAAGCAGCACGAACTCCGCGGTCTGCATGGCCGCGAAGTCATCCGTCACGGCGACACCATGAGCCGAGGCGAGCAGCTCGCGCCGCGCCGCCACCTTCTCGACGACGGTGACCGAATCCCGGTCGAGAACGCCAGCTTCGAGTGCTGCGCCGAGGATCGCCTCGCCCATCACCCCGCCACCGACAATGCAGACCTTCATTCGCGTTCTCCGAAAATCGCCCGGCCAACGCGGACGTAGGTAGCGCCTTCCTCGATGGCAGTCTCGAAGTCGTTCGTCATGCCCATCGAAAGCTCCCTCAGGCCGTTCGCCACAGCGAGCTCCCGCAGCTCCCGGAACACCGACCGCACGAGCTCGGGGTCATCGACGTGCGGCGCAACCGTCATCAGCCCGCGCACATCGAGGTTCGGCAGGTTCCCGGCGACAGCCAGCAGCCCGGCGACTTCGCCCGGCGCAACACCGTACTTCGAGGGCTCGGCGGCAACGTTCACTTCGATCATGATGGGAACCGGTTGGGATGCGGCAGCCGAAATCGCCCTCGCGAGCCGCTCCGAATCGACCGAATGGAGTATAGCAAAGGCCCCCAGCGCGGCCCGGACCTTGTTGGTCTGCAGGTGGCCGATGAGGTGCCAGCGGGGCGAATCATCCGTCAGCGCGGCCGCCTTCTCCACGCCCTCCTGCACACGGTTCTCACCGAAGTCGTGGATGCCGGTCGCAAGCGCCTCGCGAACCGCTCCGGCGCCCCGGGTCTTGCTCACCGCAATGAGTGTTACCTCGCCCGGCGAGCGGCCTGCACGCTCCGCGGCGCGCGCGATGCGGGCGCGAACAGTCGCAACGCGGCTCGCGAGCGCACCGGCGTCGACGGAATCTGATGTCACAGGATCTCGGGCGGGTGTTTCGCTTCCCACACGCCCCGCGCCACGATGGCGCCAACGATGATGACGATCAGCGCCAGGCCGAGCCAACCGCTGATCGTGAACGCGTAGAAGATGAAGATGATCCCGAAGATCGCTCCGAACAGGATCCCGAGCGGGAGCGCCAGCGTCTTGAAGACGACTGCGATGATGGCGAACGTCTCGCGCCAGGAGCCCTCTTCCGGCTCCTTCTTCGGCGGCTCTCCCGAGCCGTAGTAGAAACCCATGCCGTCAGTCTACTCCGTCGCCACCAAAGACCGGGACTCAGATGCATCGCCCCCGGCCTGGGATTCCAGGGCACGAAAAGAAGGCGCCCGTTGCACGAGCGCCTTGTTCAATGACTCACCCGGAATCGCTAGACGAGAGCGGCCTTCGCCTGCCCCGCCAGCTGCTCGAACACGTCCGGCCGCGTCACCGCCAGGTCGGCGAGCTGCTTTCGGTCGAGTTCGACGCCAGCCGTCTTCAGGCCATGCATCAGCCGGCTGTAATTCAGCCCGTGCAGCCGCGCCGCGGCGTTGATGCGCATGATCCAGAGTTCGCGGAAGTCGCCTTTCCGGTCGCGACGGTCCACCCAGTTGTAGCGCAGCGAGTGGAGCATGCTCTCGTTCGCGCGCTTGATCAGGCGGTGCCGCTGGCCGGCGTGCCCCTTCGTCAGCTCAAGGATCTTCTTATGGCGGCGATGTGATGTGACGCCACGCTTCACTCGGCTCATGGTTGGTTCTCCTCGGGGTCCGGGTTACTGGCCGGACAGCAGGCGCTTGATTGCCGGCGCGTGCGTTGCCGCTACTTCGACGGTGCGACCGAACTTCACGGTCACGGGCTTGCGCTTCTTGCGACGGAAGTTATTCCGGCTTCCGTACATTCTCACTATCTTGCCGCCGCCAGTTACGCGGAAGCGGCTGGCTGCGCCCTTGTGGGTCTTGAGCTTCGGCACGCTACTCTCCTGCTTCGTCGTCGTCGTCATCGACGGCGGCGTCATCGTCGTAATCGTCGTCACCAACCACCGGCGCAGCTTCCGCGGCGGCAGCAATGGCTTCGTCTTCTTCGTCTTCCACCGGGGCCTGTCCGGCCTCGGCGGCAGCGGCGGCGGCTCGCGCCTTCGCCGCGATCTTCTTCTTGTCGGGCGCAAGGATGATGGTCATGTGACGCCCTTCGAGCATCGCATCCTTCTCCAGGGTCGCGATGTCATCGAGCCTCGACTGCACACGGTCCAGCAATGCCTTGCCGATCTGCGGGTGCGTGATTTCGCGCCCGCGGAACATGACCGTGACTTTGACCTTGTCTCCCTGCTTCAACAGCTTGGCCGCTGTTCGTGTTTTGAAGTCCACATCGTGTTCATCGATCTTGGGCTTCATTCGCACTTCGCGAAGCTGGACGTTCTGCTGATGCTTCTTGGCGTCGCGTTCCTTCTTGGCCTGCTCGTACTTGAACCGGCCGAAGTCCATAAGGCGGGCGACTGGCGGGCTGGCCTGCGCGGCCACTTCCACCAGGTCCACTTCGCGCTCGCGCGCCATCTGCAATGCTTCCGCCGTCCGCACGATACCGATCTGGCGGCCTTCTTCATCGATCACCCGCAGCTCCGGCACACGGATCCGTTCGTTGATCCGTGGCTCCGGTGGCGCCGGCTTCGGTGGTACTTTCGATCGCTTCCTCAAACTGCTCCCCGGACAAAGATAGACAGCTTCGGATAATAGCAGTCGCTCGACATTCTGTATATCCGCGTACCACCACGCCGCCCTACCATAGCCTCGATGCAACCCGTTACTACCGCGGTCATTCTCGCCGCCGGGCTTGGCACCCGCATGCTGCCCGCAACCAAGTCCGTCCCCAAAGAGATGCTCCCGATCGTCGACCGTCCGCTCGTCCAGTACTGCGTGGACGAGGCCCTCGCAGCCGGGATCACCCGCATCGTCTTCGTCGTCGCCAGAGGCAAGGAAGCCATCCGCGAACACTTCGAGGCCGGCGCCCGCGTCGAACTCGCTTTGCGCGAAGCCGGCAACGAGCGCCTCGCCGCCGATCTCGCCCGCATTGGCGCGGCTGCCACCTTCGACTACGTCCACCAGGAGCGCCAGCTCGGTATCGCCCACGCCGTGAACTGCGCACGGAGCCTGCTCGAAGGAGCGCCCTTCGCCCTGATGTTTCCCGACGACCTCCTCCTCGGGCCGGCGTCATGTGTGGGTGAACTGTGCGCGGCCTTCGCCGCCACGGGCGGCAGCGTCATCGCGGTCGAACACGTCGCTGACGCCGACGTTCCCCAGTACGGCGTCGTCGACCCGGAGTCCGGCGACAACCCGGCCCGTCTCCGGCGCGTGGTCGAAAAGCCCCGGCTCGAAGACGCCCCGTCGCGCCTTGGCATCGTCGGGCGCTACATCCTGAGCGAGACCATCTTCGAGCACATCGACCGCATCCCGGCCGGCGCGAACGGCGAACTCCAGATTACCGACGCCCTCGCGAGCCAGATCGCGGCCGGCGAAACAGTCTCCTGCTTCCGCTTCTCGGGCCGCCGGTTCGATACTGGCCGTCCGCTCGGTTACCTTACTGCTGCGGTCGCCGCGGCAATGGAGCGCCCCGAGCTCTCCGCCGCACTCCGCGAACGTCTGGTCCCACTCCTCGCCGAAGGGTGAAGCCCCCATGCGCATCCTCGCCATTGGCTTTCCGCTGCCGAACGTCGCTATCGACAACTACAACGCGCTCACCGCGCCCAGCTACAACGACTACGACGCCCTGATCATCGATCCTGCCAGCATCACACGCGTCGCGAAGGAACTCGCCGATGGCGACGCACAGTACGACGCCTTCGACGACCGCCCGGTCATCAACGCGCCGACCACCGCCTCAGCGGTCTCCGCCGCCGAGCAACTTCGCCGCCGCGCCGACGAGACGAAGCGGCTACTCGAAGCGGGCGGGCTCGTCGTTGTGTTTGGCCGCCCCGACGCGGTCCAGGGCGGCATCTTCGGCTTCGAAGGCTGTGACCGCTATCACTGGCTGCCGGCGCCGGCGGGTCTCGCCTGGAGTGCGCCCCACCTGAAGCCCGCTGAGGGCAAGACCGTCCGCATCGTCGCCGAAGACCACCCGTTCGCTGGCGTCCTTCGCGAATCTCGCGAAGACACGAAATACCGCGCCGCCTTCGACGACCGCCAGGCCGAGGTTCGCCGCCATGGCAAGGTCATCGCCACCGGTGGCGCCGGCGTGCCCATCGCGATGGAGTTCCCGGTGCTCGGTGGACAGGTGGTCTTCCTCCCGGTGATGGCCGAAAGCCCCTACGCCAACCGTTCCAACCTCGCTGAAGCACTCGTCGACGCCTGCCGCCAGCACGCCGGTAGCGAACACGGCGCCGCCGCCCCGTACTGGGTGCGCTCGCAGGCGCTCCCGGGCCTCGAGCAGCTTGAAGCAGAGTTGGAGGAAGCCGACTCCGCCGCGGAGGAAGCGCGCCTCCACGCCGACGCCGTGCGCGACAGGCACGACCAGCTCGCCCGCCACCGCCGGCTGCTCTGGGAGGATGGTCCCCAGTTCGCGGGCGCCGTGGTCGATGCATTCCGCCTTCTCGGGTTCACCGTCCAGCACACGGCCGGCGATCCAATCCTCGTGGAACACGAGGGCGAGCGCGCCTTCCTCGAAGTCGAAAGTGCGCGCGAGCAAGTGGTCGAATGGCCTTACATCCGCCTTCAGCGCCGCCTCGAACAGCACCTCTTGAAGCAGGGTGAACTCCTCAAGGGTCTCCTCGTCGTCAACGGCTGGCGCGAAAAGGACCCCGAGGAACGTGAGGAGGAGTTTAGCGCGCCGCTACGCGTGGCATGTGAAAACTACCGGTACTCCCTCGTCAGCGCGCGGTCCTTGTTCGAACTGGTACGCCGCGCACTCGCTGGCGCCGACGACCCGAGCCTGCTTGCCATACGGCGCCGGATCATGTCCGGCGCAGGAATCATCAGCTTCGCAGAATTGACGGGCGAAGCGAGCGAGGAACACGAAGAGCGCGGCCCGATTTTCTAGCGCGCGCTCTCGCCGCTATGCTCTCCACCATGGTCAAAATCATCCGCCCCAACGAACGCGACAACGGCACCGCCCAGACGCCCGGCATGGTTCGCCAGGCAGGCATTTCCAATGCCCTCACCGGTTCCGAAGGGCTCTGGATGGGCACCGCGGTGAACTCCCCCGGCGCATGTTCGGCGGCCCATCACCACGGGAGCAACGAGTCCGGCATCTACATCCTGCGCGGCCGCGTCCGCTTCCGCTGGGGCGAAAAGCTCGAACACGAAGCCATCGCCGAACCGGGCGACTTCATCTTCGTCCCGCCCTACGAAGTCCACATGGAAGAGAACATGGACGAAGACGGCGAAGCCGAACTCCTCCTCGCCCGCAACAGCCAGGAGCAAATCGTCGTCAACGTCCCCGACCCGCGAACCTAACCGTCGGCCCTATCCCGCCTCCGGGAAGGTCACGCACGTTGTCGTGCTCTCGATCCCTTCGACCGCGCGAATGTGCTTGCTGATCACCGCCGGCACGTCGGTCAACGCCGGAACTTCGACCACGGCGACGATGTCGTACGGGCCCATCACCTGGTAGACCTCGCTGATGCCGTCCACCGCACGGAGGCTGGCGAACACATCAACCGTCTTTGCCGGGTCGACGACGATCAGGACGAACGCTTTGATCACGGTACCAACTCCGTTCCGGGCTGTAGCCCGGGCGATGCCCGTAACCTAGCACCCCAAGGTTTCCAGCGCATTTCAAACAGGCGAAGCCCTGGTTTCCTGTTCCTTACCCGGTGGTAGACGCCAATGCCGCTCCGGCCGATCCTGAACACGGGACGTACGTGTCCCTAGATTCCCTCGGAGTAACGCCTGACCATGAAGTGCCCGGTCGACAACACCGAACTTTCCATCTCCGACCGCCAGGGTGTCGAAATCGACTTCTGCCCCCAGTGCAGGGGCGTCTGGCTGGATCGTGGCGAACTGGACAAAATCATCGACCGCAGCGGCGACTTCGATGACCGCCGCGGGAATCGCGACGACCGGCGTGACGACCGCCGCCGCGATGACGATGACGACGAAGGCGGCATCGGCGGCTTTTTCGGCCGGCTGTTCGACTTCGGCTAGCTCTGGCTCACTCTCGCAGCCGCAGGACGGCCATGAACGCCTCCTGCGGTATCTCGACGTTGCCCACCCGCTTCATCTTCTTCTTGCCTTCGGCCTGCTTTTCGAGGAGCTTCCGTTTGCGCGAGATGTCGCCGCCGTAGCACTTCGCGAGCACGTTCTTGCGCATCGCGCGGATGGTTTCGCGCGAAATGATCTTGCCGCCCACCGCCGCCTGGAGCGGGACATCGAACATCTGGCGAGGGATGAGGTCTTTCAGTTTCGAAACCAGCACCCTGCCCTCGCGGTCGGCGTTGCTCGAGTGGGTGATCAGCGAAAGCGCATCGACCGGCAACCCGTTCACGAGGATGTCGACTTTCACCAGCCGCGCCGGGCGGTACTCCTTCAGCTGGTAGTCGAGGCTCGCATACCCGCTCGTCGACCCCTTCAGGTGGTCGTAGAAGTCGACAAGGATCTCGGCCATCGGAACGTCGTACTCGAGCAGCACACGAGCTTCGCCGGGCGCCAGGTCGCTCTCAGCTTCGAGGAACTCCATGCGCAGGAACTGCCCGCGGCGGCCCGTTACCAGGTCCATCACCTGACCGATAAACCGGCTCGGCGTGATGACATCGATCTTCGCCCACGGCTCGGAAATCAGCATGATCTTCGACGGATCCGGCAGGTCTGCCGGGTTGTCGACGGTCACCTCTTCGCCGTTGGTCAACTGGACGTGGTACTCCACGCTCGGCGCCGTCGTCAGCAGGCTCAGCCCGTACTCGCGCTCCAGCCGTTCGCCCACAATCTCGAGGTGGAGCAGGCCGAGAAAGCCACAGCGGAACCCGAACCCGAGCGCGACTGACGACTCCGGCTCGTAGACAAGCGAGGCATCGTTGAGCACCAGCTTCGCCAGCGCCTCACGCAGTTCCTGGTACTGGTCCGAATTGGTCGGGTAGATACCGGCAAACACCATCGGTTTCGCCTGGCGGTAGCCCGGAAGCGCCTCGTGCGCGGGCGAATGCTCGAGGGTGATCGTGTCGCCCACGCGGCAGTCGGCCACGTCCTTCATCCCCGTCGCCACGTAGCCGACTTCGCCGCATTCGAGCCCCGCCAGCGGCCGCATCCCCGGGTTGAATGTGCCGAACTCCAGCGGTTCGAAGACTGATTCGGTCTGCATCAGCTTCAGGTCATCGCGTCCCGACATTCGCCCGTCGAATACGCGCACATGCGCGACAACACCTTTGTAGGCGTCGTACTTCGAATCGAAGATGAGCGCCTTGAGTGGCGCAGTGGGGTCGCCCTTCGGCGGCGGGATGCGCTCCACGATGGCCTCGAGGATCGCGGCGACCCCGCGGCCTTCCTTGGCGCTTGCGGCGATCATCTCGTCCTGTGCGAAGCCAATAACACGTTCGAGTTCGGCCGCCACGCGTTCCGGCTCGGCGTGCGGGAGGTCGATCTTGTTCAGCACCGGGATGAGCTTGAGGTCGAGGTTCATCGCGAGGTACACGTTCGCCAGCGTCTGCGCCTCGATGCCCTGCGATGCGTCAACGACCAGGAGGGCGCCTTCGCAGGCTGCCAGGCTGCGCGAGACCTCGTACGTGAAGTCCACATGGCCGGGAGTGTCGATCAGGTTCAGCTCATAGGTCTCGCCGTCGCTCGCGGTGTAACTCATCCGTGCCGCGGCCGCCTTGATGGTGATGCCCTTCTCGCGTTCGAGGTCCATGGAATCGAGCAGTTGCTCCGCCATGTCCCGCTTCGAAACCGTGCCGGTAACCTCCAGCAGGCGGTCCGCCAGCGTCGACTTTCCATGGTCGATATGGGCGATGATGCAGAAGTTGCGGATGCGGGATTGGTCCACGGACTGAGTGTAGGGGAGGGCAGAGTTAGACGGGGATCAGGGGCGATCGCTGTGGGCGAGGGTGCAGTTTTCCCGGGAACTCCTCGGCCCCGAGTGCACCCGTCAGCTTCAAGGTCCCCGAGAGCCCCAATCCGCCATAACCCGCCACCGTGGTACCCTTGCCTACCGCAACATCCCCTCCCATTGGAGTTCCCATGCCTCGGAAGAAGGTCACAATCGTCGGCGCCGGCATGACCGGCGGTGCCATGGCTCAGCGTCTCATCGAACGCGATATCGCCGACGTCGTCCTCCAGGACGACCCGCAGTTCGCCGGTACGATGCACTTCGGCAAAGCGCTCGACGAATCGCAGGCCTCCTCGTGGGAGGGCTACTCCATGCGCATATCGGCCACCGACGGCTGGGAAGAGACCGCCAACTCCGACGTTGTCATCATCACCGCCGGCGCCCCGCGGAAGCCCGGGATGACCCGCGAAGAGCTTCTCAACGGCAACGCCGACATCGTCGCGGCCAAAGTCTCCGCCGCGGCGAAAGCCTCGCCCAACGCCGTTCTCATCATCTTCTCCAACCCCATGGACGCGATGTGCCAGGTGGCGATGAAAGCCAGCGGCTTCCCTCGCGAGCGCGTCATCGGCCAGGGCGGTGCACTCGACAGCGCCCGCTACCGCTACTTCGTCGCCGATGCTATCGGCGTTTCGGTGCGGGACGTGCACGGTTACGTCATCGGCGGCCACACCGATACGACGATGGTCCCCGTCGTCTCGCAAACGCGCATCGGCGGTGTCCCGCTGACGGATCTGCTGCCCGCCGATAAGGTGCAGTCGCTCGTCGCCCGGGCCATGCGCGGCGGCGCCGAAATCGGCGAACTGTACAAGACCGGCTCGGCCTACTTCGCCCCGTCGGCCGCCACCATCGCGATGGCAGAGGCCGTGCTTCTCGACCAGAAGCGGCTCATCCCCTGCTCGGTCTTCCACCAGGGTGAATACGGCATCCGCGACGTGTTCAGCGGCACCGTTTGCCAGCTCGGCGAAGGTGGCATCCAGCGCACGTTCGAACTCCCGCTGACCGACGACGAACGTGCCCGCGTGGTCGCGGCCGCCGAAGCGACGAAGGAACTGCTCAAGCTGCTCAACTGACCTGCACCGGCTCGGCGGCTGGTCCACGACAGGCTGTCCTGTGTGGGCCGCCGTGAGTCATTCAGGGTTACGGAGCCAGAACGCCTTTCGTGCGTTCAATCCCGGGCGGACTGCCAAGTCCTTAGCGGGGCTGGCCACCCGACCCCCGAAGTTCCGTACGGCGGTCGCCAAAAGCAACATCCGATCGGATACTCGCGCTACCCGCCAATGTGTTCGCGACCATGCCGGATAGCGAAGATCTCCACACGGTCGGGGAAGACCTCGTAGTACATCCGATACGGCGGCAGGATCACCTCGCGGATAACTGCGACTTTGAACTCCGGAACGACGCGACCCATGTATGGGTAGTCTTCGAGCCCTTGCGCACGAATGCGTGCGCGCTCCGCAAACCTCTCGCCCGCTCCGGGCGCGAAGGCATTGAGGCGGATGATGATTGCCAGGAGTTGATCCTCAGCCTCAGGGGCCCAAAGCGACCTCACACGCGGTTCCGGAGCCGCTCGAACACCTCCTCGGTCGTCCGAAGCTGGCCAGCGCGGGCCTGGGCACGACCGCGCTCGATACTCTCGATATCTTCAGGGCTAAGCGGCCCAGGTTCGTAGGCAAGATCCAACAACAACACCTCCGCCTGGTCGTCGTTCATTTCGTCAATAAGCTGGTGCAGCCGTTCCTTTGTGGACATGTGGGCATTCTACCATCCAGGCGTCAGCCCAACTTCAGCTCAGCCGGCCATCCAGGACATCACGCACCCGGTAGCACGCGTCCCGGACGCCCTCAGCTCGTCTGGCGAACGTCGTGTATCGCAGATCCCCGAGCCCGATGTGCAGCAGGCACGCCTGCAACCGGCGCTCGAACTCCGGAACCGGCAGCGCCGTCCGGGCAAAATGAGCCCGGGCCTCTGCGAGGATATCGATTCGCTGCCATGCCGGGTACCAGAACTGGTAATAGATGAGCCATGCGACGTCATACAGGAAGTCTCCTGCGAGAGCACACCCCCAATCGAGAAACGCCGACGGCCGGATCCCACGCACCAGCACGTTGAAGTTCAGGAGATCGGCGTGGACCAGGTGTGGTTCCACCCCGGCTGGCGTGATAGCAGCACGCCCGCGTAGTCGCCGCCGCCGAAGCAACGAAGGAACTGCTCAAGCTGCTCAACTGACCTGCACCGGTTCCGCGCATCGAACAAGGAGCCGTTCCCGGTGGGACGGCTCTTTCGTTTGGGACTTGTATGGCGCTTGGAGCAGCGGTATGGGCGGTCGCCACTAACTGCCCTGCTCACGTTCGAACTGTTCACGACCATGGCGGACGATCACGATCTCGACGCGGTCAGGGAACACCTCGTAGACGATCCGGTACGGGGCTTCCACCAGTTCGCGCAGGAGCGGCAAACCGTACTCGGGAACGATGCGCCCCGACTCTGGGAACAGTTCAAGTTGGCGAACACGCTAATCCAGCGAGCCAACAAAGCCGCTTGCGGCCTTACTCGAGTACGCCGCCAGGCGCGAGCGAATCGCTTCCACAGACGCGGCCGCCAGTGGACTCCAGACAATCCTCATCCAGCGGCACGGAGCCGGCGCATGACTTCCTCGTGCGGAATCCCTTTTCCATCACGAAGTTCCTGTCGCGCCTTCTGGATTTCGGCGCGTTCGTCGTCGCTGAGGGGATGTGGCGCGGCCGCAAGATCCAACAACAACACCTCCGCCTGGTCGTCGTTCATTTCGTCAATAAGCTGGTGCAGCCGTTCTTTTGTGGACATGTGGAAAGTGTACTACCCCACCAGCGCCCGCAGCGCCGCCGCCGCCGTCCGCACCTGCTTCGGCGCCGTGCCACCCGGGACATCACGGTCAGCGAGCGCCGAATCTACCGTGATCGCGAGCACATCCTCCGCGAAGAGCGGACTCAGCGCCGCATAGCTCACAAGTGGTAGCTCGTTCAGTTCGCATCCATTCGCTTCGGCTTCGCGCACCAGTTTCCCTACGACCTCGTGCGCCTCGCGGAACGGCAGTCCCTTCTTCACCAGGTAGTCCGCGACATCCGTCGCGAGCGAGAACCCCTGGCCGGCGGCCTCACGCATCGGAGTCAGGTTGAACTTCAGCGCGGGGAGCATCGCCGCGAAGATGCGCAGCGCCGGCAGCACCACGTTCG
>CAYYDX010000059.1:0-18851 GCA_964470735.1 uncultured Anaerolineaceae bacterium
GGCTCATCATCACGCCGCCGGTGAAGTTCTCGTACGACTGGCAGACGTCGACGTCCTTCGGGGCGACACCGGCCTGCCCGTACAGCCGCGCGGCCACCGTCTTGAAGTTCGACGTACCGTAGTCGGGAGCATTGTGGGCGCCGGCCGCCTGGCGGTAATCCGAACCCTGCGAGGCGGCTAGTACGTACGCCGGCTTCTGCTTCAGGTCGCGGGCGCGTTCGGCAGTGGTAACGATGACTGCGGCGGCGCCGTCGTTCTCCATGCAACAGTCGAAGAGGCGGAACGGTTCGACGATCCAGCGCGAGTTCTCGTAGTCCTCCTCGCTGAGCGGCCGGCCATGCATCACTGCACGCGGGTTTGACTGGGCGTGGTGGTACGACGCCATCGAGATCGCCTTCAGCGGTTCGTGGCCGATGTTGTGGTCGTGCATGAAGCGGCGCACGCGCATCGCGAAGGTCTGCGCCGGCGACATCAGGCCGTAGGGCTGGGTGTAGGCCGGGGCGCCGGAAACGAACCTGGCCTGCGACCCCTGCCCGAACCGCCCGAACTGACCCTGGGCAAGGCCCCGGTAGACCACGACGTACTTCGAATACCCTGCGACGAGCGCGGCGCAGGCATTCGCGACCGCGCCCGACCCGCCACCGCCACCACCACCCCAGAACATGTTCGACAGGCTCAGGTCCTTCGACCCGAGCGCAGCCGCGAGCCTGGGCGGGTCGTTCCGGTCGTTGCTGTACGAACAGAAGCCATCGATGTCGCGGACATCGAGGCCGGCGTCTTCGGCCGCGGCGAGGATGGCCTCGAGGGTGAGCTGAAACTCGCTCCGGTCGGCGGCGCCGCGCTTGTAGTACGCCGTCTCGGCGATGCCGGCGATGGCGACTTTGCGCGAGATGGTGTTTTCAGACATTCGTCACTCCTTCGCCTCCGCGATGACTCATGCGCAGGCGCTCACTGGAACCCCGGCGGGCTGGTGGCTCAGATCTGCGAGTAGCCGGAACCCTTGCGGTCGATCCCGGTTCCCTTGCCGTTCGCAATCCAGCCGAACTCCTGGAGGATCTCCTGGCTGTAGGTCACGCGGCCCGTCACTTTGTCTAGCGGCTCAGTCGCGAGGAGGAGGGCGGCCTTCGCCATCAGTTCGGGGTGTTCGCCACGCGGGTCATCCATGCCGGTGACCAGGTGGTGGTGAACCGTGCCAGGGGTCGGAACCACCTGCGACGGCGAGACGCAGGTGACGCTCACGCCGTCTTCGAAGACCTCGGAGGCGAGGCCCTGCGTGAACCGTTCGAGAGCAGCTTTTTCGGCGCCGTAGAGGGTGCCCCCGCGGCCGAAGTCGCCCTTGTAAGGGCCGCGGCCCGGACCGATGGCGGCGCCGCTCGAGATGTTCACGATCGACCCCGCCTTCCGGGGCAACATGTCCTGCAGTACGAGCTGGCTGAAATAGAACGGCGCGTGGAGATTCACACCGATCGACCGGTGCCACTTCGAAACCGGGTAGTCCTTGATCGGGATGAAGTAGGTCAGTGCGGCGTTGTTCACGAGCACATCGACCGGGCCGTAGGTGGCGCGAGCCTGCTCCACCGCGCGGACACACTGGTCGTAGTCGGAGATATCGGCGGCGATGGCGCTTGCCTCGCCACCGGCGTCCTTGATGGTCTGGACAGTGTGCTGGAGCGAACCTTCGAGGATATGGTCGCCGTCCTTCAAGGTGCGTGCGACGCAGGCGACCTTGCCGCCTTCCGCGGCGAAGATGCGCGCAATCTCCGCGCCGATGCCACGGCTCGCGCCGGTGACGATGACAGATTTACCGTCGAGCTTTCCCACGGTTGGGCCTCCAGGGCAGGGGTTGTGCGGCGGAGTCTACGCGCTGAGCACAGGCGGCACATAGCCCTTCACGGAAACGCAACGCACCCGGGGCGACGCTGGGGAACGCTCAGGCGTCCCACTCGATCTCGGTTTCGCCGAAGAGCATCGTGTCGCCCGGTTCGATCCCCTCGCGGCGAAGAACCTTGGCGATACCCCAGCGCTCAAGCCGGCGAAGGATCTCGTCGTAAGCGCCGGGCATCTCGGTGTCCATCATGTTCACGAACGAGACGGCGCGGTAGCCCTCGATCACGAACCGTCCCGCTTCGTCGCGGTAGACGTTGAACCGCTCTTCGGACGCCGGCCGGAGCACCGGGATTTCGTCGCTCGATTCCTCGGGCGGCTTCTCCTTTTCGGCGCGCACGAGGGCCATCAGCTCGGCAAGCAGAGCCTCCACGCCCGTTTCCAGTTCGGCGGAGATCACACGTACGGGGCGTCCGAGATGCGCCTCGAGGGTGTCGCCCGAGTGCCGCGCCTGTTCGTCGTCGATATCCGCCTTGGTCACGGCGACCACCCGTGCAACCAGGTCGAGTTTCGGGTCATAGGCGCGCAGCTCGCCTTCGATCAGTTCGTAGTCGGTCACGGGGTCGGGAGATGTGCTGTCGATGAGGTGAAGCAGCACGCGGCAACGCCGGATGTGTTTGAGGAACTCGAAGCCGAGGCCGTAGCCCTCGCTGGCGCCTTCGACGAGGCCGGGAAGGTCGGCCATGGTGAACCGGTCGTACCCGACGTTGACGACGCCGAGCATCGGTTCGAGCGTGGTGAACGGGTAGTTCGCGATCTTCGGCTTTGCATTCGAAACAGCCGAGAGAAAGGTGGACTTGCCGGCGTTGGGAAGACCGATGAGGCCGACATCGGCGAGGAGGCGGAGTTCGAGCCGGATGTCGGTTTCTTCTCCGAGTTGGCCCTTCTGCGAGAAGCCAGGCGTCTGGTTGGTTGAAGTGGCGAACCGCTTGTTGCCCCATCCACCGCGCCCGCCGTGGGCGACGAGCACCTCCGCGCCGGTTTCGGCCAGGTCGGCAATGAGGTCTCCGGTCGCGACCTCGTGCACCACGGTTCCGGCGGGCACGTCAAGGTAGAGGTCCGTGCCGTGTGCGCCGGTGCGCAGATTCGGGCCACCGTTCCCACCATTCCCGGCCGAGAACTTCCGGCGGGAGCGGTACTGTTCCAACGTGTAGATGTCGTCCACGGCACGGAGGAAGATGCGCCCGCCGCGGCCACCGTCGCCACCGTCGGGGCCACCCTGGGGTACGAACTTCTCGCGGTGGTAGCTCACGAGACCGTGGCCCCCGTTCCCACCGCTGACGTGGATATCGATAGCGTCCAGCATTCGACTCCATGGAAACAGACTCTCAGGGCAAAGGGAACTGGTGATGATGGTTACCGGGTTGGGTTCGTTGGGAAGACGGTGTTTTCGAATCTGAGTTCACGCGTCCGTGCATTGGGATGTTCCGCCGGCGGTAGTGGTCATGCAGTGGGGATCGATGGCGGTAGCGAGCCGGAACCGGGTACCCCGGGCCGGTGAGCCTGAGGCATTGGGAACCGTTGGGCGTTGCGCGTGATGGGGAATGGGTGACGGGAAGGTTCCCGTTTGGGATTCAACGGAATGGGTTGACGACTCCCACACCGTCGTAGTCTTCGCCGTGCGCCATGTCCTCCGAGAGGACAACCTCGCAGCCGAGGAGTCGCGCGGCTTCGATGATGGCTGCATCCCAATACGCCAGGCCAAACCGGCGGTGTGACCTAACGGCGTTGAACACCAACTCCGGCGTGATGTGCTGGATCGGAAATCGGGTGAATGTGGTCAGGAGTTCTGCAGCCTGCTCGTGGGATAGCCGGTCGGGACGGCTCATGCGCGTCGTCTGTGTGTAGAACTCCTGTAGCACTTGCGTTGAGAGGGCGAGGTCGCGCTGTGTGAGGAGGGCTGTCGCCTTGTCCCGCTTCGTCCGTTCTTCGGGCGCGTCCGAGATCGCATAGATGAGGATGTTGGTGTCAACGAAGCGCACGGTCGTGGAGCGCCTCGCGGCTCAAACGGTCAGCGGCAGAAAATCCGTGGATTTCGGATTGAATCTCTCGCTGGCGAGCTTCGAGCCGCTCAAATTCCGCGTCGTACCCCGTCAGTCGCTCGAGGAATGCCGTGACGAGCGCGCTCACTGAAGAACCCTCTTCTACCGCGCGGACTCTTGCCCGCCGGTAGACCTCGTCCGGTATGGAGACCGTGATGTTCTTCATGGGCTTACGTTAGCACACCCGGTGTGCTGCTCTCGGCTGGCGGCGCGGTTCACGCGTCCCGGAGATGGAGCAGGCGTCTGCACCGCTGCGGTAGATGTCGGTCTCGTTCTTCACTGGGGCCACTCAGAGCAGTCCGGCGGTCCTCGCGTCGGAGAGGAAGCGCTCGATGCCGATGTCGGTCAGCGGGTGCTTCAGCATCTGTGGGATGAGAGACGGCGGGATGGTGCCGACATGTGCGCCGGCCATCGCCGCCTGGGTGACGTGGAGAGGATGGCGGAGGCTCGCCGCAAGCACCCGTGCGTTCAGCCCGTGCATATCGACCAGTTGGACGCACTGGTGGATGAGCTCCATGCCGTCGTAGCTCACGTCGTCGAGGCGCCCGACGAAGGGACTAAGGAAGGCTGCTCCCGCCAGCGCGGCGAGGAGCGCCTGGTTCGGCGTGAAGATGAGCGTCGTGTTGATCTTGATGCCCTCGGCGGAGCAGCGGTGAATCGCTTCGAGGCCTTCGGCGTCGATGGGGATTTTGACCACCACGTTCGGGTGCCAGCTGGCGAGTTCGCGCGCTTCCACGAGCAGGTCGTCTGCCTTCCGGGAGACGCACTCGGCCGAGATCGGCCCGTCGATGACGGCGGCGATCTCCTGGATGCGCTGGCGGTAGCTCACGCCGCCCTCTTTGGCGAGCAGGCTGGGATTCGTGGTCACGCCACTGATGACGCCGTAGCGCGCAGCTGCGCGAACGTCGTCGATCGAAGCTGTATCGAGGAAGAGTTGCATGGTGGTAGTCCCCGCCGGTAGTCGATCCGCATGGTAAGCGGGCCGCCGCTTTCGTGGCTGGTTCGAAGGAAGAATCTGGTAGAGTCGAGCGATGGTTTCGATGTCACCCGCTGAGTCCGACGCTTTCCTGCGCGAGACGCGCATTGGCAAGCTTTCCTACCTGCAAGCCAACGGCCAGCCGACGATCGTGCCCATCTGGTTCGAGTGGGATGGCACGGTCGCACGCGTCTTCACGGGGAAGGCGACGCGCAAGGCGAAGCGCCTCGCCGAAGAGCCGCGCGTGGCGCTCTCGGTCGAAGAGCCGGTGGGACTCCACGAACGCTGGGTGACCATCGAAGGGCGTTGCGCGATTTCGAGTGAAGGCACGGTGGGACTCGTCGAACGGCTGGCCCGGCGGTACTACGGGCGAGAGCAGGCGGAGGCGGCCATCCGCGACTGGACGGCCAACCCGGAACACCTCGTCACCCTGACGATTACGCCGACGAAGATTCGCTCCTCGCGGTAGCGGGCGCTGGCGCACTGCCGCGGAGCGCCTCCGCGACGGCGAGACCAAGCAGTTCGTGGCCCCGGCGCTGGAGATGAAACCCGTCGGCGGTCAGCAGGTCGTCGCCGGGCGGCGCCGCCGCGAAGAGCGGGGCGCTATCGACGAGGCGGTAATGCCGTCGGCTCGCCTCGGCGCGAATCCCGGCGAGGAACTCCGCACGTTTGGCACCGAGGTTGCGAATCGTCACGTGCTTGCCCTGTTCGGGTGGGTAGGCGACGAGCAGCAGGTCGACGTCTTCCACCCGGGCGACGGCGCGGATGACCTCGAGGTAGCTGCCGGTCAGTTGCCGCTGGGAGACAAGCGGTTGCGTCCCGACGATGCGGCGGGTGGCGTTACGACCGAGGCGGTTCAGCCGCCGGGGCTCGTTCCCGGGCTCGCGGGTACGGCGATCGAAGGCTTCCTCGGCCTGCCGGTACCTGGCTGCGATGCGCTTCCCGAAGAGCCGCTCGATGCGCTTCCAGGTGAACCCCACGCTGAAGGCAAACGTGCCGAGCGGCAGGATGACGACATCGGGGCGCAACTCGCGGATCTTGCGCTCGGCGTAGGCGGGCCCAGAGGCCGAGATCGCGGAGAAGGCGACTTCGCTCAGGTCCACTGGTGCGCCAGACCCGGTCGCTACCGCCATGCGGAGAACGGCGGTCCAGGTGGGGCCATCAACGAACGTGCCGCGGGTATCCGAGTTGCCGAGGACGAGGATGTTCACGGGACGCCGAAGCGATGGGCGAAGGCGAGCCCCATGCCGCTGGCGGCGCCGGTGACGACGGCGACCCTGTCCTGAAAGTCCTTCATTTGCGAACCCCCGGATGCGTTGAGGCGGGAGTGTACAGGGACGGCGAGCTGCGCCGGTATCGTCAGCCGTCGCCGCGCATCAGTTCTTCGGCGGCGGCCACTGTTTCGCGCAGGCGAGTGATGCGGCTGTCGTCGGCGCCAAGGATTTGGTGGAGCCAGTGGTAGACGTAGGCGAGATCGATCACCGTACTACCTTGGTGGAACAGTCTTTCGAGATCACGCCAGTCGAGCGGCCGGTTGAAGATCACCTTGAACACCACGATGTCCTCACCAGACAGCACCGTAATTCGGCGGTCGCGGACGGCTTCCTCCCGAATTCTCTCGGCGACGACCTTGTGAAACGGCGCATATGAAAAGAACAGGTCGACTTTCTGATCGTCCCAGTCAAGACGGACCTGACCAGTCCGCTCGACGGTCTCCAAAGCATCCGGTTGTGCCCGGACACGTGCCTCCGCGAGGCAAGCGAGAACTTCAGCCGCGCGCGACTCTGGTAGGAAAATGTTGATGTCGTAGTCGTTGGTGCTACGGGGCAATCCATAGCAGACGTAGGCGATCGCGCCGCCGAACGCGTGCGGAATGCCGCAGGCGATGAGCCGCTCACTGAGCAGCAATACTCGGGCCTCGACGCTCTCTGGGATCATCGCTGGTTACGCTTGGAGCCGAGGATAGTCGAGGGGCTCATCCTCAAGCGGGAACCCGCGTGAACGAATGATCGCGCGGTTGAAGTCGCTCAAGTCGAAAAGGGTGAGGAGTCGACGTTCGACGTCGACTCCAATCCACGAGCGTGCGTTGTCGCGGTCCTCATCCTTGAGGCTCTGCTCGATGCGGCGAAGCATGAGGTTGTGCGCGGCGCGGCTGGCGGCGTCTTCCATGCCTCCAGTATAGCTTCCATGCGCCGGGCAGGGTTCGAGCAGACGGGGTTCAGATGCCGCGCAGTTCGACGGCGCGCGCATTCATCCAGCGAAGTCGCTGGAGACAGTGGCAAGAGGGTCTGCCTAGGCTACGGCGTGGATGCCGGCCACGGCACCGGTACGAACTTGTGTCCGGCGTCCGAGTAGCCGCGTGAGGCGGCCGCCGAGGGCCTCCTGCATTGCGGGGTCGGCATACACGTGGATGGCCAAGTTTCCGCGGCCATCGCAGCCGACCTCGTCGTATCCGCGGAGGAAGCGGCGCGCAAGCAGTGCATTCTCCAACACCTCCATCCCACCACTCGCCGAAAGCACAAAGCTAAGGCAGGCTTGCCCAAAGTCAGCCGCGGGCGCGCCGAGAATGGGTAGGCCTGTTGCCGGATCCCTGCGATATCGATTGGCCCGGTTTATTCGAAGAAGTGCCCCATTGACTTGCTGAGGGGAGAGTGGGGAAGCAAGCAGTTCGCTGGCTCCGGCTCTGAGGGCGCGTGAGGCGTCGTGGAGTTGATCAACGTGCGCGACCAACGCGACGCGCTGCCGGATGGCCGGTTCGAGTGCCGAGACAATGGTAGTCGCCCGGTCTCGCTTTCCCGCCCCGAGGAACAGCACTTCACCTGGGCGCACTACTGGGCGGCCGGGTGAGTATCGAAAGCGGCCGTCATCTGTCTCCACGGTTGCCGCGAGGATCGCGAGGTCGCGTGGCCGCAGGGCGTGGGCAACGGCGTCGGACGCTCCGAACCTCAACCAACCCCCTGTGGGCCCCTCGAGGGCGCGTGTTCCCTCCCCGGTGATTGCGCTGGAATCCTCCAGGATGCTGCGCCACCAGGCGAGACACTGGCGGCAGACGCGAAGACGGCGCATGGCTCCTTCGCGCCGCGTGCGGCTGCCACGGCGGTAGGCTTGCGCCTCGGGAACCAATTCGACCGTGGCGGCCTGTTCGGCAAGCGTGGCCTGGCAGGCGTCGCAGTGGTCGACTTCCAGCGCTACAGTGGTGTCTCGCATTGGAATGCCAAGAATCGGTTCGCCAACGCCCCGGGCGCCGGTGGTGACCAGATCAGTGAGCGCGATGAACGCGGCGTAGTGGTCGTAGCAGAGCGACACCTGCGTAAGGCTGAACACAGGGTTCCAACCGCCCGCGTTGCGGACTTCTGAAGTTGCCGCCAACGAACCCCCGTCGCTATCGGCCTGGCAAATGTGACAGCTCAATTTCTGGCTCCCTTGCTATAGCGTCGGCAGGCTTGCGGAGTTCAGTAGACCCCGATCCGTCAGCCGGCAACGGGAGTTCGAAAGAGAGCGTGGCAGGCTGCGCGGCGACGGTGGCTCGCGAGGACCGGGTTCAGATGCCGCGCAGTTCGACGGCGCGGCCGGTCCAGGGGACGACCTCGCCGATGCGCAGCGCTTCGGGAATGGCGGACGCGACCGCTTCGGCGTCCCCGGGCGAGACCATCAGGACGAGGCCGACGCCCATGTTGAAGACTTCGTACATCTCTTCGTCGCTGATTTCGCCGCGCCGCTGGATGAGCCGGAAGATGGGGAGCACGGGCCACGACCTGGTGTCGAAGCGGGCGGTCACGCCTTCAGGCAGGATGCGGGGGACGTTCTCGACGTAGCCGCCGCCGGTGATGTGGGCCATGCCGTGGACCCGGTCGAGCACTGGTGCGACCTGGGCGTAATAGGGGCGGTGCGTTTCGAGCAGGCACTCTTCGATGGAGCGGCCCGCGAGCACGGGTGGACGCTCGGCGATGCGCCGGCGCGTCTCTTCCACCGGTTCGCCGTTGCAGATGTCGAGCGCCTTGCGGGCGAGCGAGAAGCCGTTCGTGTGCAAACCCGAACTGGGGATGCCGAAGAGCACATCGCCCGCGGCGACCTTCGAACCGTCGATGATGCGGTCTTTCTCGACGACGCCGACGATGAAGCCGGCGAGGTCGAACTCGCCGGGCGGGTAGACGTCGGGCATATCGGCGGTTTCGCCACCGAGCAAGGCGCAGTTGACGGCGGCGCAGGCACGGGCAACGCCTTCGACGAGCGAGCTCTTCTGGTCGTTCGTCAGTCCGTTGCCGGCGATGTAATCGAGAAAGAAGAGCGGCTCGGCGCCGCAGGCCATGATGTCGTTCACGCTGTGGCCGAGAATGTCGGGGCCGCAGAGGTCGAGGCGGTTGGCGGCGAGGTGGAGGCGCACCTTCGTGCCGATGCCGTCGGCGCTGGCGGAGAGGACGGGGTCACGGTACTTCTCGCCGAGGCGGAAGAGGCCGCTGAATGGCCCGGCATCGCTGAGGACTTCGGGACGGCGCGCCTGGGCGAGGATGCCGGGGAGCGTCTTGGCGAACTTGCTGCGCGCCGCGATATCGACGCCGGCGGCCGCGTACTGCCTCTGTTCGGTCACTCTCAAAGCTTGGGCCAGAAGCCACGAAGGAACAAAGGTTCGCCTCGCGCGGCGGAAACCTCTCCTTCCGTCCAGTGAAGCGGGATGTGCCACAATGGGTTCATGCCCGAAATGCCGCAGCCACTCGAACGTGTTGTCAAAGATTTTGAGCTTGCCGACCGCACGGAGCGGATCGACATGCTCATCGAATACTCCGACCGTTTCCAGGAAGTGCCATCGAATATCGCCGTCCGGCCGTTCCCGGAAGAGCACCACGTGCAGAAGTGCGAATCGGACGCCTACGTGTGGGCCGAAGACCTGCCCGACGGGACGCTCAAGTTCTACTTCGCCGTCGAGAACCCGCAGGGCATCAGCGCCAAGGCCTGGTCCGTGATCATGGACGAAACGATGTCGGGCGCGCCGCTCGAAGAAGTGGCGACGACGGCCTGCGACGTGGTGTTCACGGTCTTCGGCAAGGAGGTTTCGATGGGCAAAGGGATGGGGCTGATGGGCATCACCGACATGGTGACGGCCTACGCGAAGCAGAAGCTGAAGGCCCAGGGCAAGCCTGTGCCGGTGGGCGAGTGCTGAGGCGCGCCTGACGATCGAGACGCCCCCGAACCGGTAACACAAATGTTCGTTGACGCCCCCGGCGCCGCAGCCATAGCATTGGCGGAGCAAGCACGGAACGCGGGAGGCCATGCCAAAGTTCATCTTCGTTACCGGTGGCGTGGTCAGTTCGGTTGGCAAGGGAATCACCACTGCCAGCCTTGGCAGAATCCTCAAATCCCGCGGCATCTCCGTCTCCATCCAGAAGCTCGACCCCTACCTCAACGTCGACCCGGGGACCATGTCGCCGTACCAGCACGGCGAGGTCTTCGTCACCGTTGATGGCGCCGAAACCGACCTCGACCTCGGCCACTACGAACGCTTCATCGACCAGGACCTGACGGCGGCGTCCTCGGTCACGTCGGGCCGGATCTACCAGGCCGTGCTCGAACGGGAGCGGCGCGGCGACTACCTCGGCGGCACGATCCAGCAAGTTCCCCACCTCACGAACGAGATTAAGAGCCGCATCTACGGGGTTGCCGAAGCCACCGGCTGCGAAGTGCTCATCTGCGAGGTCGGCGGAACAGTCGGCGACATCGAAGGCGAGACGTTCATTGAAGCGATCCGCCAGATTCGCCACGAACAGCCGCGTGACACCGTGCTCAGCGTGCACGTCACTTTCCTCCCGATGGTCGGCGCGACGAGCGAGTTGAAGACGAAGCCAACGCAGCACTCGGTGCGGGAGTTGCGCTCGAAGGGCATCCAGCCCGACGTGATCCTCCTGCGCAGCGACCACCCGGTGAGCCGCGACATCTCCGAGAAGGTGGCGCTGTTCTGCGACGTCGACCCGCGAGCCGTGATCCCGATGGAGACGGTCTCTTCCATTTACGAGGTGCCGCTGCTGCTCGAAGAGAGCGGGCTCGGCAGCTACGTCATCGAGCGGCTCGGGCTGCACGGCGGGCGCGACCTCGCGGAGTGGCGGGAGATGGTGCAACGGCTCAAGCACCCCTCGGGCGTGGTCGAAGTGGCTGTGGTCGGCAAGTATGTCGAACTGCACGACGCCTACATGTCGGTGAAGGAGTCGCTCGCGCATGCGGGCATCTCGAACGATGTAGAGGTGGACATTCGCTGGATCCACTCGGAGACGCTGGAGTCGCGGCCGGCGGCGGAACTGCTGACGGGTGTCAGCGGGGTGATCGTGCCGGGCGGGTTTGGGGAGCGCGGCTGGGAGGGCAAGATCGCGGCGGCTCGCTGGGCCCGCGAGAACAATGTGCCGTACCTGGGGCTCTGCCTCGGGATGCAGGCGATGGTGACGGAGTTCGCGCGCAACGTCTGCGGGCTGACGGGGGCGAACACGACCGAGATCGACCCCGAGACGCCGTACCCGGTCATCAGCCTGCTCGATGAGCAGCAGGGTGTGACGGCGAAGGGCGGGACGATGCGGCTGGGCGCCTACCCGTGCAAGCTCGACGCCGGGTCGCTGGCGGCGCGCGCGTACGAGGCGGACCACGTGAGCGAGCGGCATCGCCACCGCTGGGAGTTCAACAACGCGTTCCGGGGGACGCTTGCACAGCACGGGCTGCTTGCGAGCGGGACTTCGCCGGATGGGACGCTGGTGGAGATCTCGGAGATCACGACGCATCCGTTCATGCTCGGGACGCAGTTCCACCCGGAGTTGCAGAGCCGCCCGAACCGGGCGCACCCGTTGTTCCGGGAGTTTGTGGCGGCGGCGAAGCTCCAGCGCGAGGGCGCGCTTGCATCGCCGGCCGCGACGGCGGCAGCCCCCGCCGCACGCTGACCTTTTCGTTACCCTGGGCATTACAGAGCCATTGCAAACGGCTTCGAACCTCCATGCGCGCTTTGCGAAGTGGTATTGTGGTTGTGCCGAATTCCCTTCGAACGAGGGAAGCGGGGGAACCAACTCCTGGGGTGCATCCTTCCACGGAAGGAAGGCGACTTCCGACGCCTAACCCGTCAGCTAACCCCGCAGGCATTCGGAGGAAGCGCAGCGACGCCTCCTCAGCGCCCCTTGCCGCGGGCTTGTGCTTGCGGCCCAAGGAATGGAGGTTCCTATGCGATACGTCATCGCGCCGTCCGCTCTGCCGCCGACCCGCACTGTCTCCCGCCGTGCCAGCCTCGACCGAACCGAGATAGCCACCGCCGCCACGCGCCTGCGCTCGTGGGCGTTGATCAGCGGTGAGCAGCTCACGGGGTTGCCGTTCCTGCGCATCTCGGGCGAGCAGTACTGCGAGGTGCACATCCCGGTTGTGGGGAAGGTGCGGCGGCACCCGGAGACAGGGGTCTCGCTTGAGATTGGGGAAGGCGGGCCGGCGGTTGCCGTCCGCACGGTTCGCTTCGAAGAGGTTCGCGCGGTGTTGCGCGAGCTTGGCGGCGAGATCGCCGTTGATTGCGGCATTGCCGGGCCGGTGGAGTTCCACCCGGCTTCGGCCGAGTTCTTGCAGGGCACGCTGGTGTGGCCTGTCCACCGCCCGCTGAAGGCGGTGGCGGCGCCTGGCACGCCCCAGCTTGTGGAGGTCGGCGCGTAAGGCGCCGGGAGAGTCGCATGGAGACTCGCGTCATCACGATTTCCCGCCAGGTTGGCACGCTCGCCGAGGAAGTTGCCCGGATTGTCGCCGGGGAGCTGAAGTTCCACCTTCTCGACTACCGCCTGGTCCAGGCGGCGGCGGAGGAGGCGGGCGTTTCGACCGAGACAGTGGCCGACTCCGAGCACAAGCCGTCGTTCTTCACGCGCATCATCGAGGCGCTCGCGAAGAACCCGGCGACGCCGGCGACGGGGGCCTGGATGGAGCCCATCAATATGAGCGCTACGCCGCTGCTCACGTCTTCGGACTACCGTGAGCTCGTGGGGCAGGTCATCGATGACTATGCCCAGCGTGGCGATGTGCTCCTCCTCGGGCATGGCGCGCAGTTCACCCTCGCCCACCGGACGGACACGCTGCGGGTGTTCGTGACGGGGAGCGCGGAGGTTCGCAAGCGCCGGGTGATGGCGGGGATGGTCTGTTCGGAAGAGCAGGCCGCGGAAGTGGTCTCCCGCACCGACCAGGAGCGGAGCAAGTACTTCCGCGAGTACTTCCATGCCGACTGGCTTTCGGCCTGCCGGTACGACCTCTGCGTGAACACCGACCGCCTGAATCCGTCGCAGGCGGCGGAGACTATCCTTGGCGCCGTCGCGGTACGGGCCGGACGTAGCCCGCTGGTCGCCGCGACGGCATAGCTCATCGTTCAACCTCTCCGGTTCGGGGTCGCGGCGTACTGTCGCGGCCCCGTTCTGTGCCCGGGCGGGTCGTTCACAAGGTGGGGCTGGCGGAGAATGCGGGGCGTGGACTGGTGGCGAATCATTCATGTGCTGGCGATGGTGTGGCTGGGCGCGGGGCTCGGCGCCACCTACCCCCTCATCCTGCGGGCGTGGGCTTCGAAGGACCTGAAGTACCAGATGTACTGCCTGACGGAGGCGGCGAACAACGAGACGCGCGTGCTGTTGCCGGGAGCGATGGCGACCGGGATCACGGGGTTCTTCTGGGCGACGGCGGCCGAGTACAACTTCGTGAAGGACGGCTGGCTGGCGGCGCTTTCGGCGATCTACATCGTGGTCTATTTCGTGTGCCTGCCGCTCATGGGGTTCGGACTGCGGCGGGCGCGCCTGGCCTCGCTGATCGCCACGAAGCGGGGCGAGGAGACGGAAGAGTTGCGGATGGTGATCGAGGACAAAGTGCCGCTGGTGTTCGGGACGGTGCTGGTGCTGAGCGTGCCGGTGATCGCCTGGCTGGCGGTTTTCAAGCCGTTCTGAACTTCTTGCCGCCTCGCGAGAGTTTTTTTGACTTCTTGAAGAAGCCGGAAGAAGTGTGCGCAGATTCGGGGAGGGTGACTTCTTGCGCACTTCTTGGCGGACTTCCGGGGCACTTGTTGGCGCTTGTTGCGCGGGTATGTGTGCCGTGGGCACGGGCGAGGGAGGCGGGGTGGTTGGCGGCAGGGCTCATGGTGGCAGGGTGCAGTGTTGGGGCGGGAACGGGGAGGGGCGGTTGGCGTTTGGGGGTTGTTCCCGAACATGCATTCTGATCTAATACAGGCTCATGGAGAGCAAGCCGCTAACCGTGCTCGAACTTTGCGCCGGGGCTGGCGGCCAGGCTCTCGGCCTCGAGCTTGCGGGTTTTGACCACGTAGCCCTCGCGGAGATCGACTCCGATGCCCGCGAAACACTCCGGCGGAACCGTCCGGACTGGAACGTGATCGAATCCGAATCCGATGGCGCCGACATCTGGAAGCTTGACGGGCGCAGATTCCGTGGAGTCGACCTCGTTGCCGGTGGTGTTCCCTGTCCGCCGTTCTCCCTCGCCGGAAAGCAACTCGGCCCGCTCGATGAGCGCGATCTCTTTCCGGCGGCACTGCGGATCGTCGAGGCAGCGCAGCCACGGGCAGTCATGCTGGAGAATGTCCGCGGGCTGGCTGGCGAACGTTTTCGCGAGTATCGAGAGAACGTCTTCAGCGAACTCCGGCGCATGGGGTATGTCCCGGAAGGCCGGCTCCTCAACGCGTCTGACTTCGGCGTCCCGCAGTTGCGGCCGCGCTACATCATCGTTGCCTTGCAGCCCGATGACTTCGTGCGGTTCCAGTGGCCAACGCCGTCCCCGGCCGAGACTACGGTGGGGCTGGAACTCAAAGACCTCATGTCCGCGAATGGCTGGCAGGGGGCAGCGTGTTGGGCGGAGCGCGCCAATCGCGTAGCGCCCACGCTCGTCGGTGGCTCCAAGAAGCACGGCGGACCCGATCTCGGGCCTACCCGCGCGCGGGCACAATGGCGTGAAATGGGTGTGGACGGACTGGGCCTGGCAGCAGAGGCGCCGCGGCGCGATGCCCCGCACGATCACATCCCGAAGATCACCGTGCGTATGGCCGCGAGGCTCCAGGGATTCCCGGACGACTGGCTGTTCTACGGCGGCAAGACGACGTCGTACCGGCAGGTAGGAAATGCATTCCCTCCACCCGTTGCGGCAGCGGTTGCGCGTGCCATTTCGGCCGCCTTGAGTTCGACTACCCGGAACCCGAAACGCTTGTTAGGGCGTTCGAGTAGTTCGCTTCAGCTGCTATGACCGAACCCACCATCCCGACTGCGGCGCTAGAGGCGATCCAAGCCGTGCACAGGCGGATGGAAAGCGATGGCGTCGTTCTGAAGCCAGAGACAGCCTGGAATCTTGCCTACCGCTACATCCTTGACTTGAGAGACGGTCTTCCGCATATCGTCGAATCAAATGACCTAAAAAGGGCGCGATGGAGAAAGGCGGCGGAAGCAGTTCAAGGTTGGATGCTGGAGCCAGGGCGCCTGGCGGCGGAGCGGATGGAAGTTGGAGAGGGGAACAGTAGGCTTGCGACTGTTCAGCAACTGGCACGAGCGGGGACCGGCCAGAACCTCACTGGCTTCGCGTTCGAACACGTCCTCGCGTATCTCGTCCACGAGCTGAACAACATTTGGCCACCGGTTCGACGCTCCATCCGGCGGGTTCGGGGTTATGAGATTGTCTCCAAGTCAGAAGTAGACGAGCTCGACATGATTGTAATCTCAGAGGACGATTTCCGTCTCTTCGTCTCGTGCCTCTGGACATCACGCGGCGATCGAGTCACTGCCGACATTTACGACGCGGGCTTCGTGAGACGTAGAAGGCCCGACGTTCAAACGGCCGTCGTCACCAACGAGTTCAAGAATCACATCCTAGACGACCTCATCAACGCGCCGGAAATCGACGCCGTTTATCATGTGTGCAAGGAAGCGCTTCTAATTGCCCATCGACCTACTCGCGACTCAGTATCTGTTGATGAGGTCGTGGCAGGGGCCTCGGCGGCACAGTTCCGAAACTACATTAGGCTAACCTCCGAGATCAAAGATCTTAGCGAATTGTTCGCCGACATAGACTCCATTGTCCAAGGCCCTGAAACTCGACGCGGGGGTTAGGGCACTTGGACACCCTCACTCCTGCTCGCCGCAGCCACAATATGAGTCGTATCCGGTCGAATGACACTGCACCAGAAGTGTTCGTTCGTCGCGCGGCGCATGCCCTTGGTTACCGGTTCCGGCTGCATCGTAAGGATCTCCCCGGCCGGCCAGACATGGTGTTTCCGCGCCTGAGGTGCGTGGTGTTCGTGCATGGATGCTTCTGGCATCACCACCCCGGGTGCCGGGAGGGGCGCGTGCCGTCTTCGAACACGGGGTACTGGGGGCCGAAGCTGAGCCGGAACGTTGAGCGCGACGGGCAAGCGCTCGCGGCGCTGGCTGAGCGCGGGTGGCGGACGCTTGTGCTGTGGGAATGCGAGTGCCGCGCGCAGGAGGCAGTGCGTGAACGGCTTGCCGACTTCCTCGGCGGTCCGCCTATCGGCTGAATCGGGAGATTCGATGTGGGGGCGGTGGTTTCGGGGTGTTGGCGGGCCGGTTCCGCGGGGGTTCGGTGGCGTTCGTGCGTGGGATGGCGGTTGGGAGAGAGGCCTGGGGGCTCGTGTCAGCGGCCGAAGGGGTGCAATTTGCGGGGCGAGTGGGCGGAAGAGCGGGTTGATGGTGTGGCAGGGACGGTGATGAGCGGGGGTTCGGGTGGGTCTTTCCCCCGTCGCTTGCCCTCCCCTCTGTATCTGGATAGAGTTTGTGTCGTTCGTCACAACTCCGCGGAAAGCCTTCTTTAGGCGGTCCGCCACCACCCGGGGAGTTCGCCCGCTCATGAATCGCAGAGCTCGCTCGCACTTCCGCGAACCGTGGCTCTGCTTTTTCATGACTGGCACTTCGAGGTTCGGCCAATGAGTTTCTACGACCTCTGGTCAGCCATCATGATCTCGGCAATCGCCGGGTTCGTGCTTGTATTCACGGCGCTGATTGCGGCGCGGTTGCTGGCGCCGTTCGCGCGGGAGCGGGCGAAGGGTGTGAGCTACGAGTGCGGGATGCTGCCGATCGGGCGGAACTGGGCGCAGGTCCACGTCCGCTACTACCTGTTCGCCATCCTCTTCCTCATTTTCGATGTGGAGACGGTGTTCATCTTCCCCTGGGCCGTGACGTTCCTCGGGTTTCCGAAGTTCATCTTCTACGAGATGCTCGTGTTCATCGGCGTGCTTGCGCTGGGGCTGGGCTACGCGTGGAAGCGCGGCGTACTGGAGTGGAAATGACGAGTTCGTACGTACCCGATTTTGGCGCTGAAGCGGAACGGTTGAAGCCGGTGGAGATCCCGGAGACGCGCGCGGCGTATCGCGTGGCGTTGCCGGGTGTGCTGCAGGTGGGCGCGGACACGGTGTTCGCGATGAGCCGGAAGAGTTCGCTCTGGCCGATGACGTTCGGGCTGGCCTGTTGCGCGATCGAGATGATCGGCACGTTCATGGCGAACCACGACCTCGACCGCTTCGGGATCGTGCCGTGGCCGAGCCCGCGCCAGAGCGACGTGATGATCGTTTCGGGGACGGTGACGAAGAAGATGGCGCCGGCGATCAAGCTGCTCTACGAGCAGATGCCGAACCCGAAGTACGTGATTTCGATGGGCGCCTGCGCGACGAACGGGGGGCCGTACACGGAGTACGACCGCGTGCTGCAGGGCGTGGACAAGATCATCCCGGTGGATATCTATGTGCCGGGGTGCCCGCCGCGGCCAGAGTCATTGCTCGAAGGATTCCTGCGGTTGCAGGAGAAGATCATGGAAGAAAAGCGGATGGTCGGATGACGAGCCCAACGACGGAGTATCCAGGCGTTTCGGCGCTGGTGCACAAGCACCTCGGCAAGATCCCATTCACGGCGAGCAAGCATTCGACGGACGCGGTGCTGCACGTCGCGCCGGAGAACTTGCTGGAACTGGTGACGGGGCTGCGGGACCGGCGCGAACTGGCGTTTGACTACCTGCGCAACATCACGGGCATCGACATGCTCGATGAGGGGCTGCGCTGCGTGTACCACTTCTACTCGTTCAAGCACCGCCACGCTATCCAGGTGGATGTGAATACGCCGCCGGGGAGCCCGCACATCCCTTCGCTGACGTCGCTCTATGCGGCGGCGGACTGGCACGAGCGCGAGGCGGCGGAGATGGTGGGGCTCGTGTTCGACGGGCACCCGAACCCGAAGAACCTGCTGCTCGATGAGGATGTGCGCATTCACCCGCTGCTGAAGGCGCACCCGTTGCAGAAGATGGAGCTCGAACAGGGCATCGAAGACACCACCGCGGGGTTCAAGTTCTAATGTCTGTCTGGCCCGACGAACGCCTCGCTACGGTCGATTCCTTCAATACCGTCGACATGACGATCAACGTGGGACCGCAGCACCCGGCGACTCACGGCGTGTTCCGCATGGTGCTCACGGTCGACGGCGAGGTCGTCGTCGATTGCGAGCCGTACATCGGCTACCTGCACCGTGGGCTGGAGAAGCTGACGGAGAACCACGACTACCGCCAGTCGATGGGCTGGTGGGACCGGACGGACTACCTCGCCGGGATGTGTTGCGAGTTCGCCTACTGCCAGGCGGTGGAGAAGCTGGGCGGGATCGAAGTGCCGGAGCGGGCGGAGTACATCCGCGTGATGATGGCCGAACTCTCGCGCATTCTTTCGCACTTCATGTTCTTCGGGGCGTTCGGCGCGGACGTGGGGTCGTTCGGGACGTCGTTCGTCTATGCCTGGCGCGAACGGGAGCGCATTTACGACTTTTTCGAGGAAGTAGCCGGCGACCGGATGTTCCCGACGTATTTCCGGCCGGGCGGGCTGCAGATGGACCTGCCGGAGGGGTACGAGCCACGCGTACGGCAGCTGCTCGGTTCGCTGGAGCAGGGGCTCGAGGACTTCGACGGGCTGCTCACGGGGAACGAAA
>CAYYDX010000059.1:18861-21479 GCA_964470735.1 uncultured Anaerolineaceae bacterium
TCTTCGTGGAGCGCTGCCGGAACCTGTCGCCGATTTCGACGGAGCGGGCGATCAACCTGGGGCTCAGCGGGCCGATGATCCGGGCGACGGGGCTGGCGCACGACATTCGCACGGCCGAGCCGTACAGCATCTATCCGCGGCTGAAGTTCGCGATCCCGACGGGGAAGAACGGCGACGTGTTCGACCGCTTCATGGTGCGGATGGCGGAGGCGTACCAGAGCATCCAGATTGTGAAGCAGTGCCTCGAGCAGATGCCGGGTGGGCTGGTGCTGAACCCGGACCTGCCGAAGACGCTTCGCATCGAAGAGGGCGAGTGCTACGTGCGGCACGAAGGGACGAAGGGCGAATACGGGGTCTACGGGCTGGCCAAGGGCGGGAACAAGCCGTACCGGATGAAGCTCCGGTCGCCCAGCTTCTGCAATCTTTCGGCGCTGAAGGAGATGGTGGTGGGCCACTACGTGGCGGACGCGATCATCATCCTTGGCTCGCTCGACATCGTGCTCGGTGAGGTGGACAAATGATGCTCTTTGCCGATGCGCTGTTCGGACTGCCGAACTGGATCGATGCGATCATCCGGGTGGTGCTGGTTGTCCTGGCGATGACCGTGGTGGTGATGTACCTGACGTACGGCGAACGGAAGGTTGTGGCGCGCTTCCAGCAGCGCCTCGGCCCGACGGAGACCGGCCCGGGCGGTCTGATCCAGGCGATCGCGGATGCGATCAAGCTGGTGCTGAAGGAAGACCTGCGGCCGAAGAACGCGGACCGCTGGGTGTTCGAGTTCGCGCCCTACGCGACGTTCATCCCGGTGCTGATGATGCTGATGGCGCTGCCGTTCGCGGAGGATTGGGGCGTGCGCGACCTGGCGCTGGGGATGTTCTACGTGTTCGCCATCCTTGGCCTGAACATCGTGGGAATCATGATGGCGGGCCTCGGCTCGGGAAATAAGTATGCGCTCCTCGGTGGCATCCGGGCGGCGGCGCAGATGGTCAGCTACGAAATCCCGCTGGTCATCAGCCTGCTCTGCGTGGTCATGATTACAGGCGCCGAGAAGGACCTGCACGGCGTGGGCACGCTGAACCTGAACGCGATCACGGCGCTGCAGGAGAACCGGCCGTACATCGTCCTTCAGCCGCTCGCCTTCCTCATCTTCTTCACGGCGATGCTTTCGGAACTGCACCGCGCGCCGTTCGACATCCCGGTCGCCGAATCGGAGATTGTCGGCGGGTACTTCGTGGAGTACTCGGGCATCCGCTGGTCGATGTTCCAGTTGACGGAGTACGCCTCGATGTGGGGCTGGAGCGTGTTCGGCTCGGTCGTCTTCCTCGGTGGCTGGGCGTGGCCGTTCGGCGTGGATAGCCACTGGTCGCTGCAATTGGCGACGACGATGGTGAAGAGCCTGGCGTTCATCATGCTGATTTTCTGGGTGCGCACGACGGTGCCGCGGCTGCGCATCGACCAGCTGATGAGTTTCTGCTGGAAGGTTCTCCTGCCGATGTCGCTGCTGCAGATGCTGATGAACGGGTTCGTGCTGGTGTACGACTGGCCGCAGGAATTGCTGGCGCTGACGAGCGCCGCGGGGGCGGTGGCGCTGGTGGTGATCATTATCCGGCGGGCGATGCGGCGACCTTCGCGCGACCTTGTCGGCACGTATAAAACGCTGGGAGCGCCTGCACAATGAAAGGCATCCTCAAAGGCCTTGGCGTCACCTTTTCCACGTTCACCCGGAAGACGGTGACGATGGAGTACCCGGAAGTGAAGCACCCGCTGCCCACGCGCCAGCGGAGCTTCCCGGTGTTGACGTGGGACTTTAACCACGACGAACCGTTCTGCACGGGCTGCAACGTGTGTGTGCGCAACTGCCCGGTGGACTGCATGACGGCGACGATGGGCGACAACCCGAAGTACGCCGAGGGCACGAGCAACCGGCGCAAGATCGTCGGCAAGTTCTGGATCGACTACGGGCGGTGCATGCGCTGCAACATCTGCGTTGAGGTGTGCCCGTTCGAAGCGATCGTGATGGACAACACGTGGAACGGGCATGAGCACTCCGTCTATGACCGGCGCAACCTGCACATGGACATCGATGACTTGCTCGAGGCTTCGAAGTCGGGGCGGTTGCAGACGCCGTTCCGCCCGCTGGACAACATCGAAGCGCTCGAACGCGAGGTAAAGGGCGAAGAGCCGCCGGAGCCGACGTTCGTGGGAGCGTGGCCGGCTGACCGGCAGGCGCTGGCCGAGCGGTTGGCTGCTGGTGGTCCGGCGGCCATCCAGGAGCGCGAGCCGGAGAAGCCGAAGGCGAAGGCCGCTGCCCCGGGCGCGACCGCCGCGGCGGCTGCCGGTGGCGAAGTCGAGATTCTCTCGGAGTCGAAGATCCGCGCGAAGCGGATGCGCGCCGAGCGCGAAGCGAAGGAATACATCGAGCGGGGCGAGGCCGTTCCGCAGGAGATCCAGGACCGGATCACGCTCTACACGAACATGAAGCCGGGCGAGGCTGCCGTGCCGGGCGCCGCTGGCGCTGCCGGTGGCGGCACGGGCGAGGTGCTCACGGGCCTGATGCCCGACGGTTCGATGCGGTTCCCGCCGGGTGTGGGCGATGGGCCGAAGGGCGACCCGAACAG
>CAYYDX010000060.1:0-4985 GCA_964470735.1 uncultured Anaerolineaceae bacterium
AAGGCGCGCCTCGTCGCGCCCGCGCTGACGGTCGCAGTCGCCGCGCTGATGATTACGCCCGCGGCGTGGGCTTCGTACGAAGCCCGGAACCCGTCGATGAACACCACGCTCCCGCAGGCGGGCCCGCGCGAGGGCGCTGCCGGGCGCTCGTTTGGCTCGCAGGCGTTCGATGGCGGCGTCTCGCAACTCGCTACCTTCCTCGAAGGCGATGGCGCAACCGCGCGCTGGGACCTCGTGACCACGAGCGCGCAGCAGGCCGCGACGCTCATCGCCGACTACGGGCTTTCGGTGATGGCGCTCGGCGGCTTCAGCGGCAACGACCCCACCATCACCGTCGACCAGTTCGCGGACTACGTGGCCGACGGCGACGTGCGCTACGTGCTTGCGAATGGCGGCGGTGGCGGTTTCATGAACTTCGGGGGCGCTGGCGGTTTCGGTGGGAACACGCCGCGGCAACCTGCAGGCGGCCAGAATCGTTCGTTCCCCGGCTCGAACCGGACTGCCGGGCAGCCGGCGGCCGCACAACCGCCGGGCGCTGATGCGAAGGGCGCGAACGTGGTGATGAGCGCCGTCCGCACGGTTTGCACGCCGGTTAGCGGGGCATCGGCGCCCGCGCAGTATTCGGGCAGCCTCTACGACTGCGCCGGCGCAGCCGGGCGGCTCCACGACTACAACTGACACCAGCGCGTAGAATCCGCGCCGCCGGGCGCTTCCGGCGAGGGACGTGATGGCGGGGGCGCTGGACGGGCTTCGAGTGCTGGAACTGGCCGAAGGAGTGAGCGGGCCGTACTGCGGGAAGCTGCTCGCCGGTCTCGGCGCCGACGTTATCAAGCTCGAACCACCGGCGGGCGCGCAACTCGCCCTCGGTGTGCTCACGGCCGTGCTCGCGAGGGAGGTCACCGGCGCCGGGCAGGTGGTCGACTGCGCCGCCATGCAGGCCGCGACGTTCCTCCTCGGCGGTGTCGAACAGGGCGCGCACTTCTACGGTCGTATCGCCCGGCGGAACGGCACCCGCCTCCTTGGGTTCCCGCCCGAACACTCCTATCCATCGACCATCCGGCCGTGCGCCGATGGCTTCGTCCACTGCCACTCGAACAACCGCTACCTCGACCTGCTCGGCGCGCTCATCCCCAACCCGCGCCTGCTCGAACCGGAGATGCTGGCGACGATGATGGGCCACGCCGACGAAGTCGACGCCATCATGGACGAGTGGCTCGCCGACAAGACGCGCGAGGGCGTGGTTCGGCGGGCACAGGAGTTGCGCCTGCCGTTCACGGAGGTGCGCGAACCGGGCGAGGTGATGGCTGAGCCGCACTACCGCGAGCGCGAGTGCTTCGTCACGGTGAACCACCGGGGCGCCGGGCCGATCCTGCAGCCGGGCGCACCCTTCCGGATGTCCGCGACACCGTGGCGGACTCTGCCGGCGCCGATGCTCGGCCAGCACGCTGGCGCAGCGTGGAAGGAAGCGGCTCCGGCTGCCGTGAATACCCGGCGACGTGGTCCGAAGCCGCTCTCGGGGCTGCGCGTCATCGACTTCACGAACGCTGTGGCGGGGCCGATCGCGGCCCGCGTCTCCCGCTGACAATGGCGGGAGTCATCCCTCAGGCTCGTTGGCTTCAACGCGCTCGCCCGTTCGTGGGCTGTCCTCACGTCTCCCGAAGGCCCGCCGGCTAGTCGCCTGAGCCACCGGAAGCGTCGCCCTAGCCAATCGAGATTGGCAGCGTGAGCGTCACATCTGTGCCGCGACCCGGAAGACTCTGAACCTCTACAGCCCCACCCTGCCGCCGCACGAGATACGCGGTGATCGCCAAGCCCAGCCCCGCGCCGCGTGGTCTCCGCGCGCACGCGTTCTGCCCGCGGAACGCTATGTCGAAGACCCTTCCGATGTCGTCGCGGGCGATTCCGATGCCGCCGTCCTCGACCACAATTGCTACCATTCCGCCGACCTCTGCCGTCCGAATCACTACTTCCCCACCAACTTGACTGTAAGCGATGGCGTTGTCGATCACGTTGGTTAGTGCAATTTTGAGCGCATCGCGGTTGCCACGCACTTGATGATCGGGTAAGACCCCCTGTGTATTGAGCGAGACCACCGCTGTGTCAGCTGCCTCGCTGAGCTCTTCCACTATATCGCACACCAGGTCGGGGAGCGGTACGCAGTCGATGGATTCCAACGATGCTTGCTCTTGGATCCGTGAGAGCTCTTCGATAATATCTACAAGTAACTGGGTGTTCCGAGTAAGGCTCTGTAGTTCCACATCTTCGAACCCTTGGTCTGACAGGTAGTCGACACTCGCTTTGATGTTGGCGATGCGATTGCCAATCTGATGTACCAACTGCTCAGAGAAGCGGTCATGGTGCGCGAATGCAACTTCGATTCTCTCCATCATGGAGTTGATTGCCTTCGCCAGCTGCCCGAGCTCATCCGCGGAGTCCGGTAGCCTCATGTGTAAGTTGTCTTGGTCCACCGCGCCGGTCATCGCCGTGTATTGCCCAACACGCCTCAGGATTAATCCGGTAACGCAGTATGTCCCGGCGGAGCCAGCGGCAACGACCACAACGAAAGCGACAATCGAGAAGAGTCTCACACGCTTCACCGTGTCCCGGTCGGTCTCGCGCACAATAGCGTCGAGACTGTCCGTGGCCGGCGGTGGTTGGCCAGGAGCGGGTGTCATGACCGGCCTTATGCCGCCGGAAGAAAGATTCGGACCGGTAGCTGAGGCCATCACGTTAACCGCAAGCACGAGGAGGCCGGCCGTGGCGACGAGAAGCGAGGCGCTCCAGATCGTGGCCTGGCGCCGGAGGCTCAACCCGCTCCAGCCGCGTCGCAGAGCTGCAAGTGGCCTCACTGTGATCTCATTGGTCGGTCAGGGTAGGCCCAACATGGCCCTCAGCGGAGGAATAGCGGTCCAGGAACTTGTACCCTCGGCCGATCACGGTCGCGATGTAGTGTGGTTCGCGGACATCATCTCCTAGCTTCCGCCGCAACGAGTTCACGTGGACTCGTATCGAGTTGGAGAACGGGTTCGCCTCAGAGTCCCACACATGCTCCAGCAACTCCTCTTGACTCACGACAATGCCGGGCCGTTGAGCGAGAAATTGAAGGATGGCAAATTCTTTTCTGGTAAGCGGAATTTCGTGGCCGGACTTGCGGGCCGTGGCCGCAGCAGTGTCGATTCGTAGATCGGCTACCTGAATGAGAGACCCTCCCATGATTCGCACGCGTCTCCCCAGCGCACGTATTCGGGCGCGAAGTTCACTTAGGTGGAAAGGTTTGCACAGATAGTCGTCTGCACCCTCATCGAGGCCCTGGACTCGGTCTTTTGGCCGGCGTCGGCCGCTCAGGATGAGGATCGGGATCTGGCTGCCGTGGGAGCGCATTTCGCGAAGCAAGTCGATTCCATCGAAGCGCGGCAACCAGAGATCCAAGATGACCAAGTCGTACTCGTGACACTCGAATAGCCGGCGCGCACGCTCGTGATCCTCGGCGATGTCCGCGGCGACGCCATCCAAAGCAAGTGCCCGCTTAATCGTCGCGGCCAAGTCCACGTTGTCTTCCACTATGAGGATTTTCATCTGCTCAAGTCCCGAGGTAAGTCACCTCTCTCGGAGCGCGGGCGTGCCTGAAAGGACTGTACTACCTCAGCACGGTGGCTGCGACGTGATGTCGGCGTGGGGCGCCACCTGAGACGATGGCTCGAACGCAACTTAAGGGTGCAGAAGGCTGAGTTCGGTTGGCCCGGTTGCCGCCCCTATTGTGACCACTGTTCCGACGATGTGGCATCGTTCATGACGCCCATTGACGAGCAATAGCAATTGAGGCTCGCCCCTGTGAACCACGTATGTTCCCAATGCAAGTAGTTGTTGCAACCCGAATACCCGATCGCGGACCCGACGGTATCGTTCCATCCGCTCGGCATTCCTGACGAACCCCAGCCAGTGCCATCGGCGCAGCCGGGGAGGTGACTGACCTCCCAGAGGTAGGAACTGCCCCCAAAGCCAGAGTTCTTCCAGTCGATACCGATGATCGTGGTACTGTCGACGAGCGCGGCCATGTCTCTGTCGAGCCCTGATCGCACTTCGGCCTCGGTGAGCGGCCGAGATTTCACGTCGGGTATCTGGACGCGGCCGTTGGTGGCGACTGAAACCGCCTCTCCGAAGCTGTCGTAACAGCCGCGCTCCGTGAGGACGGATGCCTTCTCCCCTGGGATGTTTTCGAGGTGACCAACACAGTGGACCTCCGCATCGCCGCCATTGGTAGCGCCCATGAACACGAAGGCGCCCACCGGCAATGAGATGAGTCCGGCTGGCAACAGGAGCCAGCGAAATCGGTTCAACATTTCCTTCGTCTCCTTTTCGCGGGGATCTCGCATGCGAGCGACATCCGCCGATGGAACTGTCGGAATGGTCATAGTTCCGGCATAAGATCCGCGTTAAGCGGCCCGCAAGGCCTCGATCTAACTCAAGCACCGATGGAACCTTCCATCATCCCGGCGCGGATCGTGCTCGCAGGACAAAAAGGGCGAAGCCGCCAGCGCATTCCGTACGCCGCGGGCTGCATCGGTGTCGCTGCAAAGGCACAGGAGATGGCCATCGCCTACGCCAACCAGCGCGAGACCTTCGGCGACAAGCTGGCTTCACGCCAGGCCATCCAGTGGATGATTGTCGACAACGAGATCGACATTCGCACGAGCACCTGGTTGACGCTGGCGGCGGCGCACAAGGCGAATCGCAACGAGCCGTATCGCACCGAAGCGGCGATGGCCAAGCTTGTTGCCAGTGAAGCCGGCGGTCGCGTGGTCGACCGCGCAATGCAGATTCATGGCGGGTACGGCATGACCAAAGATCTGCCCCTCGAACGCTGGTACCGCGAGATCCGCATCCGTCGCGTTGGCGAAGGCCCGAGCGAGGTGCAGCGGTTGATCATGGCGCGCGACCTGTTGGGCGGAAGTTTTCACTGAGTTTGCGATTTCTGGTTTCAAGCC
>CAYYDX010000060.1:5085-20541 GCA_964470735.1 uncultured Anaerolineaceae bacterium
GCGCGACCTGTTGGGCGGAAGTTTTCACTGAGTTTGCGATTTCTGGTTTCAAGCCCGTGCGTGGAGAGGGACTCTGGAGTCGCGGATCCACAGGATTCGACGACTGCCGTGCAGGAGTGGGCAGGATCCTCTGCAAACCATGTGGGATAATCCCAACTATGCTGGTCACTGACGGACTGTTTGGCCAGCCGACGATGTCGATCCCAAGGCCTCTGCTCTCGCTTGTCTGGGGCGCCGTCGCACTCCTCCTCATGGTTGGGTGCGGCGGAGCGTCCGAGTCGGATGCGAACCCCACTCGTGCCGGAGCCAGATTGGCGAGTCTCGCGGCGGGCGTAACCGGGGCGGTTGAGTCTCGTGATTCGGCCCGGTTGATGGAGAAGCAGGATCTGGCTGGCATGCCCTGCGCTGCCGTGGCAGCACCCGGGGCGCTGCTCTGTCCTTCCGGCGTGGCTGCGGGGGCGATAGTGCCCGCATTGATCCAGGACAGCGGCTGCAAGCGGAACTACGCAGCGAGTGAAGCAGACCAGCGGGCACTCTGGGAGGGGCTGCTCGGACAATCGTGGACGCAGTACGCGGTCGCGCGAACGGGCGGCTCCTGGGGCGACATCACCGGCGTCGAAGCCGTAATCATCTACGAGGTCAAAGGATCGCCGGAACTGGACTTGCAAATCGCGCTGACGAGCGAAGGGATTCGCGCCGTCTCGCGGGGTTGCGGCGGCACTCCCTCAACCGATGCGGAACAGTTCACCGAATTCCTCGTCCCGCCGCCTGGCCGGTGATGACTGAGTCGTGGCGCCTGAAATCTGAAACCTACAACTTGAAACCTCGCACCCGAAACCTATCTGCCCGCGACAGGCCGGTCGTGCGGCGCCTCGGCGCGGGCGCCCCGGAAGTCGCGGAACGGCCCATCGCGCCATTCGAGGGCGGCTTTCAGACCCTGTTCGCGGAGGCGCGTGTTCCACTCCTGTGCGGCGGGGCGGTGCTTGCTCATCGCTTCCACGTCGGTTCCCGACATGAGCGCCCCGCGGATGCCCATCGCTTCGTACTGGCGGTTCACCGAGCGCTTCGAGTACATGAGCATGTCGTTATCGATGTTGGCCATGCGGCGGGCGAAGGTCTCGGTGAACTGCGCGAGTTCGGCCGGTGGGACCGCGTAAGTCGCCCAGCCCATGGCCGCCATATCCTTGCCCGAAAACGAATCGCCGACGTAGGCGAACTCGCGCGCCTTCGTCATCGGCAGGTGCCACGGCGCCCACATGATGTCCATCGTTCCCATCGCGCGGACCGGCGGGTACCCGATCTGCGCGTCTTCGGCCACGATGCGGAAGTCGCAGAAGGTGGCCAGCTCGGTGCCGCCGGCAAGGCAGTACCCCTGGATCTGTGCGACGACCGGCTTCGCAAGTTCCCAGATCGTCCAGTTCGCCATCAGCACGTGGCGCGACCAGTCGTAGTGCGCCGGGTGAGTCGTGCCGGTGTCGGGGAGGCCCGAGCGCGGATGCACGAAGGTTGAGCCCTCGGCTGCCGCGCGCGACGGCGAGAGGTCGTAGCCGGCGCTGAACGCCCGCCCGTTCGCGCGCAGCACGATGACGCCGACCTCGCGGTTCGCCTCGGCCTCCTTGAGGGCGTGGAAGAGTTCGCCGCGAAGGTCGTTCGAGAGCGCGTTCAGCTTTTCGGGCCGGTTGAGGGTGATAAACGCGAGCCGTCCATCGGTTTCGAACAGGATGTGCTGGTAGTCCACGGGAGTCCTCCGGCGTGACGTGAATGTGGCCCAAAGCATACGCCGCCGCCGTGCATCCGGTGTTTCGAACCCCGGCTATCATGTCGGTCGAACCCCGCGCTCCCGGCGCATACTCGAAGGACGGTCGAACGTGCCCGCTGCGCGCCCCTCGCTCGATGACTACTTCCGCCAGCCGATCCGTGTCCCTGGGCTCGAAGGCCACCCGGCGGTCGCGTTCGTCGATTGGACGCTGCGCGGCATCGGGCAGGTGGTGTTCCAGGGCAACTGGCTCACGGGCGCGATCATCCTTGCCGCGATCTTCGTGAACTCGTGGGTGTACGGGGTTGCCTGCGCTGCGGGCGCGGCCGTTTCGACGCTGACCGCTATCGCCTTCCGTGCCGACCGTGCGGCGGTCCGGGACGGACTGTTCGGGTTCAACGGCGCGCTGGTCGCCATCGGGCTGACCGCGTATCTCGGCGACGACTTCTCCGGTGGCGAACTGCCGGGGTGGCGCGCGATGGTGTTCATCGTCTTCGGCGCCGGTGTGAGCGCGGTTGCCGTGCCCGCCGTCAGCCGCCTCGCCGAGCCGTACCGGCTGCCCGGGCTGACCGCGCCGTTCGTGGTCACGACCTGGCTGTTCGTTTTCGGTGTCAGCCGCTTCGGAGAACTCGCCCAGGGGCCGCTCCTGGCTTCCGGATTGCCGGGCGTGTTCGACGGCACTTCGGACTACACGTGGACGACGTGGCGAGACGGCATCGGCAAGGGTGTTGGCGAGATCTTCTTCCAGGACAACGCGGTCACCGGTTACCTCGTGCTCGCCGCCATCCTGGTCAACTCACGGGTAGCGGCACTGCTGGCATTGGCCGGCACGGTTGCCGGGACGGCGAGCGCGATGTTCCTCGGCGCGGACGAAGGGGCGGTGCGCCAGGGGCTCTTCGGTTTCAACGCCGCGCTGACCGCCATCGCGCTGGGTGCGACGTTCGCCGCGTTCAGCCTGCGCACGGCGGCCTATGCGATTGCCGGCGCGGTGGTGTCGGCGCTGGCCTGGGCGTCGTTCGCGGTGGGGCTTGCCCCGCCGGGAATGCCCACCCTCACGGCGCCGTTCGTCGCCGTCACGTGGCTCTTCCTCCTCGCGAGGGATGGCTTTGGCGCCTTCGCCGCGCCGGTGGATCCGGAGTCGGCGTAGGGTTCCCTACGCGCGGGCCCTGGTAACTCCATTCGTGGAATGAGCGGGCCATATGTAGCGTATGTGGAATGCTCGCTTGTTGACTGATTTGTGATACAGATGTCATACATTGGCAGCACTTATCATTCGGCCATCGTTCGTGAAGAAGTCCTTCCCATTATGGTTAACTCATTCGGGATTCATGCGTTCTACCCCTTGCCGACCCCTAAGGGAAAACCCTAAGGTCAACAGACGAGTCACTCTTCTCCCTGTTTGGTGACTGGCCGGTAAACGTCGTCCTGCCCCACGAATGTGCCCCGCCCTTCCGAACGTCGCTCCGCGGCGTTGGTCGGCGCCGCCGTGCGGGCTCCATGCGCACTTGATGGGGGCTTGTGTGAACATTCCTGGATTTGGCCGGCGCCGGCCACGCTATGGCGGTCTTCCAGTAGCGCCCCGCGCACCGGGAAGGGCGACCATCGCCGGCGCCCGATTCGCACTCTTCTTCACGGCGGTCGCCTGGTGCGCCTACGTTGGTGAGCAGGGCATCCGGCTTTCCCAGTCCGGTCTGTCGGCCAGGATCATCGGCGAGACGCTGGTCTACCTCGTCATCGTCACGCTGTTGACCGCCTCCGCTTCGGCGTATTTGCTCGCACGGCTTGGCCACTTCGAACGTGCAAAGCTTCACCGGCGCGTCCCACGAAGCCTCATTGACGGCTTTTTCGAGGACGACATGCCCTCAATGACGGTCATCGTTCCCTCATACCGCGAGGATGAGCGCGTTATCCGCCAGACGCTGCTGTCGGCGGCCCTCCAGGAATACCCGGATCTGCGCGTGGTGCTCCTTGTCGATGATCCGCCGAACCCGTCAGACGCGAAGGACCAGGCCTCGCTCGCCCGGGCACGGGCGCTTCCCCGGGAGCTCACCGACTTGCTGCGCGAGCCGTGCGGTTGGTTTGAGGCAGCTTTGCAGACGTTTGACCAGGATCATAACCTTGAAGGGTTCGCCGGACAGGCGGAACTCACGGACCTGGCCGGGGCATTCGAACGCGCTGCGCGCTGGCTTGAGGCGCAGCAGAACCGCCTGCCCACGCAAGACCATGCTGACCAGTTCCTCATCATCGAAGTATTCGAACGGATCATGAACGATTTCCTCACCACCGCGGGGGCCATTCGTTCGGCCGCGGCGGAAGAGGAGGCGCAAATCAGCAGGCGCCGCGTTCGCCAGCTCTACCTGCGCCTGGTACGAACGTTCCAGGCCGAAATAGCCAGCTTCGAGCGCAAACGGTTCGCGTCGCTCTCGCACGAGCCGAACAAAGCGATGAACCTGAATAGTTACATTGGTTTGATGGGAGGCAAGTATTGCATCGTGTCCTCACCAGGTGGGCGTGTGCTCATTCCCGCCGGCCAGAATACCCCGGACCTGGTGGTTCCCCACTCAGACTTTGTCCTTACGCTCGATGCCGACAGTATCCTGCTCCCCGAATATTGCCTCCGTCTCGTGTACTTCATTGAGCAGGAAGAGAATGCGGACGTTGCTGTCGTTCAGACCCCGTATTCGGCATATCGCGGCGCCTCTTCACGTATCGAACGGATAGCGGGCGCGACGACCGATATCCAGCACATCGTGCACCAGGGCCTCACGCGCTACGACGCGACGTTCTGGGTCGGCGCTAACGCCGTGATCCGGAAAGCAGCCCTCGACGAGCTGGAAGAGGAAGAGGACGAGGCCGGGTTCACGATCCGCCGCTACATCAAGGACCGGACCGTCATCGAGGACACCGAATCGAGCATCGACCTCCGTGCGCGGGGCTGGCGGCTTTACAACTACCCGGAGCGCCTGAGCTACAGCGCCACCCCGCCGGACTTTGGCTCGCTCGTGGTGCAGCGGCAGCGCTGGGCGAACGGTGGCCTGGTTATCTTCCCGAAGTTGCTGAGGCTCCTGACGAAGCGTGAACAGCGCGCGCCGCGCCCGTCGTTCGCCGAGTTCTTCCTCCGCGCCAACTACCTCGTGTCGATTTCGTGGGCGAGCCTGGGGCTGCTTCTGCTGCTCTTCTACCCGTTCGATGGGCGCCTGCTCAGCCGGTTTGCGGCGATCACCGCGCTCCCGTATTTCTGGGCGATGGCGAACGACCTCAAGCGCTGCGGCTATCGGCGAACCGACATCCTCCAGGTTTACGGATTCAACCTGCTCCTCCTCCCGGTGAACCTCCTCGGAACCGCGCAGTCGATCGTCCAGGGCATCGGTGGGCAGAAGATCGCTTTCGCACGCACCCCCAAGGTCCGGAACCGGACAGTCGCGCCGACAACCTTCATCCTCGTCCCGCTTCTTCTCGTCGCGTGGTCGGCGCGCACGCTGGTGCACGATGTCCAGAGTGGCGCGGTCATCCACGGGGCGTTTGCCGGGGCGAACATGGTCGCCGCGGCATATGCCTGCGTCGCGCTCGTCGGGCTCCATCACATGGTGGTGGACGTCTTCATGAACCTGAAGGCCTTCGTTTACAGGCCCGTCGAGCCAACCCGGGCGCCCGTCGAGATCCCGCACTGGGCTTCGGTCCTCTACGTCGGCGGGGCGGTACCGGAGGAGATTGAGCGGAGCGCGCCACTGGCCGTCTCACTCGCCGCCCAGGATCGCTTCTCTGGCCGCCGGATGCACACAACCGAAGGCGGGAGTGAGCGGCAGCCGGCCGCGGCCGGACAGCAAAGGAACGCCTCATGACCCCGGCAGCCCAACGTCACCGTCTTTCCGTTTCGCGGCTCCTGTTTGTCCTCGCGATGACCGCAGGGCTCGTTGCGCTCAGTTCCTGGTGGCTTGTTGGCCTGGCCGGGCGCTCCAATGCGGGCGCCTCGCGCACGTGGACGGCGCCCTATGTGGACGTGACGCTCACGCCCACGCACCACTTCGAGGATGCGACCGAGGACCCCTCGCGGGACGTTGTGCTCGCTTTCGTCGTGGCATCGCCGGGCAAGAGCTGTGAGCCGTCGTGGGGGGGCTACTACACGCTCGACGCGGCCGCTCGCGCCCTCGACCTGGACCGGCGGATCGCCAGGCTGCGGGAGCGTGGCGGCGACGCGGTTGTGTCCTTCGGCGGCGCGTTGAACAGCGAACTTGCGACCGTCTGCAGCGACAGTTCGGCGCTGGTCGCTGCCTACCAGGCGGTCATCGACCGGTACAACCTGACGGCCATCGAGTTCGACATCGAGGGTGGCGCGCTTGGCGACTCTGCCGCGAACGCCCGTCGCGCCGAGGCGATCTCCAGGCTCCAGGCGAACAATCCCGGCCTCGAAGTCTGGCTCACCCTGCCTGTGGCGCCGACCGGGCTGACACCAGAGGGGCTCTCGCTCGTTCGGGGCGCACTCCAAGCCGGGGTCAACCTTGGCGGCGTCAATGTGATGACCATGAACTACGCCGAGTCGCGCAATGGAATGTCGATGCGCGACGCGAACCGTGCCGCGCTCACCGCCACGTGGCAACAGCTCAGCGGCCTGTACAGCGAACTGGCCACTCCGAAGTCCGAAGCCGAAGTCTGGGAGGAGATCGGCGCTACCCCGATGATCGGTCAGAACGACGTGCCGGCCGACGTGTTCACGACGAGCGACGCGCAGGCCCTGGTTGATTTCGCGCGAACGGTGAGCCTGGGGCGGATCTCGTTCTGGTCGGTCAACCGCGATGTTTCGTGCGGCCCTGTCGTTGGCGGAAAAGGCGTGTCGAACACGTGCAGTGGAGTGAACCAGGATGCGATGGAGTTCTCTCGCATCCTCGGCGATGGAGCTGCACGCCCCGCCGCCGCGGCTACTCCCACTGATGTCGCGCCTGATTCGCGAGATGGTTCGATGCGTGACGACCCGCGCACCAGCCCATACCCCATCTGGCGCACGGGTAAGGCATACGAAGAGGGCGCGAAGGTCGTCTGGCAAGGGCGCGTCTACCAGGCCAAGTGGTGGTCGCAGAGCAACCAGCCCGATGCACCGGTGAAACACGTCTGGGATACGCCATGGCGATACCTCGGGCCGGTCCTCGAAAGCGACCGCATCGCTGTTCGTGCGGAGGCCCCGGCTAACGGCGCCCGCGGCAGGTGGTCCGCCGAAAGTGTGTTCGTTGCCGGCGACGAGGTCGAGTACCAGGGCAAGGCCTTCCGGGCGAAATGGTGGACGCAGGGAGACGTGCCCCAGGAAGACCCGGATCAACCGTACGACCATCCATGGGAGTACCTCGGCGAGGTTGACACCGCGGGGAAGTAGGCAGCGCGGGGCCGCTCCTGCCCCTACGCGCGGCCTTTGAGGATGCCCCACCAGTAGAGCTTCGGCAGGAGCCGCGCCTTCACCTGGTACATCGTCCAGCGCTCCTTCGACTGGTCGAAGGGGAACGTTTCCCGTGGCTCGTTGTTGTAGTCGAACTCGGCCATTACGAGGCGGCCGTAGCCGGTGACCAGCGGGCAGGCGGTGTAGCCGTCGTACGTCGCTTCGAGTGGGCGCCCGAGGATGGAGGCGACGAGGTTCGCGACCAGCACGGGCGCCTGCTTGCGAATGGCCGCACCGGTCTTGCTCGTCGGCAGGCTGCTGGCGTCGCCGAGCGCGAAGACGTTCGGGAAGCGCACATGCTGCAGAGTGTCCCGGTTCACATCGACCCAGCCGTCAGCGTTCGCCAGCGGGCCATTGCGAATGAAATCCGGCGCACTCATCGGCGGAACCACGTGCAGCAGGTCGTAGTGGACGATGGTGTGTTCGTTCGTGTCGAGATTCTGGAAGGTGGCCTCGCGCGCGGGGCCGTTCACCGCCACGAGGCTTTCCCGGTAGCGGGCGTCGATGCCCTTGCGGTCCATCACGTTCCGCAGCGTCTTCGCGTACTTCTCGACCGCGAAGATGCTCGGCTGGCCCGAGCGGAAGAGCAGCGTGGTCCTGTCGCGAACGCCCTGTTTTCGAAACGTGTCGTCGGCGAGGTAGGCGATCTTCTGGGGCGCGCCACCGCACTTGATCGGCGTCGCGGGGTGGGTGAAGAGCGCGACTCCGCCCTGGAAGTTGCTGATGTACTCCCACGTCTTGTCGACGAGGTCGTACCGGTAGTTGCTGCAGACGCCGTCCTTGCCGAGCGCCGCTTCGAGTCCTTCGACCTTGTTCCAGTTCAGCTGGATGCCGGGCGCCACCACGAGGTAGTCGTAGCCGATGCGCCGCTGAGCGGAGGTGACCACGGCGTTGGCTTCCGGGAGGATCTCCGCCACGGAGTCCTGGATCCAGGTGACGCCCTTCGGGATGACCGAGGCCTCGGGGCGCTCGGTGACCTCTTTCTTGAATACGCCGCCGCCGACCAGCGTCCAGAGCGGCTGGTAGTAGTGCTTGTCCGAAGGTTCGATGACCGCGATGTCGAGGCCCTTGAGTTTCCGCGCCAGCCGGGCAGCGACGCTGATGCCCGCGTTGCCTCCGCCGATGATGAGCACGCGGTGGCGGTCGTCCACGGCGTTTGGGGTATCTGGCGCGGTCATGGAAAGCCTCCCGAGAAAGTTGACCTACTTAGTCAATATTGACTTGAGGGTACCGCACCCCGCCTGGCGCGCCGTGACAAAAGTCATACTCGGTGGGCTGCGCGGTGAATCCCGGCAACCCGTGAGCTATCAGTTGCAACTTGCAACGCACTGCCCTACAGTCGCCCTCGCCAAACCTGTTCCCCGGAGCTGCCAGATGTCCTCACCCGAATCCGCGGTCCTCTTCGATGTCGCCGACGGCGTCGCCACCATCACCCTGAACCGGCCCGACCAGATGAACACCATCAACGGCGAACTCTCGGCGGGACTCATGGATTCGCTTCGCCAGGTGCGAACGCGCGACGACATCCGTTGCGCCGTTATCACGGGCAACGGGCGCGCCTTCTGCGCCGGCGCCGACCTTCGCAGTCGCGATGGTGGCCCGGCAGCGTCGAGTGGCGTTGCGGCGCTCTTTCGCACCGATGACGCGACCGGCTTCCACGAGTTCGACGCGAAGAAGCCGATCATCGGCGCGGTCAACGGCTACTGCCTCGGGGGCGGGTTCGAAATCGCGCTGAGCTGCGACCTCCTCGTCGCCTCCGAAGCGGCCCAGTTCGGCCTGCCCGAGATCACACTCGGCTTCTTCCCGCTGGCGGGCGCCCCGGTGCGCCTCCCGCGCTCCATTTCGCGCGTGATGGCGAACGACATGCTCTTCACCGGCGAACGGATCGACGCGAAGACGGCGCTGTCGTTCGGCATCGTCAGCCGGGTTGTCGCGCCGGATGAATTGCTTCCCACGGCGCTGGGAATGGCGCGAAAGATCGCCGGCTACGCGCCGCTCGCGGTTCGCTCAATGCACGAACTCGTCCGCCGGCAGGGCGACATGCCAACGGCCGACGCGATGCGGCTTGCGGCGACCATGCGCTGGGCCGTGGGCCAGACCGAGGACGCGAAGGAAGGTCCGCGCGCCTTCGCCGAAAAGCGCCAGCCGGTCTTCAAGGGACAGTAGCGGAAAGAGGAAAGAGGAAAGAGGAAAGAGGAAAGAGCGGTTTCGGTGGTGTTACGCGCGGCTGGCCAGGTACTCCATCGTCCGGCGGTACTGGTCCTCGGCGATGTGGCCGGCCGACATCAGGTAGTTCGCGATCTGCTCGAGCGTGAGGATGCTGATGAGGTTGATGCCGGCGTTCTTGAGGGCCTGCTTGCCGCCCTCCTGCCGGTCGATCAGCGTCACGGCGTCGCGAACCACGAGGCCCGCATCGCTGAGCGTCGCCGCCGTCTGCAGAATGCTGCCGCCACCGGTGATCAGGTCGTCGATGATGAGGCAACTCTGGCCGCGCACGTAGATGCCTTCGATCACGTTCGCCTTATCGGTCGCGGGCGGATGGATATAGATCATGGGCGTGGTCACGCTGAGCGAGAACGCGGTCGCGACGTGCAGCCCGCCGAACGGCACGCCCGCCACCAGCGTGAACGGCTGGACGTGCGGGTTGCGCATCGACATCAGCGCCTCGAGTTCTTCCTTGATGATCTTTGCGCAGCGGGCGAGGGCCTTCGGGTTGCTGATGAGGCGGCGCAAGTTCACATAAATCGGTGAATGGACCGCCGTCCGCCCGAGTGTGTAGTCGCCGAAGCCAATTGCATCGAGCTTCCAGAGTTCTTCGGCAAGCCAGAGGTTGCCAGCGGGTTTGGTCGACTTGCTCAAGGGGCACTCCGGAGTGGTTCCGACGTGGGCGCCCGGTCGAGGCGCGGATCGTACCTCTCTTTCTCTGTTCTTCGTCGTTATGTGTCAAGTTTTCGGGCGCCGGGTGCGGACAGATTGGCCACGAAGGACACGGAGGACACGAAGGACACGAAGATCACGAAGGGATGTTTGTTGCGGGATCGGCAGGAACTGGATCCCGGCGCTGACGCGGCGCCCACCGAGTCACCTTCTTTGAACCCTTTGTGTTCTTTGTGTCCTTTGTGGCTCAAGCCCGTTTGAACCACCACGCCGGTTCAGCCTGCGATTGCCGGTTCGAACGCGGGTTCCGGGCGGATGTCGAGGCGGATGAAGGCCAGGTCGCGCTCGACATGGATGTCGGCCTGGTAGGGCGATTCGCGAAAGAGGGTCAGCATCTGGCTGTTCTCGCAGAGAGCGACGGCACTGAACCGGGTATAGCCAACTTCGCGCGCGTGTTCGACGAGCCTGTCGAGCAGGAGCACACCGATGCCGAGGCCCTGGAAGCTGTCTTCGACCACGAAGGCGACCTCCGCCGAGCGGCGGGTCTCGGCTTCGTAGCGCCCGACCGCGTGGATCGTATCGCTATCGATTGGGCTGATGACGAAGGCGCAGCGCTTCTCGAAGTCGACGTTGACGAGGTGTTGGGCGAAGTCGCGCGAGAGGTGCTTGAGCGGCGTGAAGAAGCGCAGCCGCGCGGTGTTGGTCGATAGGCGGTCGTGGAACTCACGGAGGCGGCTGGCGTCGTCGGGCCGGATCGGCCGGATGCGAACCTCGCGGCCGTCGCGCAGGTGGGCCCGTTGTTCCGGCGGGAGTGCCATATCCATAGTGTCAGTATCACCCACCGATGTGAACAGCGGGGTTTACACCAGGTGCAGATTGCAGAGAGCAATGGGTCGGTTCGCCGCGGTTTATGGCAGGGCGGGCGCTTCCGCTTCCCCTGTCAGAGTTTGCGACGCCAGTAGTCGAGGATGACGTTGAACCGGTCGACGCGGTGGCTGGGGCGCCCCGCGCGCGAGAGTTCGTGGTCTTCATCGGGGAAGCGTACGAATTCGACGTCCTTGCGGCGCTGCTTGAGGACGACAAAGAGCTGTTCGCCCTGCGAGATGGGGCAGCGCAGGTCGACCTCGGAGTGGAGGATGAGCACCGGCGTCTCGATGTTCTTCGCGTACGTAAGCGGCGACTGCCGCAGGACTGCCTCGAGGTTCTCCTGGATGGTCGCATCGGCGCCGAGGTACTGCCGGTTGAAGGTGCCGCCAATGTCGCTCGCGCCCTGCATCGAGTACCAGTCGTTCACAGCGCGCTCGCTGATTGCGGCTTTAAAGCGGTTGGTGTGACCGATCGTCCAGGACGTCATGAAGCCGCCGTAGGAGCCGCCCATGATGCCGAGGCGGTCACGGTCGGCCCAGGGCGCGCGTTCAAGCGCGGCGTCGAACGCGGCCATGACGTCGCGGTAATCGGGGCCTCCCATATCGCCGATGACCGCGCGCGAGAACGGCGTGTCCTGCCCGGAGCTGCCGCGCGGGTTGCAGAAGACGACGCCATAGCCGGCAGCGGCGTAGATCTGGAATTCGTCGAAGAAGGTCTCGCCGTACTGGCCGAACGGCCCGCCGTGGACGTTGAGGAGCACCGGGTAGGACTTCCCGGCTTCGAAACCGGCCGGCTTCATGAGCCAGCAGTCGACTTCGGAGCCGGAGTCGGTCGCGACGACGAACTTCTCGGCCAGGTGGAGGTCAACCTCTTCGCGGAAGGCGCGGTTGAAGTCGGTCAGTTGCTTCCGGGCGCCGGATTCAAGGTTGACGAGGAAGAGTTCGGCCGGGCGCTGCTGCGCTCCGGCGGTGATGACTGCGCGGACGCCCGCGGCATCGACCGCGTACCAGGTGACCATCGAGGCGTCTTTCGCCACCCAGCGGCCATCGTTCGCGGCGCCGGCGATCCAGATCGACGCCTCACCGCGATCGGCGGCGACGGTCAGGATGCCGCCGCCGGGCAGCCACTTCGGCCGGGCCACCGCGCCGGGGAGCGCCCCCGCGCCCATCTCGCGGTCGATGCCGCCGGAGGCGTCCTGCTGGCTCGAACCGTCGGCGGCGACGATGCGAAGGAGGCCATTCGATGGCCAGTCCGGGTGCTGGATGTGCGCGATGCTCGTGCCATCGGGCGACCACGACGGGGCAGCGCGGCTGCCTTCGGTGACAGTCACCTGTCGCGCTTCGCCACCGTCAGCCGGCACGACCCAGATGTCGCTGGCGCTGTCGTACTCGCGGTCATCGTGGCGGGCCGAGACGAACGCGATTTGAGCGCCGTCGGGCGACCATGCGGGCTGGGTGTCGTCCCAGTCGCCTTCGGTAATCTGCTTCACTTCGCCCGATGCGACATCGACCACGAAGATGTGCCGCCGCTGGTCGTAGGTGAACCCCTGGCCGTTGATGCGGTACTTCATGGAGGTGATGCGGCGGTACGGTTTCGCCTTCTTCGGGTCGGGATCTGGCAGGGCGCCGGTCTTCGCACTGAAGGCGATGCGCCGTCCATCGGGCGACCACGCGGGAACGCCGGCGCCGAGCGGGAGCTTCGTGAGCATGCGCGATTCGCCGCCGTCGGCGGGCATGATCGCCAGTTGCGACTTCTCTTCGCCGCGCTCCGATGTGAACGCGAGCCACCTGCCGTCGGGCGACCAGCGCGGCGAGCCATCTCGCTTCGCCCCGGCGGTGAACTGGCGCGGCTCGCCGCCGGCGGTGTCAACGAGCCAGATGGCGGCACGGTAGCCGTCGGTTTCGCGGTCCAGGTGCGTGACGACCACCGCGACGCGGGCGCCATCAGGCGTGATGTCGGATTCGCCCACCCACTTGAGGGCGTAGAGGTCATCGGGGGTCATGGCGCGCATGGGGCCGGCTCCGTCGGGAAGGTGGGGTGCATTGTGGCGGAGCGGAGCTACGAGGGCGAGCGGGAGGTCAGGGGCTCTGTCGCAGTCGTCGAAGGTCAGACGCTGCGGGTACAACGCGGACGATGTACAAGATGTCGTCGGTCGCGGTGAAGAGCACGATATAGCGACCGACGGGCCAGGCGGAGACCCCCCGAATGGTGACGGATGCGTGGGGGTGTCCAATACCGGGAAAGCGCCGGAGCAGGTCGAAAGCGCCGTCCAGGGCACCGAGGATGCGCATCGCCCGCTCGCTTCCGAAGTCGGACTCCCAGTCAGCGATCGCCATGAGGTCAGCTTCTGCCGAGGCAGCGAATCGAAGGGCCAGCACCGCTAGATGCCGGTTCCCAGCCGCTTTCGATCCACGACCGCCCGGGCGCGCGCCATCGCCCCTTCGCCGGAAACGCTTCGCCCGTTCGCGATGTCGTCGAGACCCGCGGCAATCGCCGAATCAAGTTCGTTCGCCTGCCCGGGCGTGAGCGATTCGAGGAACGTCTCGTAGTGATTGCGGGCGTACCGCAGCGCAAGGAGGCCCGCGGCAACGACTGCCTCGGCATCAGCGTATCCGCCTTCGCTCATCTCTTCCGTGAGCAGCTCGGAGGTAGGGGGCGCCAGTTCGAGTCTCATTCCGCAAGTGTAATCGATCGCGATTCCCGCCGGCGGCGCCTGGCTACGCCCCCGGGCGGGCGATCATCAGGTAGAGGAAGACGAGCAGCGAGAGGTCGAGCAGCACGCCCGCGGCGGTGGTCACCGGGTTGTTCAGGTGCGTGCGAAGCTCGTCGCTGACTGGCCGGTCGCCAAGGGCATCGGCCATCTCGTGCGCCTTGCGGTTCTGGCGCAGCAGGTACCCGTGGTCGACCGCGACGACGATGATGAGCAGCGTGAAGGTGGCGGAGATCCAGGCGTCGCCCATCGAATAGTCGAGCTTGCCGACCAGCGCGAAGCCGAAGACGAGGATCAGGATCACGCCAAGCGAGGTGCCGATCAGTTCGGAGTAGCGGATCATGCTCGTGAGGGTCACGACGGAGCGGGCGTTGGTGGCGCGGGCCAGGGCGATGCCGCAGCCCGTGCTCAGCCCGGCGGCGCCGCAGAGGAAGAAGACACCGAGCAGGTGCCCGTAGAGGTAGAACTCAGCAGTCGACATGGAACAGCCCTCCGCGCGGGAAGGTATCACCTGCGCGGGGTTCGCGCTGCTCGCGGCGCCGGCTGCTTAGCCGACCCAGGCCTCGTTGCCGAGCGCGGCCGGGAGCGGGCCGTCGATAAAGAAACGGCGCAACTCGCGGCGCTCGGCCGGCAAGAAGCAGTGCGCACACGCTCGTGGGCGCGGCAGTTCGACTGGGACCAGCAGCCGGTGCGCGCCGTGCTCACAGCACGTCAGTTCGTACTCGATCACTTCGATCCGCATCCTGTCCTCCCATCCCATTCCGCACCAATGGATCCATAGGATAGCCCTATCCCGGGGGATTACCAGCCCGGACGGACGGTGTTTCGTGAACATATGGTCAGGGAAAGCCCCAACGGTGGCGCTTCAGCTTCGAACGGCGGGCGAACCGTCGGCGGTTCGAACGAAAGACCGATGCGACACCATCGTTCCCGGCGGCCACAATGGGAGCGATGGAGAACGACAGCGGGGGCGTGTTTAGCGGGCGGCGAGCCGGGCTGACAACCGGCCTGCTGCTGGCTGTCACCATCGTCGCGTTCGAAGCGCTGGCGGTGAGCACGGTGATGCCGCGGGCCGAAGAAGACCTCGGCCACCTCGAACTGTACGGCTGGGCGTTCAGCGGGTTCCTGCTCGCGACGGTCGTCGGCATCGCGTTCGCCGGCGAACAGGCCGACCGCTACGGCCCGGTGCGGCCGCTGACAATCGGCATGGTGCTGTTCGGGATCGGGCTGACCGTGGCCGGGCTGGCGCCGTCGATGTACGTCCTCGTACTGGGCCGGATCATCCAGGGGCTGGGTGGCGGCGCGCTGCCTGCCGTGGTCTACGTGGTCATCGGGCGCGGCTACTCCGAATCCCTCCGCCCGCGCATGCTGGCGATGCTGGCCTCGGCCTGGGTCATTCCCGGGTTCGTCGGGCCAGCCGTTGGCGGCGCGGTGGCCGAATGGGTGAGCTGGCGCGCGACGTTCCTGATGATCGTACCGCTGCTCGCGGTGACGGCCGCGCTCACGCTGCCGCAGTTGCGCCAACTCGGCCCACCCGAAACACCGTCCGAGCAGCGTTCGCGGCTCCCGCAGGCGATCTGGCTTGCCCTCGCCGGCGGCGTCGCGCTCGGCGGCGTCGCGTCCGAACGCTTGCTCATCGGCGCGCCACTGGTCGTGATCGGCGTCGTCGCGGGCTTCCCGGCGCTCAAGCGGCTGCTCCCCGAAGGAACGCTTTCGGCGCGGCCGGGCGTGCCGGCGGCGATCGCGGGGAACGGCTTCCTCAACATCGCGTTCTTCAGCACCGACGCCTTCATCCCCTACCTGGTGACTACCTATCGCGGG
>CAYYDX010000061.1:0-20464 GCA_964470735.1 uncultured Anaerolineaceae bacterium
TATCGGGGTCGCACATAAGGGTCGTATCCTTCCCTTCCACAAGCCGACCAAAGGATAGGAAGAACCAGGCCAACCTGGATTTCGAAAACATCATCTACCAGAAGGAAGGCCCCGTCGCGGTCATCACCATCAATCGCGAGCCACAACTCAACGCGGTGAACGCGCAGACCTCGAGCGAGATGTTCCGCGCGTGGGAGGACTTCCGCGACGACTCGAGTCTGCGAGTCGCCATCCTCACCGGTACCGGCGCGAAGTCGTTCTCGACCGGCATGGACCTCGTCGCGACAGCGAAGGGCGAAAACCAGTTCGAAGGCGGCCGGCCGGTGCCGTTCGGCGGCTTCACCAAACGGCTGCCGATCTACAAGCCGATCATCGCCGCCATCAACGGCTACTGCCTCGCGGGCGGCATGGAACTCGCACTCGCCTGCGACATCCGGATCTGCACGCCGGAAGCGCGTTTTGGCCTGCCCGAAGTGCGCTGGGCAATCATGCCCGGCGCGGGCGGCACCCAGCGGCTTCCGCGTGCCATTCCCGCCGCACTCGCGAACTACATGATCCTCACCGCCGAGCAGATCGACGCAGAGACGGCCCTTCGCGCCGGACTCGTTTCGCACATCGTCCCGCTCGACAAATTGATGGAGAAGGCGCACCAGGTCGCGAACATCATCTGCGAGCGCGGGCCGCTCGCCGTTCGCACGGCAAAGGAAGCGATTGTGCGCGGCCTCGACATGCCACTCGATCACGGCCTCGCCTACGAGGACGTGCTGCTCACGCGGCTGATGACGACCGAAGACGCGAAGGAAGGCCCGCGCGCCTTCGCCGAAAAGCGCAAGCCGAATTACACAGGCCGCTGAGATGCGCGCGCCCGTGGCCCTGGCTCTCTGGGTCGTGGCCGGGGCGCTCGCGCTTGCCGTCGCCGGCTGCTCTTCCGGCTCGGAAGAGCAGCCCCTACCGCGAATCTCCTCCGCGAAAGCCGAACGCGACGTGGCCGACGGCCAGGCGAAGCTGACCTCGGTCGTCCGCATCCAGTTCGACCGGGACTTCACGCTCGTCGACAGTGATCTGCCGCTCGCCTCGAACTTCGAACTGACCGCGCCACTCGCCGAAGGCGGCACGCAGCGCATTCTCGCCCAGTCGGCCGAGGTGGCGCCGGGCACGGGACGCGTCATCGCGCTCAAGGTCAACGCACTCATCCCGCAGGACACAAAGCTCACTGTCCGGCGCAGCCTCTTTCGGGCGCACGCGACCGGTGAGATCTCCGCGAAGGTCGGCAGCGACCTCGACACCACGTTGGTCGTCATGGCTTCGAAGCAACTGGGGACAAGCAACGAAGCGTTCCTCGGCGATTCCGAGGTGGCGCCGCTCAAACCCGAAGACCGCGACCCGGCGGCGATGCGCACGGCACTCGAGACGCACATGCGCAACCGCGCGGTGGATGCCCAGACCCTCCAGGACGCGCTCGACCTGTACGACGCCATCCCGCAGGACGTGGTGACCTCGCCGAAGCTGCGCGCGGCGCTGGCGGCGCTCACCGGCACCTTCGCCGAACCGGCGATCGCCTCGCTGCTGACCGCGGGCAACTGCACCGGGAAGCCGGCGGTTCGCATCGCGTTCGAAGTCCCGCCGGGCAACCCGAAACTACTGGCGCAGGTCACTCACCGCGGCGACGGCGCGCGCCTGCTCTCCATCAACACCTGGGCCGAGGGCGAGCGCATCGAGTATCTCGCGCCAATCCTCGCCCACGAAGCCATCCACTGCGACGACGCCGACAGCATCGCCGAGGAGGTCGCGGCGACAGCGTTCGACGGCTTCCTCTATCTCCAGTTGCTGGCGTTCGAACCGGAACTTGGTTCCAGCCGTACCCGCGTCGCGCGCGAGGTGAACTTCGACGCAGTGGCGATGATCAACAGCGGTTCGCTGATCCCCGAGTCGGCGGGCATCCTCCCGAGTGCCGGCGTCCAGCAGGTTCTGCCGGGCACCAACGCCACCGACCGCTCGTTCGCCGAGTTCGTCGCGCGCGCCTATGCCCAACTCGGACCGGGGTCTTCGCCGACCGAACCGCTCGCCACGCTCTACGCGAACATCCTCGCCCAGGCGGCCGGCATGCCCCCCGGCGATGCCTTCGACCTGCGCTATCTCGACGAGCTGGTTTCGCGCGCGATGCCGGTGGGGGCGCTGTTCGAGGCGATCACGGCGCTGGGCCTGCAACCCGAAGGGTGAGGGCCGGGCCATCCCGCACTGACAGCAAACCGATGGTTTGCTACTATGTCGCGAAGCACCGCGAACGTGGCCGCGCTTATCAAGATGGGGTTAGAGGGACCGGCCCTGTGAAGCCCCGGCAACCTGTCTCATTCGACAAGGTGCCAAATCCGGCCTCCTCCTTCCGCGGAAGGGCAAAGGAGAAAGATGAGAGCGACTCCGCTCGAACCAGAACGGCCCACGCGGATTTGAGGAGTTTTCAGATGGTTTCCTCCCTGGGCCACATGGTCATGCCCTAGCCCCTCGCCAGAAGGGGCCTCCCGGATCCACGCACACCCTCCCCGGGTCCGGCTTCGCGCCGCCCGGCCCGTTCCCGTCCTCCCCCGATCGCGAGGACGTCCAGGAGTCTGAGCATGAGCTATGCAACCAACCTGCGCTGTCGCGAGTGTCATCGCGAGTACCCGCTCGAGGCGCGCCACGTCTGCGATTTCTGTTTCGGCCCGGTCGAAGTTACCTATGACTACGACGCTATCCGCCGGAATGTCACCCGCGCGCGGATCGAGTCCGGCCCGGCGAGCCTCTGGCGGTACCGCGATTTCCTCCCGTGCGACGCGTCGAACGCGGTCGATATCGGCGCCGGGTTTACGCCGCTGATTCGCGCCCGCAACCTCGGCAAGGCGCTCGGCCTGAACAACCTCTACATCAAGAACGACACGATGAACCCGACCTGGTCGTTCAAGGACCGCGTCGTGGCGGTGGCTTCGAGCCGGGCGCGCGAACTCGGCTACGAGAAACTGGCCTGCGCGAGCACGGGCAACCTCGCCAACAGCGTGAGCGCGCACGCCGCCGCCGCCGGCATGGAGGCAGTCGTCTTCATTCCCCACGACCTCGAGGCCGGCAAGGTGCTCGGTTCGAGTATCTACAAGCCGACGCTCGTGAAGGTGAACGGAAACTACGACGCGGTGAACCGGCTCTGCGCCGAACTCGCGGGTTCCTACAACTGGGCGTTCGTGAACGTGAATGTGCGCGCCTACTACGCCGAAGGTTCGAAGACGCTCGGGTTCGAAGTCGCCGAACAGCTCGGCTGGCGTGCGCCCGACCACGTGGTCGCGCCGATTGCCAGCGGTTCGCTCTTCGTGAAAATCGGCAAGGGATTCCAGGAGCTGTACAAGGCCGGGATCATCGACCAGCCGAAGACGCGCATGAGCGGCGCGCAGGCGACTGGCTGTTCGCCGGTAGCGACGGCCTGGCGCGAAGGCACAACGAACTTCCGCCCGCAGCGCCCCGACACCATCGCCAAGTCGCTCGCCATTGGCAACCCCGCCGACGGCTACTACAGCCTCGTGCAACTCCAGGAGACCGATGGCGCGTGTGGCATGGTCGACGACCCGGAGATCATCGAAGGGATGAAGTTGCTGGCCGAAACCGAGGGCATCTTCGGGGAGACGGCCGGTGGCGTCACCGTCGCATCACTCAGGCAGTTGGCCGCGCAGGGTAAGATCGACCCCGACGAGCTGACCGTCGCGTTCATCACCGGGGCCGGGTTCAAGACGGCCGAAGCGGTGGCCGACCACCTCGAACCAGCGCTCGAAATTGATGCGACGATGGAGAGCTTCGAATCCGCCTACCGGGCGCCGGTAGCGCAAGGAGTTGCCTGATGGCCCTCAAGCGTGTCCGTTTCACGTTCCCCGAGAACCTGATCAAGGAACCTCTCATCTACAACCTCGGCCACCAGTTCCGCGTGATTACGAACGTCCGCATGGCGGATGTCGAAGAGCGCACGGGCTGGGTCCTGCTCGAACTCGAAGGCGACCCGGACGAGATCACCCGGAGCATTGAGTGGGCGCAGGCCAAGGGCGTCCGCGTCGACCCGGTCACGGGCGACATCGTCGAAGGCTAGCGCGAGCCGCGCATCCAACCTCAATCACTGGAGATTTCTGTGTCAGTCACTGTGCTCATCCCTCAGCCGCTCCGGAACCTCACCGGCAACCTCTCCAAGGTCGCCGGTGAAGGCGCGACGCTCGAATCGCTGGTCGCGAACCTCGAGGGCGCCTACCCCGGTGTGAAGGAACGCGTGCTCGACGAAGCCGGTCAGCTTCGCCGTTTTGTGAACATCTACGTCAACGGCGAGGACGTGCGCTTCCTGTCGGGCCTCGGTACCGGCCTCAAGGATGGCGACGAAGTGAGCATCGTCCCGGCGGTGGCCGGCGGCGCGTAGCCGAAGGGATTCGGCCGCGAGGGGACAAAGATCAGCCGGGGGCCGCCAATTGGCGGCCCCCGGCGCTGTCTGGTGCGCCGGACCGGGGGTCAGGCCGGGCGGCCGGCCCAGGTCGGATCCTTTTGGTCGAACCAGAACTGCGTGCCGTACTGGTGTTGCTGGACGAACGGCACCGCCTCTGGTGTCTTCAAGTAGTTCCACCGGAGCGACGAGTTAACGCCGACGAGCGTGTAGGGGACGCCGGCGCCATACGCCTTGAGCAGTTCGCGCTCGACTTCCTTGGCGGTTTCCTGGCGCTTTGGAATGTCGAACTCCGCCATCGATGCGGCAGTGAGCGAGTCGACCTTGTCGATCTTCACACCGAACTGCTGGAACTGCGGCTGGCTGGAGTTGTACTGGAGGAAGTTCAGGAGCGTAGGCTCGGGGTCGGCAAGTTCGGTGATCCAGCCCCACCAGACGTTGTTCGAACCATTTCCGTACTGCTGCTTCACGATCTTCCCGGTGATAGTCGAGTAGGGCTCGATCTTGGCGGTGAAGGTGTTGCCGAGCACCTTCTTCAGCTGGTTGGTGATAAGCGCGGAGCCACCCGAGTAGAGGCCCTCCCAGATGTCGGGGATGTCGACGATCACTTCGCCGAGAGCCGAACCGCCGCCCGCCTCCCACATCTTCTTCGCCTCGGACTCTTCCTTGGCGCGATCCTCCATGTAGCCGGGGAAGGTGATGAGTTCCTTCTCCGGGATGCCGAAGGCCGACTGGGTTGGGGGCACGTTGCCGGAGAGTGCCGCCTTGCCCTGGAGGAGCGAGTTGATGAGCGCGCGGCGGTCAAAGGCCCTGAAGATCGCGCCGATGAGGTTCGGGTCGTTCCACGGCTTCGCCCCACCGTAGTAGGTGCCCGCCTGCGGGTTACCGGAGAACACCTTTTTCTCGTTGATCTTGCCCTCGAATCGCTTGAGCAATTCTTCGATGACCTTGTTCTGCGTCGGCGCGAAGGCATCGATTTGCTTCTGCTCGAAGGCGGCCTGCTGGGCGGACTGGTCGGTGAAGAGCGGCAGCCAGTTGACCCCGTCCCAGTTCACCTGCTCGTGGAACTTCTCGTGGCGCACCCAACTGGACTTGCCCTCGGCCGACCACTCCTTGAGCACGAACGCTCCCGTGCCGATGATCATCTCGGCCTTCATGTTCGAGTAGGTCTTCTCGAACGCCTTGATCGCTTCCGGCGCCTGGACCTTCGCGTACGAGCCAGCGAGCGTTGTCAGGAAGAACGGGTCCGGCTTGCTGAAGGTGACCTTCACGGTCGACTTATCGACCGTCTCCACCTTGTCGACGTTCTGATAGGCGGACTTGCGATAGAAGTTCGGATCATCCGTGCCGTCGAGCGTCTTGCCGGCTTTGTTCCGGAGGATGAACTGCGTGACGTCGTCGGCGGTCGCCTGGCGGCCGTTGACCGGGGCCTTGTCGTGCCAGAAGACGTTCGGGCGGATCTTGAAGACGTAGGTGCTCTTATCGGGCGTCTCCCACTTCTCGGCGATGCCGCCCTCGATCTTCGAGTTGGTGAAGCTCTGCCACTGCACGACACCCATATTGGTCATGCCCATCAGCCAGGCGACGGGCGAGAAGCGGCTGCGGTCGACGTCGAAGGTGTCCCATGTGTTGTTCGCGCTGACCGTGTGGTAGGTGCCGCCCTTCTGCTTCGCCACCGCCGAGGGTGAGGCCGGCGCAGCGGTTGCGCTGGCGCCGCCCGCCGTGGTGGCGGCGGTCGTTGGCTTGGTGTCGCCGCCGTCGTCGTCGTCATCGTCACCACAGCCGACGAGGCCGAGGGCGGCGGCGCCGAGCCCCGCGGTGGCCGTACCGCCGATCATGCGGCGGCGGCTCATCCGGGAGCGCCGGAACCAGTAGTTGTCAGGATTTGCCATGGATGAGTTCCCCTCTGCTTTCCTCTGCTTCGCCTATAGGAGTAATAGGTTCTAGCAGTGCCGAGTATACGGAACAAAACACAAATGGAAAGGGGTTGCTGTGAAGAAATCTTTGGGCTTGCTATCCAGTAGCTTCATGATGCCCGGGAGATTTCGAAGGGCAGGGCCAGAAGTACTTCGTGACCCTGCCCCGAGGGGATACCGAGAACTCCTTGGATGAGGGGGTTCTGGCAGGCTCAGTCTATCCATGCTGTCAAGAGTATTGTGGGATACAGTAGTGAACTATTCACGTGATAGGAATCGTTAGCCTGTTGCTCGATATCTTGCCCGGGTGACGTTCCTTATGCAGCGCGACATCGACTATTCGACGCATTTTCAGGTTCGAATCTCATTCGTGTCCTGAAACGGTGTTGTCAGCGGCGCAGCGGCTATCGCGATTCGTGGGCAATCCGTGCGGCTTCGTACGCTCCAAGCAGCGCCGGCAACACGGCAGCCGGCCGGAAGCGGGCCGCCTGTTCGATTCCGCGCCGCGACATTGCGGCCAGTTCCTTCTCGTCCGCGAGGGTTTCGGCGATGGCCATGCCGAAATCCCGGGCGTCGTCGAGGTCAGGGGGGCCGTCCCGGTGCGTCCGGAACGGCACAATGCGCCCGGCGCCTGCCGCCACCCCGGGCAGCGCGCCGCCATCGCTGGTGATCACCGGGAGACCGGCGGCCATGGCTTCGGCAACCGGCATACCGAAACCCTCGGTCAGGCTCGGCTGTACGAGCACCGTCGCCGACTGGTACAGCCGCAGCAGGGCCGCGTCGGAGATGCCGACGCGGAACTCGATGCGGTCGGCCACGCGCAGGTCCTGGGCGAGCCGCTGGTACGGCGGCGGGAACGCCTCGCCGACACGGATGACGCGCACATCACCGAGTTCGGGCCGCGCCAGGGCGTGCAGGAGCACCGGGATGTTCTTGTACTCGGCGTTCGTTCCGACAATGAGGATGGTGCGGGGTTCGCGGGCGGCGTCCGGCGCTGGCGGTTGAATGTCTTCGGGCACAACGACCGGCACAACGTGGATGCGCGCCGGGTCGTCATCGAAGTGCGCCAGGTACTCCCGCTTCGTTGCTTCCGACGGCACGACGATCGCCCCCGCCAGGCGCATGCTTCGAACCGACCGGAGAAACAGCCGCCGCCAGCGAAGCGACACCATGCGCTTGAGGCGGTTGTGCTCCATCGGGATCATGTCGTGGAGCGTGACAACGCGCGGAACCGGAAAGCGCGCGGCGTGCGGCGCAATAAAGACGTCGGTGAGGTGCACGAGGTCGAGCGGTTCGGACCACTGCCTGGGTAGCGGGGTGGAGTTGCGGTAGCGCGGAACGAGCGCGCGGAACGGCTGAGGCAGGTTCAGGTTGCTCGCGCCGATGGTTTGCACCTCCGAGCAAGGCGCAAGCGCGAGCGAAAGACCCGCCGCGTACTTCGTCATGCTCAGCCATTTGAATGGCGAAGGTGTGCGCGGCTGCACCAGCAACACGCGTCCGGGCGCGCCGGGTGGGTACCTCGGTGACTCGTCCAGGGCCGTTTCTCCCCGCGGCGCTCAGTGGCGGCTATGCTCCGCGAAGCTCAGGGTACAGCGCACTCGACGCTTTCATGAAGCGCAGTTGCATCCGCATCTCGGCGATTCGCCTGCCGCTGTCATCGTCAAGACCGGTTTCGAACCACATGTATTCGGTTTTCGGGCTCTGCCCCACGGCGAAAACCTCGCCTGAGCAGGTGTATTCGCGGTCGACGAGGACCGGGCCGTTCACATTGCGCAGTTCGATGGCGCCAAAGAGGCCGACCGCGCCGAGTGTGCCGCGCATGGCCGCGACACACTTGGCGTAGAGCATCTGGACCATCGGCGCGAGAGCGACGACGGGACCGCCCCACGGCGAATCGCCGGAGAACCAGGCGATCGGCTCGGTGGTTACCGCGAGCCGCGCGGCCTGCTGTTCCGTTGTGGTCACCACGCGCTGTGGTTCGAACCGGAAGCCGGGGGCGACTCCATTGAGGATCCGCAGCTCGCCGACCTCGAAGCGGTCGAGCGGCCGCGCGAGGAGAGCGCTCTTCTCGGCGGGCGCGCCGACGGACGCGGTGCCCTGCGCGACCTGCATGCCGTCCTCGCGCTGCACCCACGCGTCGACCTGGACATCCCGGGCGCCGGCCGGCAGCTGCTTCAGGAACGCGCGCACGGCCTCGCGGTCGGTCGTGGCGTTGAGGTAGTACATCGAGAGCGTGCCGCGCTCGAACCACTGCTGCCCGAACGCTTCGAGGAGGAGCGGCACGAACAGTTCGTTGTGGATGGAACCCGCGACGGTGCCTCCCCGGAAGCCGAGCTTCGAGGCGGTCGCGTCGTCGTGGATGCTGCCCTTCTGGTTGTGCGCATTGTTGATGGAGCGGCGCAGCGGCCCGGTGATGATGCCGTCGGCGATGGTGAGGGTGGGTTCCTGCGTGGTGGTCATTTCGGCGAGCCTCCCGGGCGCGGTTTCGATGGCGGAAGCGTACGCCTGTGCGCGAGCCGTTGGAAGACGCTGTGCTGGCGAAACGGCGCGTTAGCCGCCGATGTGCGACATCTCAACGCGGGGAAGCGCGGCTGTCTCGGCGGTACGCACTTCGGAGTAGCGGTCGGTGCGCCCGTGCCAGACGGCGCCGAGGAACGCGGAGATCTCGGCGTCGGTGGCGCCGTTTCGCAAGAGCGAGCGGAAATCGTGGCCGCGGTTGGCGAACAGGCAGGTGTAAATCTCGCCCTCGGGTGAAAGGCGGGCGCGCGTGCAATCGCCGCAGAACGGCTGCGAGATCGAGGCGATGACGCCGATTTCGCCCGAACCGTCGGTGTAGCGCCAGCGCTTTGCCACTTCGCCCCGGTAGTTGGCCTCGGCCGGTTCGAGCGGCAGTTCGCGGCTGATCGTCTCGACGATCTCCTTCGCCGTGACCACGTGGTCGAGCTTCCAGCCGTTGGTTGCGCCGACGTCCATGAACTCGATGAAGCGGAGGATGACGCCGGTGCCGCGGAAGTGGCGCGCGAGGTCCACAATCGTGTGGTCGTTCACGCCGCGCTTGACGACGGCGTTCACCTTGATCGGCGCGAGGCCGGCCTCTCTCGCCGCCTCGATCCCGTCGAGCACGACGGAGACCGGCACACCCATGTCGTTCATCGACTGGAAGACGGCGTCGTCGAGGGAATCGAGTGAGACGGTGATGCGCTGAAGGCCGGCGTCCTTGAGCTGGCCCGCCTGGGCGCGCAGGAGCGAGCCGTTCGTCGTCAGCGTCAGGTCTTTCAGGCCGGGCAGGTCGCGCAGTTGGGCGATGAGCGAGTGGAGGTCGCGGCGGACGAGGGGTTCGCCCCCGGTAAGGCGGAGCTTCTCGACACCGTGCTCGATGAAGATGCGGGCGAGTCGAGTGATCTCTTCGTAGGAGAGGAGTTCGGTGCGGTTGAGGAACTGGTAGCCGGGCCCGAAGATCTCGCGCGGCATGCAGTAGGTACAGCGGAAGTTGCACCGGTCGGTGACGGAGATGCGCAGATCCCGCAGGGGCCGCTGCAGCGTGTCGAGCAGTTCCATGAGATCAGTGTAGCGGTTCAGGACTGAGACGTTGCGGGTTCCGGTTCCTGGGCTTCGGCGAAGCGGACGAGCATCTCGTCGTAGCGGTGGACGCGTTCCGCGAGTTCCTGCCGGAGCGATGACATCTTTTCCATCTTCTGGTCGATGAGCGCGAGCTGGTGGAGGGTGACGTCGCGGGCGGTACGCGCCTTCCCGGCCTTCTCTTCGGCGTCGGCGTCGCGCCGCCAGCCCGCCTTGATCTGGAGGCGGACATCCTCGGCCTCGAGCATCTCCTTGATCTCCGCCAGCGAGAACCCGAGGAGTTCCTTGAGTTGCTTGATGCGGTCGATCCGTTCGATGTCTTCGGGCGAATAGAGCCGGAATCCGCCATCCATGCGCGTGGGCGGATTGAGCAGGCCCTTCTCTTCGTAGTAGCGAAGGGTGCGCTGCGTCAGGTTGGCGCGGTCGGCGGCTTCGCCAATCTGGAGGAAGCGCTCGGGGCGTGGTTCGTCAGCCATGATGCAGTCAGTCTACCAACATTAACGCGCACGTCAATGTTAGCCGTGCGACATGCATGACGGCTCGTCGGGCGGAAAACGACGTGTCGAGGGTTGCTTCTTAGCCGGGATTTCGGGCCCGAATCGGCCGGGGCACATAAGCGCGCGGCCCCGTGAAATCTCTGTGCAGAGGGCCGTCGCAAGGACATAAGAGGATTGCTGCAGGCGTCGGGCAAGACTACCTTACCGGCTGCGTTCCCCGCCGGACGCACCGTGAAGGTCCGCCGGGAAAGAGCCATCCGGCCGCCGACCACCCACCCCAGGGCTCAGCAGCGAAAACACCCCGACACCATCGGGAGAGAGGAGTGCGCCCCGAAGCATGGACGAAAATCCCACCGCCCCGGACCAGCGCACCCTCACCCGTGGCTGGCAGGGCGTTCTCGGGCGGCTGCAGATGGAAGTGAACCCGGTCAATTTCCAGACCTGGCTCAAGGGCACCCGGGCACTCCGTATGGAAGACGCCACCCTCGTGGTCGAAGCGCGCTCAGCGATGACCTGCGACTGGCTCAATCAGCGCCTGCGCCTGGTCGTCGAGCGCGCGGCTGTGCAGTCGTTCCCGTCGGTCAGTTCGGTGCGCTTCGTGCCGCCCGGTGACGCGACAGCGGTCCAGCCGCAGACTGAACCGTCCACTCCTCGCGCCGGCCCGGCGGCGGCCCCGGTGGTGGGCGCGGTCAACGGGGAGTTCACGTTCGAAGGCTACGTGCCGGGCGCGGGCAACGCGATGGCGTTCGAATCCTGCCTGGCGCTGGTCGAACCGTCGGATTTGCGGGTCAGCCCCATTTCACTGTTCGGGGCGCCGGGCATGGGCAAGACACACCTGCTGCACGCGGTGGCCGCCCGGGCGCGCGAAGCCGGCCAGCGCGTGGCCTGCCTCAATGCCGACGAGTTCGCGAACCGCTTCCTCACCGCGCTCCCGGCCGGCAGGGTCGATGACTTCAAGGCGACAGTTCGCAGCGTCGACCTGCTCATCATCGACGACCTCCAGGCGATCGAGGGCAAGAAAGCGACGCTCACCGAACTCGTCCACACGATGGAGGCGGTGATGAACAGCGGCGGCGCTATCGTCGTCGCGAGCGACCGCAGCCCGCTCGAACTGGCGCTGCCAGACCGCCTCCAGACCCGGCTTGCGTCCGGCCTGATCACGCGCGTCGAGCCGTTCCTGCCCGAGGAGCAGCAGCGGTTCGTGGAGTGTGTCGCGCGGCGGCACCGAACGGCCCTTCCGAACTGGGCGATCACCCGGATCGCGAACGCGCCCGCCGGTTCGGTGAGCGCATTGCTCGGCTACGTTCGCGGCGCGCTGAGGCTCGAACGGAGCGGGCGGCTCGATGTGGCGACACTCGACGCGCACATCGCGGGGGTCACCGTCACCGACGGCGCGAACGCACAGGGCTCGCGCACGGCGCTGCTGAAGCGCGTCTCGCTCTACTTCAACGTCGCCGCCGAAGACCTCTGCGGGCGCGCGCGAACCCGGCGCGTCACCGACGGCCGGGCGGTGGCCGCGGCGGCCCTGCAGGAAGCCGGCGCATCGCTGCCGGAGATCGCGCACATTTTCGACGGCCGCGACCCCTCGACCATCCACGGGCTCTGCGCGCGCGGCCGGAAGCTCATCGCCAGCGACCCGGCGCTGCGCGCCGCACTCAGTCTTTCAGCCTGACACCACCGGCGGGGGCGTCTCGCGGGACGTTGCGGGCCGCGGCCCGGCGCATCAGACTTGGCGGCCATGGACTGGCACGACTCCCCCGAACAGGCCGCCTTCCGCGATGCCGTGCGCACGCTCATCGCGACACGGCTGCCGCAGCGCTACCGCGAGTTCGCCCGCTCCGGCGGCCCGGGCGAACGCCAGTGGGAGAACGACCGCAAATCGACCGACCCCGTAGCGCGGCAGGCAGCGATCGACTGGCACGCCGCACTCGCCGAGCGTGGCTGGGTGGCGCCCCACTGGCCGAAGGAGTACGGCGGCGGCGGCATGTCGCCAATGGAGCAGTCGATCCTGAACCAGGAGTTCGCCAACGCCGGCGCACCCGCCGTCGGCGGTTCGGGCGTGGCCATGCTCGGGCCGACGCTCATCCTCCACGGGAACGAGGAGCAGCGAAAGAAGTACCTCCCGCCGATCCTCGCCGGCGAAGCAACCTGGGCGCAGGGCTATAGCGAGCCGGGCGCAGGGTCCGACCTCGCTTCGCTGCAGACCCGGGCTGTCCGCGACGGCGACGACTTCGTGGTCAACGGGCAGAAGATCTGGACTTCGGCCGCGCACACCGCCGACGCCATCTTCGCCCTCGTGCGCACCGACCCCCAGGCGCCGAAGCACCGCGGCATCTCGTTCCTCCTGATCGACGACATCAAGACGCCCGGCATCTCGGTGCGGCCGCTCGTCGACCTGAACGGGCGGCACTACTTCAACGAGGTGTTCTTCGAAGACGTGCGCGTCCCGGCGGCGAATCTCGTCGGCGAAGAGAACCGCGGCTGGTACGTCGCGATGACACTGCTCGATTTCGAACGTTCGAACATCGGCGGCGCAATCGGGGCAAAGCGGACGCTGCGGCGCATGCTCGACACCGTGCAGGGCGACCCGCTGCTTCGCCGCCGCCTCGATTCGGCAACGCTGCGGCACGAAATCGCCCAGCGCTTCATCGAAGCCGAGGTCATGTACCAGTTCTCGATGCGCATCATTTCGATGCAGAACAGGGGGCAACTCCCGAACGACGAAGCCTCGATGGCCAAGCTCTACAACTCCGAACTCTCCCAGCGCGTCGCCCAGACCTGCATGCAGGCGATGGGCCTGCCGGGCCAACTGACCGAGGGCGACGAACCGTTCGCGCGGACGTACCTGGGGATGGTCCCGGCGACCATCCGCGGCGGCACGAGCGAGGTGCAGCGGAACGTCATCGCGACGCGCGGCCTCGGGCTGCCGAGGGGCTGATGACGCCACCGACCGGGCCGCTCGCCGGTATTCGCGTGCTCGAACTGTCGCAGATTGTGGCCGGGCCGTTCGCGGGCGTTGTCCTCGCCGACCTCGGCGCCGACGTGGTGAAGGTCGAGCCACCACGTGGCGAAGACCGTCGCAACAGCGGCGCGGTCGTGCCGAACGAGGGCAAGTACTTCCAGTCGCTCAACCGCGGCAAGCGCAGCCTCACCGTCGACCTGTCGCGGCCGGAAGGGCAGGCGCTCATCCACCGCATCATCCCGGGCTTCGACGTGATCCTGATGAACTACCGCGCGGGCGTCCCCGAGCGGCTGAACATCGGCTACGCGAAGCTTGCGGCGCTCAATCCGGGCCTCATCTACGCGAACATCACCGGCTTCGGCGAGAAAGGCCCCTACGCCCGGCGCGCCGGTAGCGACATCGTGGCGCAGGCCTACAGCGGCGTGATGGCGGCCGAGGCGAAGGTGGACGAGCACGGCGCGCCCCAGCAACTCATCAGCAGCACCTACCTCGACCGCACGACCGGCCTCGCCGCGGCTACCGGTATCTGCGCGGCGCTGTTTCACCGCGCGCAAACCGGCGCAGGCCAGGAGATCCACGCCTCCCTCCTCCAGAGCGCGCTCGAACTTCTCTCGGACAAGGTGATGCGCGAACCGGTGCACGACGCGGTGATCCGCGACCCGATGCTCGACGAGATTCACGCGCGGGAGGCGGCGGGGCTCCCTTACGACCAGGTGGCGGCCGTAAGGAAAACGCAGGCGCCCCGGTTCGCGAGCCACCGATTGTTCTACGGCGGCTACCACACCCGGCGTGGCGCACTGGTTCTCGGCGCGCTGACCGCGCACAACCGCGACACGCTGCGCCGCATCCTCGACATCGATGACCCGACCGACTCCCCCGGCTTCAACGCAGCCGACCCGGAGAACCGCCGCAGCATCGAGGAGTGGCGCGAGCGCATCCAGGCCCGGCTGCTCGAACGCCCGGCCGGGGAGTGGGTCGCGCTCTTCCTCGAAGCAGGTGTTCCGGCGAGCGTCGTGAACCAGCCTGAAGACCTCGCCGACGACCCGCACGTGGTCGCCGCCGGCCTGATGGCGGAACTCGAGCACGAAGTGACCGGCCCCCAGCGCGTCGTCGGCCCGTTGGTGCGGATGTCGGCCACGCCGAGCGCGGCGAGGGCGCCTTCGCCTCCGCTCGCCCGCCACTCGCGCGAGGTCCTGCTCGAATGCGGCCTCAGCGCGGAGGAGATCGACGAACTGGTGGCAGCCGGCGTGGTAACGAGCGCGGAGTAGGCGTCAAGGATTCTGAGCCAGGATGCTCGCCCACTCGGTGCGCTGTGGGCGCACACCGAAGTCTCGAATCACGAACTCGAGAAACTCCTGGAGCGACAGAACGCCGGTCGGCACGTGTGCCCGATGCAACTCCCCTGACAACTCGCCAGCGCCGGGTGACAGGTGCAGGTGTGGGCGGTCAGGCCGGGCAGGTTCAGGGTGCCAATGGAATGCGAGTATTTCAACGCCCGTATTCGTATGAACCTGGTACTGGTAAGCCACCTTCGTTGCGACCCATTCGCTCGCCCGCTCTGGGACAGTCGCCACCTGGAATCGCTCAGCGATTCGCAAGAGCAGGTGGCCTCCGCGGGAACGAACGCGAACCGTCCCCGCGGTACCGGCATCGGCCGAATAGGTAGCTGGCGATGTTCCGACTGGTCTCAGCCGCACCACGGCGTTGGAGACAGTCGCCAGTGACTGCTGGAACTGCCGGATGTAATCAGCTCGCTCAGCGGCGAGTGTTCTCTTCACCAACGGCTACGAGTTCGGCCGCTCGGCGCGAATCATCCACACCCGTACGGCACTCTCGTGCCGAACAGGGTCGTCGTAATCGCCGTTACGCCAACGCCGTTCGAACTCCTCGGCGGAGACCCCAAGGAGTTCCCGCGCCCGCGCGTCGTAGTCTGCCCACGCTTCTCCGGCCATCATTTCCACGATTTCGGGGAGGCGAGCGTCGGCTGGGGCGGATGCGGTGCTGGAACGTCCGGGCCTGGGTCGAGAGATTGCCACGCCTGTAGTGTACTCCACCGGGAGCCCACCCCCAGCGGCCAGCGCTGGCCTCCGGTAGGATGCGCGCCATGAGCACTGCACCCGCCATCAACTGGGACGCCTACGTCGATGAAGCGATCGACCTTCTCTGCCAGTTCATCCGCGTCGATACCTCGAATCCCCCGGGGAACGAGGTCCTCGCCTGCAACTTTCTCGGCGCGCTCCTCCATCGCGAAGGGATTGACTATGACCTCTACGACGCCGGGAACGGGCGTGTCTCACTCCGCGCCGTCATCAAGGGCGACGGTTCGAAGCGGCCGCTGATGCTGCTGAACCACACCGACGTCGTTCCCGTGCAGCGCGAGTTCTGGGATGAGGATCCCTTCGGCGGTCAGGTGAAGGACGGCTACATCTGGGGCCGCGGCGCGCTCGACATGAAGGGCCTCGGCATCGCCGAACTGATGACGTTCCTCACGCTCAAGCGCCTCAATCTCCCGCTCACGCGCGACGTCGTCTTCTTCGCCCAGGCCGATGAAGAAGCGGGCAGCGAGTTCGGGATGCGATTCATCGAACGCGAGTACCCGGAGACGCTCGACGCCGAGTTCGTCATCAACGAAGGCGGTGGCGGTTCGACCGAAGCGTTCGGCGTCGAACGGCCGGTGTACAGCATCGCCGTCTCGGAGAAGGGTCCGCTCTGGCTGCGGCTTGTCGCCGAGGGACGCCCTGGCCACGGTTCGGTGCCCCATGACGACAATGCGCTCGACCGGCTGGTCCGCGCGATGTACCGCATCCAGGAATGGGACCGGCCGATGACCGTTTCGCCGGTGCTCACGGAGTATTTCGGGCGCCTCAGCCGCGCCGGTATCTATAAGGGCGACGCCACGCCCGAAGCGCTCAAGGCCGCGGCCGAGAAGGATCCCCGCATCCGCGCGCTGCTCACGAACACCATCAGCGCCACGACCGCGACCTCCGGCATCAAGCACAACGTCATCCCGGCGCGCGCCGAAGCCACGCTCGACATCCGCCTGCTGCCGGGCGTGAAACCCGAGGAGTTCGAGGCCGAACTGGCGGCGGTCATCGACGACCCGAAGGTGAAGGTCGAGCGCGTCCACGTCGGCTGGTCCGATACGAACCCCTTCGACACCGAACTCTTCCGCGTGATGGAGGAGGTCATCCATGACCACATGGAGGACGCCGTGGTGGTTCCCGGTATGACCGTGGGGTTCACCGACAGCAGCGTGCTTCGCAACCGGGGGACGATCAGCTACGGCTTCTCGGGCGGGCTCACGAGCCCCGATATCGCGCGCGGCGTGCACGGCCACAACGAGCGCGTGAGCGTCGAGTCATTCCGGCTGAACTGCCAGATGGTCTGGGAAGTGACGCGCCGGATGTGCGCGAAGTGACGAGTTACGTCGAACCAGAGTTGACGGCGCCGGTCGACCTCTGCGGGCCGGACGGGCGCTTCAATCGCGCCGCGATCGGCTGGTCGCGCCATCCACTGCACCGCTGCAACGTGGCCGAAACCCTCGAACGCAAGAAAAAGTGGAACTACTGGGCGGTGACGACCGGCGAACTGCTGTTTTCGACGACCATCGCCGACATGGAGCGGCTGCAACTCGGTGGCGCTTATTTCTACCACCGTGGGTCGAAACTCCACCTCGACAAGACGGTGACGCGGCCGCCGGGAACGATCGCCATCCCGGAGACGGTGCACGGCGACATGGTCATCGAGCACCCCGACATGCGCGTTTCGCACACGGACGAAGGGACGGGCACGCGGCTGCGCGTATGGGCGGCGGACTTCCAGGGCTACCCGCTCGAGGCCGACATCCTCGTCCGCCGGCCCGATGGCCACGAGACGCTCAACGTCGTCATCCCGTGGAACGACCTTTCGATGCAGTTCACGTCGAAGCAGAACACGCTCCCGGCGAGCGGCTACGTACGCATCGGCGAGACACGCTACGAGATCGGCGACGGCGCGTTCGGCTGCCTCGATTACGGGCGGGGCGTGTGGCCGGAGTATACGCTCTGGAACTGGGGCGCCGCCTCGGGCGTGCAGGGCAAGCACACCGTCGGCCTCAACCTCGGTGACAAGTGGACCACCGGCACGGGCATGAACGAGAACGGCCTCTGCATCGATGGGCGGCTTTCGAAGATCAGCGAAGACCTCGTCCTCGAGTACGACCGGACGGACTGGATGAAGCCGTGGACGGTGCGCACCTCGGAAAGCGACCGCATCGACCTCGTGTTCGAACCGGAGTACGACCGTCACGGCACGAGCGGCCGGCGCAACGCCTGGTTCACCGAGGTGCACCAGATGTTCGGTTGCTACCGCGGCCGCATCGTTGCCGACGACGGCGAGGTGATCGAGCTACGCGATTTGTTCGGGTGGATCGAGGAGCACGAAGCACGCTGGTAGCAGCTCACCCTCTCCCGTGGCGGCCGTGCGGGGCGCGGTTCTTTTCGAGCACGCGGAAGATGGTGCGGCGCGACAGCCCGAAGGCCTGCGCAAGGTCATCGATCGTCGTGCCGTTGCGCCGCGAGGCCGCGATGATGCTTTCATCCCGGCCGAGCCTGAGCATCGCGCTCGCGCCGCCGTTCACTTCATAGCGGCAGCGTGGGAGCGGGCAGTTCAGACACGACGGGTAGAGATCGCATCCCGAATCGACGTAGTCCACGTACTCCGGCAGCGCATCGCTGCGGGCCGGGCGTTCGAACACCTGTTGCATGGCGTACCTCCGATCACGCTGTGTGGTGGAGGCGCATTAGAACATATGTTCTGATAGTCGCTCAAGTCCCAATTCTCGCCCTTTTCGAACTCGTCAGCAATTGACGGCCGCCGCCCGCGTGCGCAGGCCAACCCGTGGTTGGCGGTGCGCGATGTTCGCCCGAGCGTTGGATCATGCCCGACTCCGGTGACGACCTCACCACTCCGCCGCACCCGGACGACCTGGACCGGGCCGCCGAAGCAGTCGCCGCGAACGACCTGCGCGCGCTCGCGTGGTCGTGGCTGGCGCGGCTCTCGCGCGACCTGAACGTCGATGACGCCACTCGCGCCGCCAGTTGGGCGCGCGTCCTCGAACGCCTCGGCCCCGGCCCGGCGAACCACGCCGACGCGGCAATGGAGATCGCCGTCTACGGCGGGGCGATTCACGGCATCGCACCGCGCACACCCGAACAGTGGGCCTACGCGCGCGAACGTTTCGACGCGGAGACACTGGCCTCGTTGAAAGCCTGGCAGGCCGAAGACGACTCGCTCGAAGCCGCCCCGGCCGAAGAACCGGAGTCCGCTTAGTTCAGCGCGATCGAGGTGACATCCTTGAGCCACTGCTCCTGCGGGATGCTGGAACTGAAGAGCGCGAGGTGCCCACCGTCATCGATCACGAACACCGTGCTCGCGCCGACGTCGGCGAGCGGGAACCGAATCGCGCCGAGGCGGAGGTTGTCCGCGCGCGTGCCCTGGATAGTCGCCACGGAGTCGGCTTTCCCGCCAGCCTTTTCGGCCAGCGCAGCGAGGGTGACACCCTCGTACTCCTTGCCGCCGGCGGTGACCTTCGCCTTCGGAAGGGCGGAGAAGTCGGCCTTCGTCGGCGCGAACACCTTGCCGGCGAAACCGACCTGCACGACGGGCAGCGTATCGGGGATGGGCGTCGGCGAGGGCAGCGGCTTATCCGGGACCTGGGGCTGCTCGTTAGCAACGGTCGAAGGCGTGGCTTCAACAGTGGGCGTTTGCGGGGTGTCGCTCTTTTCGCCGTCGCCACAGGCGGTGGCAAGCGCGAGCAGCGCAAACGGCGTGACGGCAAGGACGAGTCGTCGCATCAGTCTCTCCACGGGGTATCGAGGGGGCGAGTCTTGAGGGTAGGCAGCGGCGCGGCTGAGGGCAACGGACGGGTTAACCGGGGGTTCAGGGCGTCGTGCTGGCCGGGGGCGTCGTCGTTTCGTGTTCCAGTGGCGCGGTTGTGGCGGTCGACGTGGGGTCGGCCGTGGCCGTCCCGGTGGCCGAAGGAGACGCTGTCGGGGCGGCGGTGGCCGTCGCGGTTTCGGTTGGCGAGGCAGTGGCCGAACTCGACGGCGAAGGCGTGACCGTCTGGCCGGGCGTTGGCGTCGTCGTCGCGGGAACAGTCGGCGTTGCCGTGGGTGTTGGTGTCAGTTCCTGGGGGCCCGCGGCGCCGAGTGTGACAACGGTGTCGAGTGCCGCAGCGAAGGCGTCGACCGGCTCTTGCGGGATCGTGGGCTGCTTCTGCGTGATATCGGCGAGGACCGTCTTGCCCTGGCGTCCGACGCCTTCCAGGCGAGCGAGTTGGATCTGGTCGAGGTCCTTCTGCTGGGCAACGTCCATCAGGTCCGAGATATCGCGCTGAGCACGGGCGATCTGTTCGGGAGAGACATCCCCGCGCGAACTGAGCTTCTGCAGTTCCATCACGCGGTTTTCCGCCTGGTGCAGTTGCACGTCGATGCGGCTATCGCCGCGGGAGAGCGTGTATTCGAGCCGTTCGTTCGCGAGCTTGAAGCTGTAGTTCCAGTCGCCAGGGACCGAGTTACCAGCGGTGATGAAGCCGAGCGAAACGACGCCGATCGCGGCAGCCACGCTGGCGACGGACATGCTGGCGACGGCGGTGCGGAACGGCGAGTACGACGGCGTGGGCACAATAACCGGGAGCACTGGCTTCGGTTCGAGTGCACCGGCGAGGAACTGCGACTTGAGCGAAGCTTCGAAGTAGTAGCTCGGCTGCTCGGCTGCGTAGGTCCCGGTGAGGCCTTCGCTGACCTCGAGCATCGGCTCGAGCCAGTCGGCGTCATCGGGGAAGAGACCGAGCACGAAATCGAGGTCGAGGCCGTCATCGAGGAGGGCCTGCGCTTCGGCGAGCAGTTCGGCTTCGGCAGTAGCTTTGCGTTCGAAGAGGTGGCGAATCATTCCTGACGCACCATTCCCTGGAGTTTGGCGATGGCTTTGTGCTGGAGGACTTTCACGTTGTTCTCGGTCTTGCCCAGGGCTTGCGCGGTTTCGGCGACGGAGAGGCCGGCGCTGAAACGGAGGGTGATCACCTGGCGTTGCG
>CAYYDX010000062.1:0-20416 GCA_964470735.1 uncultured Anaerolineaceae bacterium
GAACGCCGCCGGCGACGAACCGGAGACCTTGATCGCGCCGTCGATCTTGAGTGCTGTGGGGCCGCTGAACTCGCCCGCCACCCCGTTGGCGCCGATCGCGAAACCGCGCACCGCGACGCCATCAACGTAGGTGGATTCGCCCTGGACGCCCGCGCCGCCGCCCGCGTTCGTGCCCAGCACGCCCGGGTATTCAGACGGGTCGGCCGACGTCCGGTTCCCGGCGATAGCGATGCCCGTCCCCGTTTGGGTCACGGTAAACAGCCCGGTCGTGCTCGAAGGCGCGCCGGCGCTGGTGCCCGAAGCAGCGAACGGAACCGCGATGCCGGCCGCCGCCTTCGCGAACAGCGCGTACGGCGTCGGGCTGATCGGCTGGCGTGGCGAAAGCACCGTGTGGGCAGCGCTGCTATTGCCGGGCCGAACCGCGATCTCCACCCAGCGCGCGTCACCGTTGAAGGCGGCGCCGCCGAAGTCGAGGTCGACTGAGAACAGCCCGTTCGTGACCGCCACGTCTTCCTTCGTCACCGTGCTCCCGACGGAAGCGCCGGCCGTCTCTGCGTCATAGAGGATGAAGCGCAGGTCGTAGGTCCCGTTGGCCGGGCTGCCCGCATCCGTCAGGCGGCCCTGGTAGGTGAACCCGGTGCCGAGCGCCGTTGCCGCCTCGATGTTCCGGCCCGAATCGCCGGGCCCGTCACCGAGTGCGCTGGCGACCGGGATCAGGGCGATGACACCAAGCCCGGCCGCAATTGCCGCGAAGAGTCTCTTGCTTCTCATCCGCACACCTCCCGAATGCCCGCGATGCGGGGTTGGCGGATTATAGATCATCCGTGCAAGCGTTTGCACATTTTTCGGGTTCACTCGACCGATGCCCACCAACTCTGGGCCGTGTTGACCCTTCACAACGCCGGACGTACGTTCCGCTTCGTGCGCACATCAGCGTGCCTGGAACCTGATAAACGAGGGACGGAAACGTGTCCGAAGACGTCGCTATCCGCGAGGTCCTCGAAGATGCACGTTCACTTGCCGCCACCGGCGAGTGGGCGAAACTTGTCGCGCTCGTAGCGTCCCTTCATCCCGCCGACCTCGCTGAACTCGTCCTCAACCTCGGTGAAAACGACCGCCGACAGTTGCTCGACCACCTGCCGACCGATGTCGTCGGCCAACTCTTCGAATTCGCTGAAGACGATGAACTCCGCGACCTGATCCGCGGCGTCGGCGTCGAAGACCTCCCGGCCGTTCTCGAAGAGGTCGAGGACAACGTCGTCGCCGACGTCATCCAACAGCTCGAACCGGCTGAACGCGAGGAAACGCTCGCTGCCCTCGACCGCGGCGAAGAGGTCGCCGAACTCCTCCAGTACGCCGACGAGTCAGCCGGCGGCCTGATGAGCCGCGGGTTTGTCTCGCTCAATGAGTCGATCACCGTCTCCCAGGCGATCGACTACCTCCGTGTCCTCCGCCCGCCAAGCGAGCGCGCCTACTACCTCTACGTGGTTGATTCGGAGAAGCGCCTCCTTGGCGTCGTCTCCATTCGCGACCTCCTCGTCTCCGCTCCGCGCACCACGCTCGGCGAAATCACCCAGCGCGACGTGCACGCCGTGAGCACCGGAACCGACCAGGAAGAGGCCGCCCGCGTCCTCCAGCGCTACAACCTGATGGCCGTGCCCGTCGTTGATGACGAGGGCCGCCTCGAAGGCATCATGTCCGCCGATGACCTCATCGACGTCCTCCAGGAAGAGGCCACCGAGGACATGTACCGCATGGTCGGCCTCGACGACGACGAAAAGGTGCTCGCGCCGGTACGCCGCTCCATCAAACGCCGCATGCCGTGGCTCCTCGTCAACCTCATGACGGCATTCCTCGCCGCGCTCGTCGTCGCCCCGTTCGAAGGCACCATCGCGAAGGCTTCCGCGCTCGCCATCTTCATGCCGATCATCGCCGGCCACGCTGGCAATACGGGCACGCAGGTCGCCACGCTGGTCGTGCGCGGGCTCGCGCTCGGTGAAGTGAAATACTCCGACATCTGGACAATCCTGCGCAAAGAGGCGGCCTTCGGGCTCGTGCACGGTCTCGGCGCCGGCGCACTCACCGCTACGCTCGCCATCGTGCTCTCGCTCAACCCCTGGCTCGGCGTCCTGACCTTCGTCGCCCTCATGCTGAACCTGCTCGTCGCGGGCGCGGTCGGCGCGACTATCCCGCTCGGCCTCAAGAAGCTCGGCGCCGACCCCGCCCTCGCCAGCTCAATCTGGCTGACCACCTTCACCGACATGTTCGGCTTTATGTGTCTGCTCGGCCTCGGGACCCTCTTTATCGCGCGGATCGAGTGATCCGGGGCCTCACGTGAAGAGCGTGGGTGGCTCGTCGTCGCTCTCGAATTGTGGCTGGCTCGAACCCTGGAGCGCAGCGATCAGGTCCGCCGCGTCCTGCGGCGTGATCTTGCCCTGTTCGAGCAACTGAAGAACACGCATCTCCTCGGCCTCCCGGCGGCCCGAAGCACGCCCGCCGCGGCTGCCGCGCTGTGGCCGCGGTTGGCCGAAGGGAGTCACCGGCGCACCCCCACCGGCTGCCTCCGCCGAAGCGCTCGCGCCCGGCTCGCGCGCCTTCACGACGCATTCGCCGATGCCCGAGTTGAGGCGCAGACGCGTCGCCGCCGAGTCTGGCGCGCTCGGGAACTCGAGTCGTGACTTCCCGATGCCGCTCGATGCCTTGATGAACACCTGCGCTCCCGTCGGCAGGCGCACCTCGGCGCGCCCAAGACCGACATCGACCTTGTATTCGCCCTCGGCCACTTCGGCGACGTCGAGCAAGACGTCGCCCGTGCCGCTGTCGCATCGTGCGAGGCCGCTATGCGACAGCACAGCGAGCTTGCCCGCGCCAACGTTCACGTCCAGCATCCCCCGCGTCAGGATCCCCTGGAACGACCCCGCGCCGATGTTCACACGGATCTCCGCCGCGGTAACGCCTTGCACCTCGGTATCGCCGTACCCGTTGTCGAGTTTCACCTGTTCGAGCGCCTCGTGGCCAAGCCGGATCAGGGTGGTCGCGCCCTGGCGGCGGCGGAAGATCCACCCCTTCGAGAGCTTCACTTCGATATGAAGCTGGTCTCCGTCGCGGCTGACCACGATATCCGGCGCCGCTTTGCTGCTGGAGGCGGTGACGCCCGGCGTCTCGCCCTCCTTGCACGGTCGCACCGTGAGTTTCCCGGCAGTTTGGTCGATCTGGACGCGGCGGATGCCCTCGAGCAGGAGCGTGTGTTCTGCGCGAATCGCCGTCGCCGAATCATCCTGCTCCTGGCGGACTCGAGGCCCACGTGGCGGCGAACCCGGCGGTGGCGGCATCCCCGGTCCGAAGGAGTGCGGGCCACGTCGTGCCTCGCGCGCCTGTTCGCGCAGCCGGCGCGCCTCATCGCGTGCGCGCTGTGCCTCGTTCTTTAGGCGGTCCGCCTCGATCTTCGCTTCACGCCGCAGGCGGTCGGCCTCAATCTTCGCGTCGCGGCGAAGGCGATCCGCCTCCTCGCGCGCACGCCGTGCCTCTTCGAGGGCAACTTTCACTTCATCGGGCAGGTCAGCCATCTCGGTTCGCCAGTGAGCGGAGCTGGTCGGCGGCTTCGGCGGCGCTCAGCCGGCCGGCCGAAAGTTCGTCGAGAATGCGCTGGCGTCGTTCCGCGTCGCGCGGGTCTTCGCCGGCTTCGAATCCCATCGCCACCAGCACGTCGTTGAGCCGGGCGACAACGGTGGGGTAGGAGATGCCGAGCTCTTCCTCGACGTCCTTGATCTTGCCGCGGGCGCGAAGGAAGGTCTCCACAAATGCGAGCTGGTCGCGGCTGAGGCGGGCGAGCGGCCCACCATCGAAGCGGCCTTCGACGGCTACACCGCAGTTCGGGCATTCCAGCCGCCGAACGACCATCGCGCTATCGCAGCTGGGGCAGGCGCCGACAAAGCGAGCCATCGATTGTTCCTCCACGGCCGGTTAACGGACCGGCTTGATGCCTGGCAGGCGGTAATCGGCGATGTCCTTCGCTGAGCCCCGCGCCCATCGTTCGATGGTAGCGGCAGCGCGCCGGACACCGGCGGCCATCGCGCCGATCATACCGACGGCGGCCGAACCGTTCCCGTACCGCACCGTCCGCGCCGACTCCCGGCGCGATTCGACGAAGTGCTGACTGTAGTTACTGAGGAAGTGCGTGTTGAGTTCCATTGCTGAGTCCTTTCTGGCCGGCCCCCGGGCCGGTCTCTAGCCCTGCTATGACCATAGTCGGCCATCATGTCGTGAAAGTCAATAGTCGTCTTGAAAAAATTAAGACCGTTCTTGAGATTTCTAAAATGTGGCTAGCATCAACCCTGAACCTCACGGGACGCCACCCGATCCGATCCGCGCAAGGCAGTAAGCGGGTGGCAGGCGCCGGCTGGTAAGGGCGTATTGCGCTACGCCCCTGCGACGAGCTTCTGACCGGGCGAACTGGAAACACCTGTGTCCTACAGAGGCAGCGGTTCTCACCTGAACATTCGTGTAGCCCGTCCGGCATGCACGCGACCGCCCGTCGGCTAACACCCAACCGCCCGACCCCTGCTAACCGCCCGCAACCGCCGCAACTGCCTGCTCCGCAGCGCCTTCCCGGCTCACCACTTTCGCTCGAAGCGGCCGCCCGGCCCACGCGATGCCGAGGTGGGCGCCAAGCGTACGCAGGGCTTCGGAGAGCACTGCGCCGGCCACGTTCACATGAGCCGCGCCATCATCGACGAACACCACCATCCCGCCACCGCCACGTTCGATCACCCGGCCGAACGCTTGCGCCACAATCAACGGCCCGGTCAGTCCGCCCTCCGCCATCGGCCGCCACTCGTCAGCCGACAATTCATCGAACGCGACAAACGGGATCGCACCGGGGGCCACGACAACCGCGTCGCAACGCCCCAACCGGTCGCACACTTCGCCCGCGAACGCCGACGCGTCGGCGGGGTCCGACGCGTCGATGACGCTGTTGAACTGCTCGCGGCCGATCGCCCAGACCTCGTTTGCGATCGACGCGGTCGAGAACTCTTCCTGTTGTGCTCGCGAAATCGTCGCCAAGGCGATATCGGCGCCGGCTTCGGCAAGCGCGACGGCAATCGCGCGGTCGTCTTCGCTCCCGCGGCACACCAGCGCCACCACTTTGCCCTCGAGCGTGGCCATCAGTTCGCCACCGAGAGAATCATCGGGATCACCAGCCCGGCGATGACGAGAATCGCAATCCCCACACCGATTGCGTTCCAGTTGCGGCTCTTGATTCGGCCGGAGTAGTACTCCTGCTCCCAGGAACCGTCCATGAGGTCCAGGTCGCGCTCGTCCGGGCCGGGGGCGTCGTCGCCATAGTCATCGTAATCATCGATGTCTTCGTCCCCGGCGATTCGGATCGGCATGCGCCCATGTTAGCGCACGACTTTCACTCGCTCGCTGTCGTCGTCGCGGTCGAAGAGGTCCCACTCCAGCCCCCGCGGGAACGAGAAGCCCCCGAAGCCGATCGAAGTCGTCGTGAGGATGAACGCGATAACCGAGAGCCACGCGAGCCCGTCCCCGAAGATCAGCACCAGCGCCCCGGCGGCAGCCCACCACACCGTCGCCGCCGCTCCTCGCACTGTCGCGTTATGGCTATTCGCAACCGCCCCGGCGGTGAGAAAGGCGAACACGCACATCCACGTCACATCACTGCCGTGAACCAGCACGGCAAGCCCGGTCGCAACCCACGCGGTCGCCACACCCACGCCAAGCAGCCAGGCGTCTCGCCTCATCGTGCTGTACACCACCGCGCCGGTGGTAACGAACGCGAAGATCGATGCCCACGCGGCGCTGCTCGAGGTCCCGGCGGCCAGCGCGAGCCCGAGCCACGTCCCGGTGATCGCGATCAGCCGCGACAGCCCGAGCCGCCGCCACGCGGAGGCGCCGACTGCTCCGGTCGCAAGCAGCGCGAAGATGAGCAGCCACCAGCCATCCGGTTCGAGGATGACGGCGACAATGCTGGCGACCCAGATCGCCAGGATGGACAGCACGGAGGTGGCTTTGATGGTCACACGAGCCGTCCGTTCTCATCGCGGATTTCCGGGCCGTTCACACGCGCGCGGCCATCCCCGAACTTCGCGTCCCGCCAGTGCAGCGCAGCCTTCAGCCCCTGTTCCCCGGCGATTCGCCCGAACTCTCGCACACTCGGCGCCAGGTGCGCCCGGGCGTCGTTCTCCACCCCGAGGCGTTGCATCGTGCGCGCGCCCATCAGTTCGAGAGCCACGTTCACGATGCGCTTGTTCGCCGTCAGCAGGTCCGTGTCGATCATCGCCATCCGGTCGACGAGCGATTCGACCTCCTGCGAGAGGTGGTTACCCGGCACCGACTTGAGGACGAGCCCGATCTGAGCCGCCTCGGCGCCCGTGATCGTGTCACCAGTAAGGAAGAGCCGCTTCGCCCACTGGGGGCCACAGTGGTACACCCACATCTGGTTCGGGAGCGAACCCATTGCCCGCGCCGGCGGAAAGCCGATCGTCGCGTCATCCGCCGCGATCACAATGTCGCACAGGAACGCGAGGTCCGTTCCGCCGGCCAGGCAGTAGCCGTGAACCTGCGCGACCACCGGCTTGTGCATGTCGAAGATGGCCATGCGCAGGCGCTGCGCTCGTTCGAGTTGCCAGGCGTCATCATCGAACGTCCGCCCGCCGCGGTAGACCGCCGTGTACTGGTCGTCGCCTTCGGCGGCCGGTCGCCGGTTCGCCATCGGCGAGAGGTCGTACCCCGCGCTGAAGGCCCTCCCGTTCCCGCGGAGGATGACAGCGTGCACGTTGTTGTCGTTGTCCGCCTCCCAGAGCGCCGTGTTCAATTCGGTCTGCAGTTCGAACGAAAGCGCGTTCAGCTTCTCCGGCCGGTTCAGCGTGATCCGCGCCCGGCCGCGTTCTACTTCATAAAGGATGGTCTTGAAATCGGTCATCTGCGTTCGCCTCCCACGCTTGCGCGGCGATTGTAGTGCCATTCGCCCGCGAACGCGGAACCGTCCCGCTTCTCACCCGTCACCTTCGCCGTGTGCGTTTTTTCCCTCGACTCACCGGGGGGAGGGAAATTCGCCCCGGTGCTTCCTACAATTCGTCCATGCCAGCACGCGGCCGGCCAGCCTCTCCCGACGTCCTGACGCCCAGCGAGTGGGAGGTCGTCCACATGGTTCGCCACGGCATGACCAACCGCCGCATCGCCATCCAGCGCGGCACGACCGTCGATGGCGTGAAGTTCCACATCGACAACATCCGGGCCAAGCTCGACCTGCCGACCCGCGCCGCCATCCGGCGATGGGACGGCCTGCCGCTCGGCCACCAACGAAGGAGTACCGGGATGCCGCAATCCCAGCCCGGCGTGAACCTCGGCCGCCTCGGCCAGGTCGCGCACACGGTCAAATCGATCGAACCGGCCGTCGCGTTCTTTCGCGACACGCTGGGGATGACGCACCTCTTCACCGCGGGCGACCTCGCGTTCTTCGACTGCGATGGCACGCGGCTGATGCTCGACGCCCTCCCCGAAGCGCAGGGCAACGGCCATTCCGTCCTCTACTTCCTCGTCGCCGACATCCACGCCTCACAGGCGGAACTCAACGCACGGGGTGTCGCATTCGAAGGCGAGCCGCACCGCATCTTCACCCACCCCGACGGCACGGAAGAGTGGATGACCTTCTTCCGCGACCAGGACGGCGCCATGCTCTCGCTGATGAGCCGCGTGAAGCCGTAGGCCACACCGCTCGCGGTATACTCGGTTCGTGACCGCGAAAGAGCTGCTGCGCCAGCCCGAGCCGACCCGAAGGGTAACTGGCTTGTAGAATGCGTTCATGACCGTGAAGCAGCTGTTGTTGGAGTACGTGGCATCGTTGTCCGAGGAAGAGGCGCTGTCCCGCGCGGAGTCTTTGCTCGCAGCCGGCTTCCCGGCTCCTCTGACTCCGGAGCAGATTGACTCCGCGCGGCGTGGTCTCGCCGACCTGGCCGCAGGCAAGAAACACTCGCATGGCGACGTTCTGCGGCGTCTGGGCCTCGACTGAAGGATGGCGCTCGAGTGGTCGAGCGAAGCTTTGGCCGCAGTCGAACGCATCCGTGACAGAGTCGCCTTGTTCGCAGGACGAGATGCCGCCGATCGGTGGTTGCGTCGCGTTCAGAGGCGCCTGGAGCTGGCAGAGGCGCTCCCATTCGCAAGCCGGAAGGTCCCCGAGTTCGACATCGAGGCAGTCCGCGAAGTGTTTGCCGACGAGTATCGAGTGCTCTATCTGGTCGTACCGGGCGGCATCGAAGTCATCACGGTGTTTCACGGTGCGATGAGTCTCGAGTGATCGTCGCGCCGCGCCGTGTGTTATGCTCACTACCAGAGTTGATGGTGACCGAGAGCCCTCTGAACGCTCCCATACGTCTTTCGTACTGTTCGTTTGTCGCCTGCACTCTATGGTTTGAACCCGTTTTCACCCGGTCAGCGCGCCTGTGAGGGCTCGGCGCAGCGGCCTGTTCCGGCGCACGCATTGAGCGCCATCTGAAAGGACTCTGAGCCCCTGCTGTCGTTCCTCACTCGAAGGCGGAAGAGCGCGCCCGAAGACCCCGCGCCCGACCCTTCACCCGTCGCAACCGCAACGCCCCGGCCAGCGCCCCATCGCCCGGCCCCAGCCCACCACGACCACGTTCACCGCGAGCAGCCTGCCCACCAGGCGCCGCACGAACCGCTCACACCAAAGCGTCGTAGGAGCCGCGGACGCCGCGGACGTGGCGCCAACGCCACCGGCGCCGACCAGCCCACGTCGTCGCGCCCGGATTCGTACCTCCCCCCGGCCAAAGCCCCCATCTCCGGGGCGTTCGCCGCGCTCGGCGTCGATGACACCGCGCTCCAGGCCGTCGCAGCCCTTGGCTATACGGCGCCAACGCCCATCCAGGCCGCCGCACTTCCCCGCCTCCTCGCCGGCGACGACCTCATCGGCCTCGCCCAGACTGGCACCGGCAAGACCATCGCCTTCGGCATCCCCCTCGCCCGCTCCATCGACCCCGCCAAAGACCACGTCCAGGCAGTCGTGATGGTTCCCACGCGCGAACTCGCGAACCAGGTGAAGGAAGTCATCGAGCATCTTGGCCGCTTCTACGGCTTCACCACCCTCGGGCTGGTCGGCGGCAGCCGCGTCCGCTCCGACCTCCTCGCGCTCGAAAAGGGCGCCCATGTCGTCGTCGGCACACCCGGCCGCGTCATCGATCACCTCAAGCGCGGTACCCTGCTCCTCGACCGCGTCCACTTCGTCGTCCTCGACGAAGCAGACGCCATGCTCGACATCGGCTTCGCCCGCGACATCGACTACATCCTTCGCACCGTGCCGAAACACCGCCAGACCGCGCTCTTCAGCGCTACCATGCCAACGAGCATCGCCCGCCTCACCTATCGCCACATGCGCAAGGCCGAAACGGTCGAGATCGAACCGGAGCAGCGCACCGCGGCGGGCATCCGCCAGCTCTACTGCGAAGTCTCCGAGCGCGAAAAGTTCTTCGCCCTGCGCTTCATCTACGAACAGCACGGCCTCGGCCGCACGCTCATCTTCCGCAACACGAAGATCGGCGTCGACCGGCTGACCGACCAGCTGGTCGCCGCCGGCGTCCAGGCTCGCGCAATCCACGGCGACCTTCGCCAGGGCCAGCGCGACCGCGTGATGCAGGACTTCCGCTCCGGTGCGCTCGAGTTCCTCGTCGCCACCAACGTCGCCGCGCGCGGCCTCGACATCCCCGACATCGAAAACGTCATCAATTACGACGTGCCCCAGAACGCGGAAGAGTACATCCACCGCATCGGCCGCACCGCGCGAGCCGGCAAGCAGGGCGCCTCGTACACGTTCGTCGGCGAATGGGACCTCGACTTCTGGGACGTCATCCGCAACGAAGTCGGCGACGACCACCTCGAGTACCAGAAGCTCCCCGCCCGCTGGGACTAACCCAGCGCGAAACGAATTGGGGTCGCGCCGCTACTCCGCGACGAGCAGGGCGAACTCGAGGGCATCGCTGAGGGCGAGCCAGCTGGCTTCGATGATGTCGGTCGAGGAGCCGACCGTGGTCCAGTAGCGGTTGCCATCGGTGCTCTCAATAAGGACACGCGTGCGTGCACCCGTCGCCGCCTGGCTATCGAGAATACGCACCTTGTAGTCGACGAGTTTGACGTTCTCGATTTGCGGATACGCCTGGGCGAGAGCCTTTCGCACCGCGCCGTCGAGGGCGTTCACGGGGCCGTTGCCCTCGTTCGCTGTGTGGTGGAGTTGGCCATCGACGATGACCTTGACCATCGCCTCCGCGAGCATCTCGTTCTCCGCTTCCTCACGCCCCCGGCGGCGCCGTTCGACGATGACGAAGTCCTCGAGTTCCCAGGGGGCGCGGTAGTTCGGCAGCGAGCGGCGCACGAGGAGTTCGAAGCTGGCTTCGGCGCCTTCATACTGGTAGCCCTGGCTCTCCTTCTCCTTCACCACCTCGAGCAGGCGCTTGATTTCGGCCTGGGTGAGCGGGTAATCGATGCCAAGCTCTTCGAGCTTCATGAGGAGATTCCGCTGGCCCGAAAGCTCACTCACGAGAACGCGCGACTGGTTGCCGACGATACCGGGATCGATGTGCTGGTAGGCGCGTTCGTCCTTCATGATGCCGGCCACGTGGTAGCCCGCCTTGTGCGCGAAGGCCGAAGCGCCGACGTACGGCGCGCCGGGGTTCGGCGCCATGTTCGCAAGCTCAGACACGTAGTTCGAGACCTCGGTGAGGCGCGCAAGCTGCTCGTCCTCGACGACGTTGAGGCCGAGTTTGACCTTGAGATTCGCGAGGATGGTGAGGATGTCGGCGTTACCACAGCGCTCGCCGTAGCCGTTCACGCAGCCCTGGACCTGCCACACGCCAGCTTCGACAGCGGCGAGCGAGTTGGCGACTGCGAGCCCCGCGTCGTTGTGCGTGTGGATGCCGAGACGCGTGTCGCGGACACGATCCTGCACGGCGGCGATGGTTCGAAGCATGGCGCTCGTGGTCATGCCGCCGTTCGTGTCGCAGAGGACAAGCGCATCGGCCCCCGCGCGGGCAGCCGTCGCGATGCACTGGAGCGTGTAATCGGGGTCAGCTTGGAAACCATCGAAGAAGTGCTCGGCGTCGAAGAAGACAGTTTTACCAAGCTTCTTGAAGTAGGAGATGGTGTCCGAGATCATCGCCAGGTTCTCTTCAGCGCTGGTCTCGAGGATCTCGCGAACCTGGTACATGCTTGCTTTGCCGACGAGTGTCACACCCGGTGTTTCAGCCGCCACCATGCTCTGGATGTTGGCATCGGTCTCGCAGGTGATGTTCGGTTTGCGCGTGCCGCCAAAAGCACTGACCTTCGCGTTCTTCAGGGTGGTGGTCTTCAGGCGGCGGAAGTACTCAGCATCCTTCGGGTTGGAGCCGGGGAAGCCACCTTCGATCCATTCCAGGCCGAGTTCATCGAGCTTCTTCGTGATACGGATCTTGTCTTCCACGGAAAGCGAGATGCCCTCCATCTGGGAGCCATCGCGCAGGGTGGTGTCGTAGAGTTGGACGCGGTCAGTCGGCATGGTTTCGGTGGCTCCTGTGGGCGAAGTTGGCTTGGGGTTCGGACGAAACGAGGAGGAGCCGCGCTCAAATGGCAGCCCCGCGTGATTGACGCGGGGACGTTTTCACCGTGGGCACGAAGGTGGTGCGCATTCCCTCCAGTGTACCAGAGCGGCGCTCACAGGCACGGGGACGCGGTGTGGTGGCCGCGCACCCGGGCGAGCAGCGGTTGCCCTCACCCCCTGCCCCTTTCCCGACTCGTGGGCGAGGGGAGCATCACCCATTGAGTTCACACGCACGGCGGATGAGTTCAAGCGCATGGTCGATGTCAGCTTCCACAACCGAGGCAGGAATACGAATAAATCGGATACCAGAACCTTCGAGCTCGGATTGACGGGCTGCATCGGCAGTCCGGTGTTCGGGCGAGTTGTGGATGGCGCCGTCCACCTCAACCGCGAGACGCAACTCACTGCAATAGAAATCGAGGACGAACCGCCCGACCGCATGCTGACGCCGGAACTTGAGACCTTCCAGACCCCGGTCACGCAGGCGATCCCAAAGGATCGCCTCGGTCGGCGTCAGTGGACGCCGGAGTGCTCTCGCGGCAGGAATATTGTGAACGTACTGCCGGGGTCTCTCTCTCACGCCAGGCAGTCTAACTCCCGTCTCCGCGAAGCCGGCAGCAGGAAGCCCCCAAAGAATTCTCAACAACGGCCAAACTCCCCTCTCCCGCGAAGTCGGGAGAGGGGCTGGGGGTGAGGGCCGATCTTCCACCCCGGCACGGTCCGCCCACGCGCCTTGGTAAGTTGCGAGGCCGGCAGCAGGAAGCCCCCAAAGAATTCTCAACAACCGCCAAACTCCCCTCTCCCGCGAAGTCGGGAGAGGGGCCGGGGGTGAGGGCCACCCGTCCACCCCGGGCACGGTCCGCCCACGCGACAGCCGCCAAACTCCCCTCTCCCGCGAAGTCGGGAGAGGGGCCGGGGGTGAGGGCCGTCGCCTCCACCCCGGGCACAGTCCGCCCACTCAACAGCCGCAAAACTCCCCTCTCCCGCGAAGTCGGGAGAGGGGCTGGGGGTGAGGGCCGATCTTGCCTCAGCCCGGCTTCACCGCTTCGGACCAGAAGCCCCGGCGGAGGAGTTCGAGCGAGAGGCTGAGCGGGTTCTTGGGGTGAAGCCACGCCATATCGTCGGGTGGGCCGCCCTGCGAACCGGTCATCCGGCCACCGGCGGCGTCGATGGCGGCCGATGCTTCGTGGACATCGGGCACAGTGAAGCCGATGGAGTCGATGCCTTCGCCCCGGCTCTCGATGAGCTTCGCGAGCGGGCTATCGGGGCTGGCCGGCGCGATAATCTCCATCACGAGGCCGCCCACCTGCACCATCGCCATCTCGCCGAAGGAGATGGGATGGCGTGCGTGGATGATCGTCGCGCCGAGCACCTCCGTGGCGTAGGTGACGGCGGCGTCGAGATCCCGGACGCGGAAGTTGACCTTGGCGAAGGCGATATCCATCTGGCGAATACTCCGTTCGGAGAGAGTGAACGCATTCTACCGGCCGGCGAACGCGTCGAGGGACGCGCGTTTGCGAACACCCCGGCCGTTGCGCCAGACTCGATCGCTATGCCTGAAACCGCCCTCGTTGTTGCCGCCCACCCCGACGACGGAGACTTCGGTTGCGCCGGGTACACCGCGCAGCTGGCAGCGAAGGGATGGGCTGTCGACTTCCTCGTCTGCACGAACGGGGCGAAGGGCACCGAAGACCGGGCCATGACCCGCGAGCGCCTCGTTTCCCTGCGGCGCGAGGAGCAACGCGAGGCCTGCCGCCGTATGGGCGCGCGTGACGTGTACTTCCTCGACCACGAAGACGGCGAAATCGTGTACGACCGCGCCCTGCTCGAGGAGGTGGTCCGGCACATCCGGCGCGTCCGGCCGCATACCGTGCTCACCCACGACCCGACGGACATCATCATCCGCGACAGCTTCATCAACCACCCGGATCACCGGGCGGTGGGCGCCGCGGCGCTCGATGCGGTCTATCCAACGGCGCGCGACCACCTGAACTTCCCGGAGCACCTGGCCGAGGGACTCGAACCGCACAAGGTGCGCGAAGTGCTGCTCTGGAGCACGAATCACCCCAACTTCGACGTCGATATCACTGCACAGGTCGACCTGAAGATCTTCGCGCTCTCGGCACACGTGACGCAGTTCGGGAAGCAGGACGACTTCGCGACGTTCTCGCGCGAGCGGTGGAAGTCCGAGGACGGGCGCTACCTGGAGCGCTTCCGGCGCATCGAGTTGAGCTTCTGAGGCGAGTCCCCCGGAACGGTTCGCTGCCGCACAATCGAGTGATGCGAGCCCTGTTTGCCGCCGCCATGACCGTGCTCGCGCTTGCCCTCGGCGCCTGTGGCAGCGGCGGCGATGGCGCCACGGACGACTGGACCGTGCCTTTCGACACAGCGCGGGCGATGCGTGACGTCGAGCAGCTTTCGAAGACAATCGGGCCGCGTCCGGGTGGTTCGGAGGCGGCGGTCGCGGCGGCGAAGTACATCGAGGATGAGTTCGCCGCCGTTCGCTATGGGGTCATCCGGTCGAACTTCACATTCGAAACCGACCCGAACCGCCCGGCCGCGGTCGAACTCGGCGGCGTCGAGTTGACAGCCATCACGGCCGGCGGGAGCAAGGCCGGAACCGTCAGCGGTCCCGCGGCGGCGCTGCCGAACGCGGTGTCCGCCGGGGCGCTCACGGGCAAGGTCGCCATCGCCGTGCGGGGTGGCACGAGCTTCCAGGAGAAGCACGACATCGCGTGGGCTTCGGGGGCCGCCGGTCTCGTCATCGTGAACTCCAACGCCGGCGAAGTGACCGCGAATCTTGGTGAGCCTGCGAAAATCCCGGTCGTGACCGTGGCTGGTTCGTTCGACCAGCGACTGGAGGAGGCGGCGGCCTCCGGGGCGCCACTGACCATCGCGGTCCCGGCGCCGGAGACGGCCACGGGCACGAACATCACCGCGCGGCCGCGCGGCGCTCACTCGTGCATCTACATCGTCGTCGCCAACTACGATTCGACCACGAACTCGCCCGGCGCGAACGACAACGCAAGCGGCGTCGCCGTGACACTCGAACTCGCGCGGCAACTGAACGACCGGTTCCCGGTGCCCGAGGTCTGTTTCGTCGCGCTTGATGCGCGCTTCAGCGGTGGCCAGGGGGCGTACCACTACCTCGATGTGCTCACGAAGTCCGGGCGGCCGGCGATGGTCATCTCCGTCGCGAATCTCGGGGCGGGCGATGGGCTCGAGATGTATGGCGAACTGACTCTGAAGAACCGGCTGTCCGAGATCGCCAGCGGACACGGCGTGACGGTCGGCGACGGCGGGAACGCTCCCCCGGTGGCGGGCAACGGCGCCGAGTTCCGCAATTCCGGAATCACGACGCTCGAACTTGAGCGGCCGGGCGGCAAGACCGGCCGGGACGACACCTTCGACAGGATTGATGGGAAGAAGCTGGAAGAGGCGGGGCGGCTGATCGGCGAGCTTGCGGTGGCCATTGGCGTGAAGACGCGCGCCAAAGGTTAACGGCCGGCGCGGACAAATTGCGAGAGTTTTGCAATGCGTTCACAGGAAAGAGATTGAGACTTTTGCCCTCGATGGTGGTTACTCTGGATGTAGCCGAACCGAGCCCGTAAGGGCAGAGGCGGGGGACCCACTACCGGGGTGAATTGCGCGGCAACGCGCATAGGCGACTTCCGACGCCGAACCCGTCAGCTCACCTCGCAGGCTTTCGGAGGGTGTTCCTGGACCCCCTCCCGTTATCCCGTCGCGCGGGCCGCACCCCGTGGGCCGCGCACCACGGTCGTAAGGAGGATCCAATGACCGTCTATTCCGGTACCTACACACCGGTACGCCCCGATGGCTCGACCATCACGTTCCGCGACCCGATCGCGGAAGCTCGCGAGACGCTGAGGCAGGCCGCCCGGCTCCCCTTCCACGCAGCCCATCCGAACTCCTGGCAGGACTCGTTCCAGTCGCTCGTGGCCGACGCCCGCGCCGACCTTCGCCGCCACATCTGGCTTGCGAACCTCAAGGGGTCGCCGCTCAACCGTGTTGAGGCGGAAGAACCACGGCTGCACCACCAGGTTGAGCTGCAACGCCAGGAGCACGAGGTGTTCGCCGACGGCATCGATGAGCTCGCAGCGGCAGCCGCGGAGCCAGGCCCGGCCGACATCTGGCGCATGATCGAACTCGGCGAGCGCGCCATCCTGCTCGAGATGGCGCTCGCCCGCCACCACAACCGGCTCATGCAACTGCTCTTCGAGAGCACGCACCAGGACATCGGCGTCGCCGGCTAACACTGGCCTCCGTCCGAAACGAAAAGAGAGCGCCACACTTGTGGCGCTCTCTTTGTCTGTTCTGCGGCGCCTCAGGCCGTCTCGGCGCTCGCTTCCGTTTCGCCGCGGCGGCGGTGGTGATACAGGAACCACATCTGGAGCAGGCCGCCACTGCTGGTCGCCGCAAGGATGGGAACCCAGCGGTACTTCTTCAGTTGGATGGCCCGGCGGATAGAGAGTGCTTTCCAGAGAACATCCCAGGCGAGCAGCGGGAGGAGCGCTGGCGATGGACGTCCGCGCCGGGCCACGGCTACGCCAGCTCCACGTTGTCGAGCAGCCGCGTCTGCCCGAACTTCACCACCATCGAGAGCAGCGCCGGGCGTTCGGCCACGCCATGCACCTCTTCGAGCGAGACATCATCCGCGAGTGAGACATAGTCGATTTCCGCGAGCGGCTCGGTCCCGATGGTGTCGCGGACAAGCTGGCGCAGCGTGTCGGCGTCGCGTTCGCCCGCATCCCAACGTGCGCGGGCAAGGTCGAGGGAACGCTTGAGGACCGTGGCCGCGGTGCGCTGCTCGGGGCTGAGGTAGACGTTCCGGGAACTCATCGCAAGCCCATCCGCTTCGCGAACGATGGGGCAGGGAACGACTTCGGTCCCGAGGTCGAGGTCGCGGGCCATGCGCTGGACGACGCGGAGTTGCTGGGCGTCCTTTCGCCCGAAGTAGGCGCGGTCGGCGCCGACCGCGTTGAAGAGCTTGAGCACCACCGTGGTGACCCCGCGGAAGTGCCCCGGCCGGGCGGAACCTTCAAGTGGCTGCGTGACGCGCTCGACGTCGACGTACGTCTGGTAGCCCTCGGGATACATGTCGTTGGCGTTCGGCAGGTAGACAGCATCGACGCCTGCCGCCGAGAGCTGGGCAAGGTCGCGCACTTCATCACGGGGGTAGCGCGAAAAGTCCTCGTTCGGGCCGAACTGCATCGGGTTGACGAAGATGCTGACGACGGTGTGGAGGTTCTCCTCGATGGAGCGCCGGACAAGCTCCATGTGGCCTTCGTGGAGGTAACCCATGGTGGGGACGAAGCCACAACTCCCGGTGTTCGCGGCCCTCCAGCGGCGCATCGCGGCGGCGTTCGTCAGAATGACCGGCGGCACGGGGTTCGGCGGTCGTGTATCGACTTCGAGGAGGAAGCGCGCATCGCGCAGGTCGGCTGGGAGTTGGGCCATCGAGACCTCCAGGTCCGCGGCGTTGCGGGGATGGCGCGGCGCCATCCCCGCGGGCTGTGTCAGACGGCGGCGAGTTCCGTCATGGTTGCTTCGTCCATCTCGAAAGAGTGCTCCTTCGTCGGGAACTGCGCCCCTTCTACTTCGCCAATGTAGCTGCGCACTGCTTCCCGGATGGTTTCGCCGAGGACGGCGTATTGCTTCGCGTGCTTCAAGGCACGACGGTCATCGTAGATCCCGAGCATATCGTGAAGCACCTGCACTTGCCCATCGCAATGGGGGCCCGCGCCGATTCCGATGGTCGGGATCGAAATGCGCTCGGTGACCATCCGGGCGAGCGGCGCCGGGATGGTTTCGAGGACGACGGCGAAGGCGCCGGCTTCTTCCAACGCGCGGGCGTCGCTGATGAGCTTCGCCGCCGCCGCCGGCGTCTTGCCCTGCACCTTGTGGCCGCCGAACTGGTTGACCGACTGCGGCGTGAGGCCAAGGTGACCCATCACCGGGATACCGCTATCGACCATGCGCCGGACAAGCGGGGCCACGTGAGCGCCGCCTTCGAGCTTCACCGCGGTGGCGCCACCTTCCTGGAGCAGCCGGCCGGCGTTGCGCACCGCTTCGTCGGCGTTGGCCTGGTAGCTCATGAACGGCATATCGCCGACGACGATAGCCTTGCTCGTGGCGCGAACCACGGCGCGCGTGTGGTAGACGATGTCGTCCATGGTCACCGGCACGGTGCTTTCGTAGCCGAGGACGACGGAGCCGAGTGAGTCACCGACGAGGATGATGGGGATGCCGGCCTGTTCGACGAGGCGGGCCATGGGGTAGTCGTAGGCGGTAATCATGGCGAACCGCTTGCCATCGGCCTTGTACTGCTTCAGTTGATGAACCGAGATGCGTCCCACTGCGTTCTCCCTTCCTGGGCGGCTAGCGGCTGGCTGCCAGCGACAGCCCCCGCGGGCTGGCCGCGGGGCGAGGATGGTGGGCGAAGCCATCGCCCACTTCGATACGGCTGATGCGGTTGTGCGCGTCGACGAAGACCTTGCGCGGTTCCATGTGGCGCGCTTCTTCCTCGCCCACCTGCTGGTAGGCGATGATGATGACGGTGTCGCCAGTGTGGCAGAGGTGGGCGGCGGCGCCGTTGATGCAGATTTCGCCCGAGCCACGTTCGCCCTTGATTGCGTAGGTTTCGAGCCGTGAGCCGTTCGTCACATCGACGACGGCGACCTGCTCGTACGGAAGGATCCCGGCCGCATCCATGAGGTCCGGGTCCAGGGTGATCGAACCTTCGTACTCGAGGTTCGCCTCGGTAACGGTCGCCCGGTGAATCTTGCCGGACATCATTGTTCGCATCTGTGCGATTGCCCCTCAACGCTCCCGGAGACAACAAACCCCGCTTTCGTGAGCGGGGGTCCGGAGGGTGGGCGGCGGGCGCCAGTGGCGCCGGGTGCTCTCACCTGCCATATCCGTACCGGCCACTCGGGTCCAGGCGGACGAAGGTTGAAACCAGGCCATTCAAGCTCGACTTCCTCGCGGATAGCCGGCAAGCGCATCGTTGAACGTGGGAGTTCGGATGTCAACGAAAACCTGCCGAGGAGGCCGGACCATGTTTAAACGTTCGTGTACGAACTCGCGAGGTCGCCGTACCGGGGGGCCCGGAGTCGCGGGGCTCAGCCTGGGAGGGCCACCCAAATGCCGTCGGCACGGCTGGCGCACGCGTGGGTTCGTTGCCCTGACCGGCCGCCTCGCATCCTTTTATGGACCGCTCTCGACCCGCCCGACGTCACGTTCGATCTGTGCGCAGTGAACGGCCTCGTGTTCGGCGAATCCCTGGACACGCTCTCGCACGGTCAGACGTACCTCGTTTCCACTGTGACGCACGTGAACAACCGCGAACCGTTCCCATTCCGCTGGAGCCAGTGCCCCGAGACGAGCGAGCAGGGCAATCCGCTCTTGGGCGAACCCGGAGAAGGACTCCGAGAACGGCAGTGCGTCGTAGCCGGTTCGTTTCATTCGCGCTCGTGGAGACTGGTGAGTCCATCGTGGTTCGTCTTCATCCAGCATGCGAGCAATCTGCTCGCCATAGACGTCGGCCGTCGAACGAACATGCCACAGGATGTGGTTTGGTGACCACTCGCCTCGTTCAGGGCTCTTCATCGCGGACGTGTTCGTGAGTCGGCCCGCGACATTCGCCAGTCGTGTGAAAGAAAGCTCAAGGGCAGCGAGCGGCCCCCCGTATAACGCGGTTTCATTCATGACAGACACTGATGTTGCCGGTGTTGGCTTCGCGTGTCCACTCGAATCCAGGGGACGCGGCGACAAACGCTGAATGGGTTCACTGTTGGCAATGTTGGAGTCGCCGGATTCAGCCCCGGCTGGGCCCGGGAGGGCCGTCACACTGCGGGCGACGGCGCTGGCCCGAACCGGTGGTGCACACGGCGACGTGAGCGGGCGGCGGCCCGCCTGCGAGCCTCGCGCGTCCCCGCAGACAGCCACCCCCATGCGCGGCTGCCGACCGCGCCCCTGACAACTGCGTGGGCGGGGGACGCTGTTCCTCTACACTCGAACCATGCGACATGAGATTCCGGGCCTCCGCCTCGCGCCTAACTGGACGAGCGCGGCCGCCGCACTCGAGGGCATCCTCGAACACCTCGGGCAGCCGTTGCCGCGCCATGCGGTCATGGGGCTGACCGGCCACGCGTGGCATACCTGCCTCGGCACGAAGGGCGACGTCACCGCGCTGCCCTCGGGCGTGGCGGACCTCGACTGGCAGGCAATGGTCGACCGCTACGCCCGCACCGGCTTCCGCTGGGAGCGCTTCGGCGGCGAACTCCCGGCCGATGGCCCGTGGGACGAGATGCGCAACGCAGCGGTCGAATGGGCTGCGGAACGCCTCGACGCCGGGCGGCCAATCATCGGCTGGGACTTCCACCTCCACGAACACGGCATCGTCTACGGCTACGACCGCGAACGCGCCGGGTTCCTCGTCCACGACATGCTGACCGAGGAGCTGGGGCCGTTCGTCCTCTGGGACGTCTGGCCCACGGCCATCGGTCGTCTTGAACTCTTCGCACCGGGTGAGCCGTTCGAAATTGACGCGCTCGAAGCAGTCGGTGGCGCACTGCAGACGGCGCTCGACTGCTTCGCCGGACGCGACGGCCCGGACGATGGCCAGCCGCGGGGAACTGCCGCCATAGACGCCTGGGCCGACGCCTTCGACGGCGAGGTGGAGGTGGATCGCGCGGGGAACGCCTACACGCTCGTGGTTCTGCAGGCCGCCCGAACGGATGGCGCGGCATTCCTCGGCGATATCGCGGAGGCAGCGCCCGAACTCGCGTCACC